>CAZPIK010000192.1:0-7981 GCA_964586185.1 uncultured Candidatus Sumerlaeota bacterium | reverse complement strand
GAGGGCCGATCCATCTGTTTGAAGACGCTGCGCACGGCATCGGCGGCGCGCTCGACGAACAGCGGAGCCTCGGTAACTGCGCCGACGCGGGGGTTTTCTCGTTTTTCTCCAATAAGAATCTTGCGACGGGCGAGGGTGGAATGGTCGTCACCAATCGCGCCGACATCGCGGAAAAGGTACGGTTGCTTCGCCAACACGGGCTTACGCTTTCAACTTGGGAGCGATATAAAGGCGGCCCGCCGGAATACGATACCATCGCTCCGGGTTGGAATTTTCGCCCGACCGAAATTCAGGCCGCGCTGGGGCTGGCGCAAATTGGCAAACTTGAAGTGAACCAATGGAAACGTCACACGCTTGTCCGTCGGTATCAGGCGTTGCTTGCCGAAGTTCCAGAAGTCGTCGTGCCTTTTGCGCAAGATAGCTCATGGTATTTCCCCGCGTGCCATGTTTTTCCGATCTTGTTGCCCGATCGAGCAAAGCGCGTCCGCGTGCGAGAAACGCTCCAAACCCGTGGCATTCAAACGTCACACCACTATCCTCCCATTCATCAATTCGAATATTACAAACGCAATGTCCCGACGGCGGCGGTTTTGCTTTCAAAAACCGAAAATTATGCCGCCCGGGAACTCACCCTGCCGCTCCATCCCAACCTCACGCCTGAGCAAATTGACAGCGTGGTCGAGGCGATCAAGGAAGGGCTGGCCGGACCTCGCCGATGATCCTTTCCGTTATTGTCCCCGTTTATAACGAACGCCGCACGATTGAACTCATCCTCGAGAAGATTCGATCCGTTCCGATAGCCAAAGAGATCATTATCGTGGACGGCGCATCTTCGGACGGCACTCGCGAAATCCTTGCAGGCGAAGAATCCAAACCCGCGACGACGGTCATCTATGAATCCGCAAGATCGGGACGCGGCAATGCCTTAAAACTCGGCATCGCGCGAGCGCAAGGCGAGATCGTTATTTTTCAGGACGCCGATCTTGAACTCGATCCCGCGGATTATCCGCAGCTCATCCAACCTTTAATGGACGGCCTGTGCGATGTGGTTTTCGGTTCGCGTTTCCTGCGCGGTAAACCGACGATGGGATTGCTCCAATACTGGGGCAATCGTGTGATTACTGAAATGGTGAACCTGCTTTATCGAACGAAACTGACGGACGTGGAGACGTGCTATCAGGTCTTCAAACGGCATACCTTTGAGGGTCTCACCATTGTAAACAACGATTTCGCGTTTACTGTTGAATTGGCGGTGAAACTTATTAAACGAGGATGCAAGATTGTTGAAATTCCGATTCAGTACACTCCGCGAGGACGCTCCGAAGGTAAAAAGATTTACTGGGGCGATGGCCTCGTCTCCCTCTGGACGCTGATCAAATATCGGTTTGTTAAGTAGCGCGATTTATTGCGCAACGCCTTCCTGAATTTCATATTCAAGTTCGGCGATTTTTCCATCGCGCGAGATTTGAAATTTGAGCCTCTCGCCCACCGTGCGAGAATAAATCGTCGCGTAAAACTCATCCTCGGTGCGGACTTCGCGGCCATTGATTCTTAAAATGACGTCGCCAAGTTCCAATCCTGCAGCCTGTGCCGGACCTTTGCGCGCCATATTATACACAAGCATTCCGTGATCTTCTTTTAGATCATACCTCGCTACAAGCTGGCGATTGACCGCCCATACGTTGAAATCCACGTAGAGCGAACGGACTTTGCCGTATTTGAGGATTTCCTGAGCAACGCGAAGCGCGCGGTTAATCGGAGTTGAAAAGTTGACTCCCGCCGATGAAGCGTGCCCCTGCGATCCGCCCGGTGAAATGATGAAGGTATTGATGCCGATAACCTCGCCATCCATATTCACGAGCGGCCCGCCGCTGTTGCCGGGATTGATCGCCGCGTCGGTCTGAATCATGTTCTGATAAACCCGCGCATTGCCGGATTGGGGATCAACCTCGGGTTGGAACGAACGATTGACCGCGCTAATCACGCCGACGCTTACGCTGGGGCTGGGATCTTCGATGATGGGGCCAAAGGGGTTGCCGAGCGCGACGACCGTCTCGCCGACCATGATCTCATCCGAATCACCGAGCATGGCAGTCTCGATGTTCCCGACCTTCTCCGCCTTCAGTTCAAGCAGCGCAACGTCCACAACCGCATCGGCGTCGAGCATCCGCGCCTCGAATTCGCGACCGTCGGTCAGCGTCACAAAAATTCGCTCGGAGTTTTGGACGACGTGATAGTTCGTGATTACATAAATCTTGTCGGCCTTGGAACTTTTCGCCGATTCAGAATCGCCAAGCAACGAACGGCCTGAGATGAGGAATCCCGATCCCATATAAGGGAAAAGTCCCTCTTTGACTCTTCCTTGTCCCAATTGAATATCGGAACCGAAAAAATTGATACGCGGACGGTCACGCACGAGCATTGTGGTGTTGATGGTCACGATGGCCGGGCTGAGCTTCTTCGCAACTTCGACGACCACGCTATCCCGGCGGGAATCGGGTCGGAGACCCGCATGGGCTGGCCGCGCGGGATCGAGCTTTTTCCCCTCGCGGGTCGCGCCGAGCCAATAACCCGCACCCAGCAGGATCACCGCGGTTAAAATGGTTAAAAGTTTGCGCGTGGGAGTATTCTTCATATGTAGTGGACGGACGAGCCAAAAAAAAAGATTGGCTTAAATCGGATTAAAAATCAGGCGCGTCCGAACCTATATTGGAATCCGAACTGGGAGAATTGGGACCTTGCAGACTAATAACCGACCCGATACGCGAATCGGGAGCAGGATCGTGGAGCGTGCAATAAGCGTTGCCATCACGGTCAATTTGGTAAATGCCATCCTCGGGACAACTATACGTCGTGCCCAGTTTGCGCCGGAGGATATTGACTGAAGGCATTTTTCCGTCAGGCATCACGGCGGCGATCTGCGTCCTGAGCGCGTCCAAGTTCGCCGCGCAGGCCGATTTTCGCGCCTTGCCTTTATAGATGTCGGCCGGACGCTGTCCACCCGCGCCTCCCTGCGGCTTCAAGTAGCCCTCGTACATCAGATAGCTGATGATGACGAGCACCATCAGCAGCCCGATCATCGAGGCGAAGCCGCGACGCGAGGCGGTTCGGTGTTGCAGGCGATGTTGAAAATCGGTGTTCGAGGACATTGGGATTACCATCCTGACCGACCTAATTATGCGACTCGGGTGGTGGATGGGGCAAGTGGATATTATGATCTGCGAAATCAGAGAAATCTGCGGATCGCTTAGTTGAAGCCTTCCTTCACAGCTTTGGCTTATTGACAATCTCCGGATGATCGAGCGTCATCTCGGTTTCGGCGTTTAAAAGTCGGTTCACGCATTCAACGCCCTGCATAAGCGAGTGGTCCTGATTCGAGACTTCGTATTTCCATGCGCCGAATCGCCCGCGCGAAAAAACGCCGCGTGATTCGAGGAGCGGATGCAATATCGCCAGCGCTTCGTCGCGTTTCAATCCCGGAGTCGGATATCCGTGCTCCAGCCGACGATGCCAGGTGTGAACAATGTCTTCTTTTCGCTCAACCAGTTTTGTCGCCGCCGCGCCGCGCACGCACATTTCGACAATTCGCGCCGCGTCCACAGGCCTGTGCGACGATTCGCTGACCTCGACCATCAGAGACCAGCCCTGCCGGATGTCCGGGACATTGTTCGGCGAGTAATTCGAGAAAACCGTCGCGCGATAAAACGGCGCATCATCCTCGGGGAAATACATCCAACATTTTGTGCGGATGGAATCGGGCGGAGCGCCATGGACGCCCAGCCCAACGACGTGGGTCGAGGAATGGAGCAGACGCGAGGCGGCCTCCGACGCTTTTTCATCTTTCGCAAGATCAGAGATCGCGATCAGCCGATCAAGCGGCATCGTCGAGATGAGAGATTCGTATTCGATGGTCTCGCCCGACTTTGTCGTCACGCGGCGTCGCGACGTATCAATGGACGCGACGGCCGTGCCCAAACTCAACTTTTCGGCGGGTAATCTCGCCGCGCATCGTCGCCACACTTCACCCGTGCCGCCGCGCAGAGGAAAACGAAACGTCTGATTGGGACCCCACGAAAGATCATCGCGCTCCAGTCGGATATTCTCCATCACGCGCTCAACGTTGGTCACCGCAACGCGATCACCGATCCATCGGTAATCCATTTCTTCCGGCGGATATGCCCATACTTTGAAATTATAAGGCCGCATGAACGCGCGGCAGATTCCTTCGCCAAAAGTAGCCTCATACCAATCCGCAAAGTGTCGTGGCTTCTTCGTTGGCACATCTTTCAACTTCAGCAATCCCTCAACGCACGCGTCGCGAGTTGCCGGAGTTAGGTAACGCAAATTGTTTTGAAACGGATAGGGGACAAACCGCCCTTCGATCCAAACCCACGACTCACGCTCGTGAGAAAGCCATTCCTCTGGCGCGAGCAATTCATTCATCAAGCGGTCGAAATAATCGTAATGCGAGAACTGAATATGGCCGCCCATGTCCCAAGTGTAACCGCGCTCGTCGAGGATCGAGCAGGCGAGCCCGCCGGGGCGATCCGAAGCTTCGATCAGCCGCCAATCGGTTTCGCCCAGCTCATGCAGTCGCCAAGCCGCGCCTAGACCGGTCGGCCCAGCGCCAAGAATGAGAAATCGAGTTCGCGTGACGTTCATTTGCAATTCGCGGCGACGATCTAAAGGGATCGAAGATTACGCGCCGAACATTTAAGCGCAAAGAAACGAAAGGACGCAAAGAAAAGGAAGATTGCTCGGTTCATGGAACCCGCCATTTGAGACGAATCACGCAGGCGCAAGCGACAAGAAGCGCTCCTAATATTACCGCTTCGCGCGGCTGAATAGCATTCGATTTAGAAGGCTCCGCGGCTTGGCTCGACACTTGCGGCGATAGCGCGGCGACCAATGAAATCGGCATGAGTGGCATCCAGATGCGTCCGACTTCGCCGCGCGCGACGCCAGTCAATGTAAGCAATAGGACTCCACCGAACGCCGCGAGCGCGAACCGATCTGAAGGATTGCTTTCGCGCACTTTCCATTGCTTCGCCGCACAAAAGGCCCGCTCTACAAATAGCATAGAGATCGGAGTTCCGAGGAACACGGCGAAATCAAGCGGATTGAAAATGAGCCACGTCGCGTAATCTCTCCTGCCGATGATCGCGTGGTGGTTCGACATCGAATGACGAAACGCCGCCCATGGTTCATGGCCGAAAATCATCGGAGCGAGGTTGAACGAAAGCGCGAAGGACATTACGATTCCAAACGTAGGAAGGGATCGCTTGATTCCCAATTTCATTCGATCGGAAATCAACCAACCAGCCAACCCCGCGACGGGCAATAGCGCAAGCGAACCGTAGGAAGTCTGAAGTGCAAGACCCGCTAACACTCCTGCGAGTATTGCGGACACCAAGCTACTGCCAGCCATTGCAATGCAGAAAGCCGCGACAAGTAGCGTTAAAACTTGATCCAATTGCGGTCCCATGATCGCGTTGGCGGGGACCAGCGTCCAAAGAATTCCGACCCGCGCCGAAGCGAGCGCATCGTCCGAAAGATGCCGAGCGATCGCGGCGACGGGGACGCACGAGGCAACGCCCATGAATAAAATAAGGCACGCCGCAAATAGCCCTCCGGCCAATTGCGTTGCCGTGAGCGGCTGCTTGAATTCCGCTGGGCTTACTCCCGCCGCTTCGACACGGGCGCGCCAGAAATTTCCCAACGCCGGAATATTCTCGCATGCGGCGATGGCGGCTCGAAAAAAAAGCACTCCGCCCGGAGGATGGGTCACGGCGTGGAGAAAATAGAGATTATTCTCGCCGAGGAATTCGGCGTGTTGATCGAGAAACTCGCGCGGATCTTCGGCCATCGGCATTGCGGCGACGGTGAAATAAGAAGTGAAAAAATTGTCGGCGGTACGCCTAACCAGCGTCGCCGCCGGACGTTCCCCTTCGGTTTTGAGAAGTCCCAACTGAAATCCGAACCCGAGCGGGAGGGCGGCCAGCAACATGAGTTGCGCGAACCCTTTTGAATTTCGCGCCGCAAACGCGCAACCGGACAACGCCATCAACGCGATCAATCCCGCGGCGCATGGAATTGCAAAGCCGATGGGTCGCGACCACGGTTTCGGCTCGTGAACCCAGCGCCACTGTCCCTCCGAAGGTCCGCGCAGCCACGGCAGCATATCGAACGCGACTACAACGACAAAAAACGCCGTCGCCCAAACGAGGATCGCGAGGAGTGGCTTTTTGAAAACTCCGAAGCACAATTGCGGGTCCATGAAGTATGCACGCCTTAATCGAAGACTAATTCAAATTCTATATCATCGTCTGTCAGTTCTTTGTAAATTGACGCTATGCGCGCCATTTCTTTGGACTCAACTTCCGAATCCAAACTGGAATAATACTCGATAAGTTCCATTCGGGCGTAATCTGGGAAATATGATTTCAACTGCTCAATGGCGACACCTACTTGATCATCTTTACCGCGAATCAAGAGTTTCACGGCTGAAGCAACCTGCAAATCCATTTGACACAATGTGACTAACGGTATGGCAATTATGATCAAAGCAAAGATCGAGGCCCTAGACTTCTGTTTACCAGTTAAAGGCGAATCCTTACTTGGCGTCAACGCGATCATCGCGTTGCGGAGATAGACTCTTGCCGTGATAAAAGGGGCGAACCCAAGGACGCCGATGCCCAAGAAAACTATTCCCACCAAACTGAACGGTAGAAGCGCAATGCCGGTGAGAAGCGCGAATAAGAATCCTATGTAGAGGAGTGCGCCGAGAACCCAGCGAGAAAATGCACCCCAATAGTCTTGTGAAACCAACCAGAGAAGGAGGCATCCGCATTCCAGAGTGGTGATGCAATAGAAATACAGCGCGAATCTTGAAAAGGGTGCTCTTCCGAACAATATTCCCCCCTCAAATATTCCGGGATCAAAAGCAAAACATAAAATGGGAATGACAATTCCAATGAAGATATCTATTAGAACACGTTGACGCGTACTTATCTTGTCCATTCCAATCCTTTGATCGTCGAGTGGCTCACTCATGATTGTGATTCCATTGTTTATTCGCATGTAATCAATTCAGAAAATGCGTTTGTATCTACAGAGCCTTAGTGCTCTCACTTTTCAACGATTACTCGGCGGAACTCACCCACAAACTTTAGCGTCTCCGGTTTTTCGCCGCTGTAAACGCCCGTTCCTTCCACGCGGCTGACGTCTCCTTCAATCCATTCGCGGAACGTCTCCTCAATTCCCGGAAGCGAGCGGTTCCAAATCACCGCGCCGTTCTCAATTCGTCCGACGTACTTGATCGTTTCGTGTCCATTAGCGCGGATGGTTTTGCGCTTCATCCAAGCCCCTTTGAAATCGGCGGAATTGAGCGTGCGATCGAGTTCGGTCTTTCCCGTCGCGGGATCGGTGACCTCGATATGAACTTCCTGCCGAAAATCTTTATCGGCAAGAACATGGCGATACGTTTGCCGAACTCTAACTCGCTTTACCTCTTTCCCATCGGCGTCGAGAGTTACGAGTTCCCCTGACCAAACCCCTTCCCACGGCTTGAAGGGCGATTCGACCGTGACTTCTGCTCCGCTTTGATTCAACGATCTAAATAGAGCGACCGCGCCAAAGCCCACAATCCAAACGACAAATCCCAATACCAGCGCGCGGGAAACCCATGGGGCTGTGTGCGGCGCGTTTTCATTTGTGGTGGTTGAAGGTTCCATTTCCGGATTATCCGGTCTCCGTCATGAAGCGGCAAGTAAGAAGAGGCGGGGGAGATTATTTGCGGATGCTTTGCAGCGCATCAAGCGCGGCGGCGTTCGAGGGATCCTGATCGAGCACGCTTTGGAAATGCGCGCGCGCCTGATCGAGATCGCCTGCTTGTAAGCTGAGCCTGCCCAATCCCAATCTCGCGAAAATGAATTTGGGATCGAGCAATAATGCCGATTCATAAAGCTGGCGAGCCTCTTCG
>CAZPIK010000191.1:0-8030 GCA_964586185.1 uncultured Candidatus Sumerlaeota bacterium | reverse complement strand
AGGAGCGCATTTTGGAATTTCACCGTGCGGGCAAACCGGCCATCCTCATGTTTTGGCATCTGGGAGGTTACTTCGGTTTAGCTTCCGCGCTTTATAAACTGAATATTCCGATGGATATCATGCGAATGGACGCCATTTCGACGGAATTGCCGGGTTTGAATTTTTTAAACGTTAAATCTGGAACGGCGGGCGAACGGGCACAGATTCTTCGTGCTATGATGAATCGTTTGCGCGGCGGGGGTTTGGTCTGCCTGTCGATGGATAGCGGCGCGGGTGACGCGCCGACAATACAAACGACGTGTCTGGGACTCACGGTGGAGTTACGCAAGGGAATCATGTCGCTTACAAAACTCAGCGGTGCGCCTGTTATTCCGATCATCTCGCGATGGGCTGATTCGCATACTCGCATCGAGATGCGCGCGTTAGAACCCCTTATTTTTTCAGACGAATCGCGCGCGGATACAGATGCTTTCGAAAGGGAGTTTGCCAATCGCGCCATCGCATTGCAGGAAAAGTTTCTTCGCGAATATCCCGAAGAGATCTCGTGGATTCGATTTCGCCGAATGTTCAAGGCAAGCCGAACTCACAAAACCAAAGATCGCAAGAAAACTGAAAAATCGGAGTAGCCGCTTTCGAAATCGCGTGTAACGATCGTAGTTCGCGTTGAGGATTCATGTTCCAACTTGCTAAACATCATCTCGTGCAAGTCGTGTGGATCGTGACCTTTTGGATTGGTGCGATGTTAGGCAGTATAGCCTCACGGCTGGGATTAATGCGTCCCACCCCTGAGCAGGTGATTCGCGTATTCGGTTCCTCTGTCAAACCCCGCGCTCGACAAATTGCGACCCGAATCGCGATTGTTCGGAGCAAACGCCAATTGATGCATGTAATTCGACCGCTTGTCCGAAGTATTCCCCAGGACGGGTTAGTTCGATGGCACGGCGAGAATACGTTGCTCGATCTAAAAAAATCTGGCAAGCCCGCGATTCTCATGTTCTGGCACATGGGAGGCTATTTCATTACCGCCTCTGCCTTATACAAGCTTAGGCTAACCGTGGATTTCCTGCGGATGGACGGCACGGTACTTGAAGTTCCGGGACTCAATTACCACGCCGTAAAATCGGGCGATTCGAGCGATCGCGCCCGCGCGATGAAAACGATGCTGAATCGTTTGCGCAAAGGCGGATTCGTTTGCATGGCGATAGACGGAGGCGCGGGAGATTCGGCGCCCGTAGAAGCAACTTGCTTAGGGCAGCCGATCAGGTTTCGCCAAGGAATCATGTTGCTCGCGCGCATGAGCGGCGCGCCCGTCATTCCGATCACAGCCCGATGGGCCCATGCAAGCCCTTGCGTTGATGTTGAGTGCGATACACCGATGACTTTTTCCAAGGAATTGCTCGAGGACGAAGAAGCGTTTGATCGTGAGTTTGCGAATAGTGTTGCGCGTTTGCAGGAGGAATTCCTTCGCAAATATCCCGAAGAGATTTCGTGGCTGCGTTTTCGAAAGATGTTGAGAGCCAATAAAAAAGGCGACCAAGGGCGAAAAACGCAGTTTAAGCACCGCGATAATTAGGCGCTCGCTTCTCCAGAAATGCCCGAATCCCCTCCTCATGATCCCGCGTCGTAGCACAAAGTAAGAACTGATCGGTGTCCATGTGTGTCAGTGCGCTGTCGAGCGCTCCCGCAATACGATTGACGCTTCGCTTGATCATTTGCGCCTGAATTGGCGGGCGCAACGCGTAGGTCTCGGCGAGTTCCACAGCCTTCGCAAGTAATTGATCGGGCGGCACAACCTCATCCACAAATCCCCATTCTTTGAGCGTCGTAGCCTTTTCACGGTCGCCCAATATGACCATTCGCTTAGCGCGCGCGGGACCCACCAAATGAACGCACAGCGGCAACGCGCCCCAACTCAGGTTCATGCCAAGATGAATTTCGGGGTACGCAACGAAGGCGTCTTCGGCGGCAATACGAAAATCGAGCGCGCTCACGATGCACGCTCCCCCACCCAACGCTCCGCCATTGAACGCTGCAATCGTGATTTGCTCCATCTCGTGCAGACATCGAATGACTTGAGGTCCAATTCGCGCATAACGTTTGGCCTGTAGCAGTCCAGGTTTCTTCGCCATTCGAGTTCGGGATTCCGCCAAATCGGCTCCCGCGCTGAAATGCTTCCCCATACCCGTAAAGACGACCGCGCGGGTCTCCACGTCGCCGTGAAATTCCTCGGTCACGCGGACAAGATCGAGCATCAATTCTTCGCAGAGCGCATTGTGCTTATCGGGACGATTCAGCGCAACGACGGCGACGTGACCTTTGCGGGTGATGGTGAGGTGGGTGTAGCTCATTGCGACATCTCGTTTCA
Source organism: uncultured Candidatus Sumerlaeota bacterium (assembly GCA_964586185.1). Taxonomy (GTDB): domain Bacteria; phylum Sumerlaeota; class Sumerlaeia; order MVZB01; family JAJFLK01; genus CAZPIK01. Next base: position 5,665 of record CAZPIK010000191.1, on the reverse strand, counting down.
GTGAATTCTCTAGGGAAACACTACTACAGATCAATTGCGCGGGCTATCGAATCGGGATATCCAAAAATCTGAAGAGTTCTGTGTTTCCTCCTCGAATCACCCGTAAATGACACATTGCGGCGACGAGGCCATTTTCGGGGTGAAAGTAAATTTCATGGAGCGCGGCGCGGGTTCTTGAAACTCCGTTGAGCCGGTATTGGTCGAGCGGCAGCTGAAAAAACGTGTGAAGCTGACCGCTCGTCGCGCCACGCATAGCGTATTCGACCATCATCCGTCCCGAAGTAATGTCGCCCGTGGCGCTGATCGGGAGCGGCGGAAACGGAGAATCCAATCTTTTGGTGATACCTTCGGCTCGCGCTCGATCCAACATTTCTAGGTTGCGTGCGCTGAGATCAGGACCGCCATACGCAATTCCGGTTTTGTCTCCGAACTGCCGTGCCGGATCGAACAGCCGATTAAAACAGATGAGAAAATCAGCGGCTCCGACTTTTTCGCAGACTGCGCGCATCATTTCGATTTGAAAATCATCATCAAAGAGCGCGTTCATTAACTTAACCCCAAGGATGCAATCAGGCGCGGCGAGCTTGATGAGCGAAGGAGTTTCGCGCAACCATTTCAAGATCAGGCGCTTCGATTGTGCGGCATCGGTACCAGCAAGTGTCGGACTAAAATCCTGTTCAAGAACAAGCGGCGAATTCCGATGAACTTTTTTCCACGTCGCGCGGAGTTGCTGCGTCGTATGGTCGTATTCATGCGTGCGATAGGATTCTGATTCATCGGACGGAAGATGATATTTGCATGATGGAATGACAGGCATTTCCCCATCCTCGCCGATTTTGAGCGCGCGCTCCATGAATGTGAGATACTGCGCGAGCGATCCTTCCCATCCACGGCCCGCCCAGCTAACCGTCCATCCCTCGACGTCCACGCGCTTGCCGCGAATTCGCTCGACGACCATGCGCGGCTTTTTGACCTTCCACGCCTCCATCGAGGCTCCACCTGTTTCATCTTCCGCGATAACTGTTTTCAAAACGACGAACGCCAATCCTGCTTCGGAATCTGTCTCAATCTGGCTGGGCTGAAGCGAAAGCTGTCCCGACGCTTTACCGATGGGATGGGCGATTTCTATCGGTCCATATCGCGCGCGAACGTCCAACGCAAATTCAGTCAGAAGTATTTCCGGAATTTGCGCCGAGGAATCACGCAAGATGCCGGACTCATACATGCGTATGAGCTTTTGGAATTCAGCATCGGGTACGAGCAGCTTTTCTGGAAGTCGAAACACTTTGGGATTGCTCCACCGACGCGATTTAATCCAAACGAAGGGTCTGCAACCGCGTGAGCGCGCCCGCAATCGCAACTTTTTCGGCGTGTGGGATCGGTGGTCCCCATGGATCATAGGTTTTGTCCATCGGAAGCACGCCTTCCGCCGCAAGCGCGAGCATCAGCCGCCGGATGTAACCTTCCATCGGTTGAACGAAAATATTTTCCGCGAGGTCGTCAAGCGCAAGCGAGAGTTTCGCAAATTTCTCAAAATTCCCCTCACGCCAATATTGAAGCAGCGCCGCCTGTAAATTGGGTTCGATGGTGCCCATCCCAATGAGCGCCCCGACGGCCCCGCGCGTAATCGTATAACCGAGAAAGCGATCTTCACCCGTGAGCAACGCGATTTCAGGGAACTTCTTCGTCACAAGTTGCGCGACATCTTGAAACGTCATGATCGAATCGAGCGTCGCAAGTTTGATCCCCGCAACGCCATCGAGCGCAAGCAGCGTTTCGAGAAATCCGAGATCGTAACTGATCCCGCCTGCCGCTTCGTACAAATAAAAAAGAATCATGGGCAGACCGATGGACGCGATGGATTCATGGTAATCAAGCGTCAGTTCGTTTTGATCGGCTCGCCCACGAAATTTGACGGGCGCATAAACGAGAATCCCATCCGCGCCGTAAGTCTTGGCCGATTGCGCCATGTCTGCCGCGCGAGAAATGTATTCAGCGTCGGAGATCTCGTCGAGCGTATCGCCCATCGCGGACGAAGGGCATCCAACGCCGGCGACGATGAACTGATCCTCGCGCAAACCGATCCGCCACCGCTTGAAGATGCGATGCCGTTCCTCATCATTGAGCCGCAACCCGCGACCCGTATGCGCCCAGACCGCAACCCCCGCCGCGCGCGACGCCGCTTGGTACTTGATGAGCGATTTTTCCGCCTCCTCGCAGTGTTTGCCGTCCAAATCGAACGGCGCGGGCACGGCGGAAATGAGCGCTCCATCAAGCCGCGCGCGCAATTCCTTTGCGATTGGATTCATTTTGCTTTCAGCCTCACACGAGGATTAAACACAAAACAGATCAGGAAATGAAGCATTCCGATTCAAACACTTTTTGGACATTTGCGGCAAATTCCTGCAAGATCACGCATTCACGATGGAGGGTTAACAGAATGCGCAACAAATCATTTATCGCATGTCTTTGGATCGTTGCATTTTTTCGGGTCAGCACAATCTCCTTCGCAGGGGAGACATCAGTTTCCGAAATGGCCCGCTTTCATCATGTTCACTTGAACGTTACCGATCCAGATCGCTCGCTTAAGTACTATCAAAAATTTTTCAGCGCAGTGCCCATCATTTATCGCAAAGCGTCATGGGCTCTGCTCACGGATCGTTCATATTTCCTATTTACAAAAGTGCCCGCGCCCCCGCCGTGGGAATTAAAAAGCGCGATCTATCACGTCGGTTGGGGAGGAATTGACGGCCCATCGGAATTTGAATGGCGCAAGAAAGCGGGCATGGAATTTGAAACCGAACTAACGCCGCTGGGCTCCACCCATTTTATGTACGCGTATGGACCGGATAAGGAGGTGATCGAAATTTGGTGCGGGTTTAAGCATCAACGTTTCGGCCACGTTCATCTGCTTGCCGAAGATGTAAATGCCACGGTCCGATGGTATGTTCAAAATCTCGGATTAAAAGGCCCACAACGCGATGTGCCCAAGCCACCGCCCCCTAATCCGAATGAGCCAAACCCAAATTCCCCCGCCGTTCGGATGGCTCAAATCTGGGCGAGCCAGGTCTCCGCGCCCAACGTCACGATCAATATTTTTGGCAGACCGGGCGATCCCAAACCGATATACTGGAAGTATCCTCCCCTACTCGAATTCGAACCAACTCAAGGCCGCGTGATTGATCATATCGCGTTCTCGTTCCCCAAAATTGATCCGGTTTTTGAACGTTTGAAGAACAATGGAGTCGAAATCGTGAAGCCGATTGCGCAGGACGACGATTATAAAATGCGTAGCTTCTTTGTCATGGGCCCGGACAAGGTGCTGATCGAGATCGTCGAGGAAAAACCGATGCCTGAAGGTAGTTGGGAGTAAGTCGGGAAATCGCTAAACGTATTTTCAATGAGTTCCAGATCGCATATGTCCCGCATTAAGGGAATGTAGTCACCCCTGAGGGAACCTCTTTGATGCCGATCTGTCTTGTTATTCGTACTATGATGGGAGCTGGCACAACCGCTTCCAATAGTTGCAAGGAGAGACACGATGACGAGCACATTCAAGCGACTGACGGCGACGACCCTACTAGTTTTCTCCGTCACGACGCTATACGCGCAGGACGATGTCCTCGAAAAATTCCGGGCGGCCCGCGCAGCGGTTCAGGCCTTCCAGCAAGCCAAGTACCAAGATGAACTACACACTGGCGCCGGCTTAACCGGATCGGAATATGTCCACGAGGGGACGAGGGAACTGGCCGACGCCGCCCAAGCCGCTCTGACTCAGGCCCGTGACTCCCTGCGTGCGGATGTCAACTCGGGGAAACTCGGCGAGGAAACCGGACGGCTCATGGAAAACTACCAACGCGAATTGGAGAAAGACTTCATCGAGTCAAAATGGAACTGGCTGGACTCGGTGCCGCTGTCTCCCTCGAAGCCATCCGAAGCTCAGCCCCTCCCCGAGACGCAGCCACCCCCAAAAGACGACCCACTCGATGGCCTGAAGGACATGCTCAAGCGAAGCTGGACATGGATTCTCGAATGGATGGCCTCGGATATTCGATCGCACTACGCGAACGCGGAGTTCCTTTATGGTTACGACCGCGCACCGCAAACCCTCCGTGCCGCCTACGAGCGCGTCCAGGCGCCCACCGATTCAGTCGCGACATTCGGCCGGAACATCTGGCTGCAAGTTCACGATGCGTTGGGCCGAATGGGAACCTCGGTGGACATTATCCGGAATTATATCGACTTTCTTAAGCAACCCAATGCGCAAGTGGACACCAGCTACTGCGACTACCTGCGCACATGGAAGTCGCGTTGGCAAGCCGACATGCGGCGTTTTTCCGCTCTCGCCGCTCGTGTTGTCGTCGTTGAGGCGCAGTGCGCCGCCTCACGAAGCGCCGCCCAGAAGGCCGGGATGCTATCATCCGACAGTCCTGCGGTACGCGCATTGGAGGCTCAGCTGAACACACTTTACAAAGCCGTTCGCGACAATTCCCGGCTACAGGTTCCGCTATCCTACGAGGCGTGGAACAAACTCGACGGCCCCGGACGAGAATCGCTGACCAAACAGACGGAACGCGACAGCGGGGTCAGCTCCGGGATTAATCACATGGAAAACCCGGCCGAGGCCGCCGCACGGGGTAAGTCGTTGGGACAGCTTAGCCTCACATTGGATGGACTCCGTAAAGAAGCGGAGAAAGGAGCCCTACCCAAACCGGATCAAATTAAATCTGCACTGGACAACCTCAGCAGCGTAAATGGGAACCGGCTTGATCGTTTCATGCCTGTCCTCGAAAGGATCGGCGAAAACCTCAAGACCGCACAGGATGGCCGCGATTATGCCAACGCCATCGAGCAGCTCGTCAGCGCATCGCGACAGAGTGGTGAGGATCGTGTCCAACCGCTGCGGGATCTGGGAAAATTCCTCAAAGCCTTGAAACCGATTGCCGACGAGGTGCCGGGGATCGGCGGTTTTCTTGACTACTATGCAGACAGCATTGGCTTGGCGGCCGACCAACTGGCAGAAGCGGACGAGACCACCCAAGCGCGCTTACGCGATCTTACGGCGCCTCAGTCGGGAGAACCTCACCTTTCGCCAGCAGACATTGCGCTTGAGGAAATTGACATGGAAACTCCGGAACTGCCGACCGTCGCAGATGAGGCGACGCCGCCAACCGCCACCGCCAGTCCCGATCCGCTCAGCGCCGCAGATCATACGAACATCAGATTGGGTTCGCAGCAAGAACAGGAACGCTACGAGCAATCCCAAAACGTTTGGTTTGAACAGTCACTACGCGTGGCGGAAAGTCAGGACCGCCTGCGGACGTTCAACTCGGCGTCCAATGCAGCAGGCGACCCGGCGGAGCGGCAACGCTTGGAAGGGGAACTCCAACGGAACATCCAAGACATGCGCCAAGCCAACGAAAATCTGTTCGTCACACGCCAGGCTTATGAAAACAAAGTCGCAGAATTGACCCGGTACGCCCTCCAGCGGTCACGGTAACAACACAACCGGTCCGAATTTGACGCCAAACCGCTGTATTTCATCCCGCTCAGTGCCGACCTTCTAGCGAAAGTAGGGGGACATGGTCTGGGGGACGTTATCTTCCAAAGAAAAACGCGGATTCAGGAAGAATCCGCGTGAAAAGTTTGGAGCGGGAAAAGGGGT
>CAZPIK010000190.1:0-8150 GCA_964586185.1 uncultured Candidatus Sumerlaeota bacterium | reverse complement strand
CCTCCGTCCAAAAACGCCCCACTGCATCGTTCTACAAATCCCCTCTAAGTGAGAATGAACGCGCTTTGCTCCGAAAAAAGGCGATTGAACGGATGCGCAACGCAACTCCCTTAGAAGGAAAGCCCCTCAAGCGCGACGAAATCTATGACCGCCATCCGGTTCGTTGATACGAATATCCTGCTTTATGCTCATGATCCGTCGGATCGCGAAAAGCAAGCGCGTTCCATTGCGCTTTGGGAGAGTTGGCAAGATGCGCCGGGTGAAACGGCGATTAGCGTTCAAGTCTTGCTCGAACTGCACCGCAATCTCACCCGGCGTAAGAAGAGTTTGGACGAGGCGAATGAAATTGTGCGTGAATTCTACGGTTGGACCATCCTGGAAAACTCGGTGGTTTTGTTTGAGGCCGCACTGGAGTTGCAAGGGCGTTGGCAGCTTTCGATTTGGGATGCACTGATTCTGGCCGCAGCAAAGGCGAGCGGCGCGAGCGAACTCATTTCTGAAGATTTCAATTCGGGGCAGGACTACGGCGGAATCGTGGCGCGCAATCCGTTTAAGTGAACGTTCATACCGGGATGTGACGTCCGACTCAAAATCGCCTGTTCTACGCATTCGTGGTTCTTCCCTCTTTTGATTCCATCGGCGATAAAAAGCGTTCAAACGTGAAGGAACGAACTACGACTGTGAAGCCCACGATCGAAAGAACAAGCATCAGCTTATCCGGATAACTCGGAAAACCTCTCGGAACCATAAGCCCAGACTGAGAATGCCACCATATTTCATTGAATGCTGGCAGCAAGCTTATGTTGAACGATATCCAGCTACTCGGAAGGTAAGTGCAATACCAAGCCATAGCTTGATACAGAATGAAAAAGAAAATAGACGCAAATATTGCACAGTTTATCGCTTTGTAATCCCTCCGCAACAGCATCCACAAGATGATTGCCGTCGTCGCGATTACTTGAGTGGCCAAGAACAATAGGGGTGTTGCGCACAATTCCAATATCTGCCATGCGCCCCACCAATCCAAATCCACACCTTCCACGATTAGGGCGAGTGAAACCATACATCCGTACAAAATCATAACGAATGCGAAAACGATCCATGTGAAAAGCCAGCGACGCATTCCAGCGAGTAAATGTCGCTTGAATACTTCCCAATAAGCGCTCGAAGGTAGGACTCGGTAGGTGTCGCTGCGAAGCACCTCATGTGCACCGACCAGAATTGAAGACATAGAATACGAAAAAAGGCCTTGCCAGAGTATGATGAGTGACAACCAAATTGCAGGACGGCTGCCCAACAAGGCACTCCCGCCACATTGCCCTGTATAGGGAGCATAGAAATACCAATAGAGGTCGAGGATTCGGTTGCCTACAGTAGGTTCCACTTCGCGTGTCCTATAAAACTGATGCACTTGCACTCGGTGCAAGCGACTCTTGAAGTCTTCCATGATTCGCACGTCAGTGCAAGGGAGGTTGGGGTATTCACTTTCAATCCGCTTGGATGAACCCCTTGCGTGGCTTAGAATGGTAAAAGCTGAAGCCACTTCAGCGAATTAAAAGGGATCGTTTCATGAAAATATTTAGCTTAATCCGTGTGCGCGCCAATGTCGCGCTTCGCGTGCTTCCGATTTTGCTACTCGCTTCGCTTGTTTCTGCCCAAGCGCCCGAGGTTTCATCGCTGACGAAGCTTTCGGAAGGATTCAAATTCACCGAGGGACCGGTCGGCGATGCAGAAGGAAACGTTTATTTCTCCGACATCCCCAATAATCGGATTCATAAGTGGAGCGCGGACGGCAAGCTAACGACCTTTCGCGAAAATTCCGGCGGCGCGAACGGCCTTGCGCTTGATGCCAAGGGGAACCTCATTGCCTGCGAGGGAGGCGCGCGTCGCGTGACTTCGACCGATATGAAGGGGAACGTGTCGGTTCTCGTCGAAAGCTACGAGGGGAAAAAATTGAACAGTCCGAACGACCTCTGGATTGACAAGAAGGGCGGTTTCTATTTTACCGATCCCCGCTACGGCCCGACCGACGATTTGGAGCAGGACGGGATGCACGTTTATTACCTGCCGCCGAGCGGCGGCAAATCGATTCGCGTCGCCAACGATTTTGTCCGTCCCAATGGGATCGTCGGTACGACCGACGGTAAGACGCTTTATATCGCCGATGAGGGCGGTAACAAAACATACCGATACTCGATTCGCCCAGATGCGACTCTGGCGGACAAAAAACTATTCACCGAACAGGGTTCGGACGGGATGACACTCGACGACCGAGGCAATGTTTACCTAACGGGTGACGGTGTGACGGTCTATGACCCTTCGGGCAAAGAGATCATGAAGATCAAAGTTCCGCTCGGACCCGCCAACGTCGCGTTTGTGGGAAAAGATCGTAAAACGTTGTTCATCACCGCGCAAACGGCGATCTTCTCCGCACAGTTAAACGTCGCGGGGTGGTAAAACTATTCCTAAATGCTTTGTGTCCAGACATTTAGTGTGGTCAGATTGCGGACATGATGGATGTTTCGATCTTTACCATGCAATTGAGAATGAATGCTCGGGCAGGGAGATTTAACATGTTGTTCACCCGTTTGACTCGAACAGCCGCGCGAATTCTTGTTCTTACGCTGGTCGTAGGATGGTCGAGGAATCTCGCCGCAGCCGAAAAAGATGAACGAATCGCAGTTCTGGACGCGCTGGAAACAGAGCTAAAGAGAAACATGAATGGCGTCGCTCCCAAAGGCGCAGCAAAGCCTTACTTCATGCTCTATCGTTATGCCGCTGTCGAACAGATACATCTGGATAGCAAGTATGGCGCGCTTCGCCATTACGAGATGAGCCATCCCACCAGCCTGCCTTTTATCGAAGTGCGTTTGGGTAGTTACGATTCGGACAATACGCCTATCAATTCTGAAGGAATCGGTTCCTACCCCCCGGAATGGGGATACGGTCCGGCAGAAACTAATATTGACGCAATCCGAACGATGTTTTGGCTAGGAACGGATCGAGTTTATAAAATGGCCGTGGCTTATCATGCGAACAAACAGGCCGAACTTGCGCGTCGTGTTCCGGATTCTGAACCCGTTGCTGACTTCACCAAGGAAAAGCCTTCCAAATTTGTTGAGGCCGCCCACCCATTGACGGTGGATGGGCAAGCATGGGCCAAACTCATCAATAGCACTTCGGCTCTGTTTTCAAAATACGCGTGGATTCATGATTCAACGGTCACTATTTGGGGGAAAAGAGAAACGGTTTACATCGTGAACTCCGAGGGCACCAAGGTTATTAAGGAACCACATCAATACTATTTTGGCATTGAGGCAGTTGCCTATAATCCCAAAGGTCAAATTGAATATCATAGGTACGCACTCAGCACTTCAAAACCTGAGGATCTGCCGAACGAACAGGATTGCGCCAAACTTGTCGAACAAGTGACATCCGAGCTATCGGGCCTGCTTAAAGCCGAAGTTCAACCTCCGTTTACAGGACCGGCGATCTTGTGGCCTGAAGCTACGGGCGTCTTTTTTCATGAAGCCCTGGGACACAGACTTGAAGGTGATCGCTTTCGCGTGGAGACCGAAGGCGATACGTTCAAGGATAAAATCGGGCAGGAAATCATACCGAAATTCATCAGTGTCGTTGATGATCCGACGATGAAGAAACTAGGCGACAAGACGCTTTTTGCTTCATACGATTACGACGACGAAGGCATACCTGCGCAAAGGGTGCAATTGGTCAAGGATGGAGTTCTCAAGAATTACCTGATGAGCCGTCGGCCCGTGAAAGGTTTTGCGCATTCGAACGGCCACGGACGCTCGGATGGCTTTAAGCAACCCATGGCACGCATGTCCAATCTCATCGTGGAATCTTCAACAAAGATTCCTTACGAAGAACTCAAAAAGCAATTAATCGAAGAATGCAAAAAGCAAAACAAGCCCTACGGACTAATCGTAAAAGGCATTGCCGGAGGCGAAACCAACACCGAAGATTGGACTTTTCAGGCCTTTAATGTGGAGCCAACGCTGTTGTATCAGCTGGATGCAAAAACAGGAGAAGAAAAACTAGTGCGTGGGGCGTCTATCGTCGGAACTCCACTTACTTCCATCCAGAATATTAAAGCTTGCGGCGACATGTCGGGTGTATTTAATGGGTTTTGCGGGGCGTTATCGGGGCAAATTCCGCAAACAAACGCTGCCCCTGCGGTGCTTACATCGACACTGGAAGTCCAAAAAGTGTCTTATAGTCCAGATCGTCCACCTAACGTTCCGCCCCCTTTTAAGAAGGACAAATAGCGGCTTCAACACCTGGGACATTATAGTTGGTCCGCGCCGCTTCAATCCGGCACATCGAATTTTTGGATTCGGTGATTGAATCCGTCCACGACGTATAGGTCGCCGTGGCTATCGAGCGCGAGGCCGTGGGGCGCGTAAAATTGACCCGGCTTGTCACCTTGCGGACCGCCTTCGACTTCGGGCAGGCCGCATTGAAATTCGCCCGCCGGAGAGAATCGCTGGATACGACCGCTCACCGCGCTGACCCAGAGTTGCCCTTTTTTATCGAAGCGTAGCGACACGGGACCTTGGAGTCTGACTTTCTGTCCCTGAAATCCGGCGAACGTTCCACCGAAGTGACCGGGTTTGTCCTCGTTGTCGCCCCACGCGAGAAGGAATTTTCCGTCGTGCGAAAAGTTTTGAATGCGCCCGTTGGCTCCTTCCGTCGTCCAGACGTTGCCTTCGGAATCGAGCGTGACGAATTGCGGTCCGCCCGTTCTGGAATACGCGGGTTCTTTTCCGCCGAATTGCCCCGGCTCGTTGCCGTACTCGCCCCACTTGAATAGGAATTTGCGCTCGGCGTCGAAGACCTGAATGCGATGATTCGTTTGGTCGGCTACGTAAAGTCGTCCATCTTTTGTGACCGCCAATCCGCCGGGGCAATCGAATTCGCCGTCGCCCGTTCCGCGCTTGCCCCATTGGCGCAGGAGCTTTCCTTCGGGGCTATAGATCGTTCCGTAAACACCCGCGCCTGGCTTTTCACCGCCCGTCTTTGCGGCGGCGAAGTGCATGATGTGGAAGTTGCCGGAGCCATCAAGCGCAAGGCCACCAGGATTCGGCAGGACGGAGAACTGACTTATGAACTTTCCATTTGTGTCGAACGATTGGACGCGGTCGTTGTAATGGTCGGTGACGAAAAGCTTGTCGTCGGTGCTGATGGCGATATCAATCGGGGCGGAGAATTGTCCCGGCCCGGAACCATGTTCGCCCCAAGTTATGAGGAACTTTGCTGACTCTGGTTTAGGCGCAACGGTTTCTGCGGCCTTTGCGACGCATGGAATTCCCGAAAGAATGAGCGCATTTATCAAAATCAAACAGATCGAACGCAACAAGTTGGTGGCCGGAAGAATTTTTGTCATGATACGAGCGGACTTTCCGAATCCTTCTCAATCATGCTCCATTTCACCAACGATGGCGATTGTCTCTTTTAGAAATTCGTGATAAACGGGAGGCCTTAGTTTACTCTGGAATCGGACGATTGCGCTTTAAGGGAGATTGGGAACAATGTCTGTCACTCGCAGCCACAGATCAAGCGTGATGATCGCGCTTATCACATACATTTTGTCGCTCTCGTGGGTTCAAACCGCTCGCGCGGAAGAAGCCGATCCGCTCCCCGGCAAGTGGACGCTTGAAATCAAGATGGGTGGAGCGCCGATGCTGGCCGATCTCGCCGTCGAAAAAGACGCGACGGGAGCGCTCAAGGCTGATATCAAGACTCAGTTCGGTCCGGCTAAAATCGAGGACATCACGACCGATGATAAAGGGATGCGCGTGCTGAAGTACTCGATGGAAGGCGGCGGACGGACGACAGACGTTACGCTCAAGCTCCGCGCCACGAAGGACGATCTTTCTGGTTTCGTTCTGATCGGTGAATCTTCGATGGGATTGCCCGTCAAGGGAGCGCGGGTCGGATCGGAAACGGAGCTTGCAATGCGGCTTGCGGCGGAGGCGGCGCGCGAAGCCAAACTCGGTAAGCCGATTCTTCCTATCGCCGATGCGGGCGCGTTCGTGGGCGAGTGGAGCCTCACGGTCGAGAGCGAGGTCAATGGAACGCAGGTCGTAGATTTTATTGTTCAGGATGATGGGGGAATGGCCACTGCGGAACTCAAGATGCCTCCTCCGATTGGCGACCAGAAAATCAACAACATTACAAAATCAGCGACGGGTCTTAATTTTCATTATGGAATGAGTTTCGGCAGTCAGGAATTCAAGATCGTAATGGCGCTTGAGTTGAAAGATGAAAAAATCACTGGTTCGATTAGTGATGAGGGCGGCCTTTTTGATATTCCAGTCAGCGGCGTTCGTAAGGGGAGCGGCGATGCCACGGACGCGGCGGTGACCGGACGCGCCCCGCGACGCCAGAGACCCGGCGCGACCACTCAAACGTTTACGCTTACGGGAGCTAGAATAGACGTTGTTTATGGCAGTCCTTCGATCAATGCGGCGGGCGCGAATCGCGTTCCGTTTGCGCAGGCCGAAGGGTTTATCTGGGCGATGGGAAAAGACTCCGCGACCAAGATGCGAACCAACGCCGATCTAAAATTCGGCGATACGACAATTCCGACGGGTCGCTACGGGCTTTGGGCGAAACGAACCGCCGAGGGTTGGAGCTTGATCGTGAATTCCAAACCCGATGTTTGGAGCACCCAACACGATCCGCAGGCCGACCTCGCCGAAGTTCCAATGACGGCGGCGAAACTCGATGCTCCCGTTGAAAACCTCACGATTGAGTTTTTGGATAATCCGAATTCTCCCGGCGAAGGTTTACTTCGTTTGACATGGGGCGATGACGAACTCAAGGCGCCCTTCAAGATTGTCAAATAGGATGGCCGGAAGCGCGCAAAGCCGGTGGATGGGAAAGTGGACACGGGATCGCGGTGGCGTTGCGGCTTTGGCAGCACTTGCGCTCATCGCGCTTTTTAGTTTCATCGGACCCGCATTCAGTCCCTACACCGAAACCGATCAGTCGCTCGAGCGAAATTTCGAGCCACCCACTGCGGGGCATTGGTTCGGGATGGACGGACTCGGGCGCGACCTTATGACCCGCGTCATGTATGGCGGTCGCGTTTCGTTGGCGGTCGGGATCGTGGGCGCGGCATTGAGTCTGCTGATCGGCGTCGCGGTCGGCGGACTTGCGGGCATGGCGGGTGGGGCGATCGAGACCTTCCTCATGCGCGCGATTGATTTCCTTTATGGCATACCGCTTCTGTTAATCGTCATCGCGCTGATGGTCGCGTTGGGTCAGGGTCTTGGAAACGTTTTCATGGCGTTGGGGCTCGTCTATTGGCTCGGTATGGCGCGGATCGTCAGGGCGAGGGTCGCAGAAATCCGTTCGCGAGAATTCATCGAGGCGGCTCGCGCGATGGGTGCGGGCGGCACAATGATTTTCTGGCGGCATGTCCTTCCCAACGCGGCGGGCGTCATCGTCGTTACGGCGACGTTCATGATTCCGCAGGCGATCTTTGCGGAAAGTTTTCTGAGTTTCTTGGGATTGGGAGTTACGCTTCCGCACGCCTCATGGGGAACACTGGCAGCGGAAGGACAGGTCGCGATGCGCTCGCATCCTCACACACTCGTCTTTCCTGCGGCGGCGATTTGCCTGACGATGTTTGCGTTTCAAGCGCTCGGCGAATCGCTCAGAACGGCGCTCGACCCGCGCGAAGCCGAACGGGGATGAACAGTGAGAAAACAGGGATGAAGAGGATGGACAGGATAAATAAGAAATCCTGAACTCCAACTTTCTGAATTCAGGATTTCTAATTTCTTAATCTGCGTAATCTGTGAAATCTGCGGATACAAAACTATTCGGCTTCGGTCGGCTCGGCCTCTGCCGCAGCAGCTTCCTCGGCCTCGGGTTCGACGGCCGGTTCTTCTTCTTTTGCCGGAGCGCCATCGCGCTTCACGATCAGCGTGATAGGAGCGGCGACGCCCCCTTCGAGCTTGACGCGGGCGGTATAAGTTCCCGTCGTCTTGATCGCGGTGGGCATCGAAATCTTCTTGCGGTCAACTTCAAAACCGAGTCCAGCCAATTGGTCGGCTACGTCGCCCGAAGTCGCCGCGGAGCGAGCCGGAGAACTCGTTGCCGCCGCTCTTGGTGACGAC
>CAZPIK010000189.1:0-8195 GCA_964586185.1 uncultured Candidatus Sumerlaeota bacterium | reverse complement strand
ATCATGGGCAAGATGCCCATGCCACTTATCCGTAGTTGAAATCGAATGCCCGCGCTTGGAGGCGATTGAACAATATGCGACGATGATGAAGGTCGAGCAAACGGTTCAAAAGACAACACACCAACTCGATCCGGCTTCTGGACAAGTGATTCCGGTCGTGCGCGATGTGGTCGAGGTAACAGAAGTCGCGACGGGACAAAACGCATGGCGACTCAAGGCGGGCGCGCGGCTCGATCCCGATACCGGTGTCTTTTACCGCAAGAAAACCGCTGAGGAAGTCGAGATTGAACCGTATATCGTCAAAGATCCCCCTGCGTGGATCATGGACCGGATGCAAGCGCACGGAAGGCTGTAAGGAAATTACGGTGGGTGTCGGTCTCCGATTCGCAGTCGGAGACCGCATCCCATGTTTAAGGTGTTTGAGATTTTAGATTTGAGATTCAGATTTGAGATTTCAAATTTTTGAATGTCAAATCGCATGATCGCATTTCCGATTCTCCCAACCCGACTTTGGTACTGAAAATCCAACCTATTTCAGCGCGCATTGCGGAGCGTCTGATCGAGCCAATTCCACGCCCGTTCGCGGGCGGGTTTCGGGAATCCGTGGGGACCGTCGCGGAGATCGAGTTTAGGCGCGGGGTTGCCATAAAGCGCGTAAACCTTTGCAAGCTGCGCGAAAATTTCCGTGAGGTTTTCCGTATGCTGGAAGTTGGAATCTTGCAGCGTTCCCCAGTAATAGAACGGCCGCGGCGCAAGAAGGGAAAGGATTTCGTGCCAGTCAAGCGGCGCGGTCTTGATGTTGCTCGTATAATATCCGAGACGAGGCATGAGCGCGGTCATATCGCTCCAGCGCTCGGGATGGGGATCGGCGCGGAGGGTCGTGAAGCCGCAACTGGCGAGGACGGCGGCGACGCGCGGCTCGAAGATTGCTCCCATGATCGAACCGTACGCTCCATGTGAATGACCGACGAGCGCGATCCGCTTGGGGTCAACCTCGGGTCGGGTCTCCAGATAATCCACCATTCGCTGGATGTCCCAATTCATCTTCCCAAAATACGACCAATGCGGATGCCTTCGAAAAAAGTCAAGCGCGCCGACATAGGGATTGTCGCTCGTTGGATTTCGCTCGCCGAAACCGACGGTATCGGGAACGAGACAGGCGTAACCGCGCGCAACGAGTTCGAGCGCAAAGGTCATATCGGGGTAGGGCTTGGCGCGATTCGTGATTCCGCATGGTTCGTCTTTACCCTGCGGAACGGTTTGATGGAGGACGATGACCGTCGGCAGCCGTTGAACGGATGGAGATTTTGGGATTAGAAAATAGGCGGGTATCCAATCATCGGTCTCGGAGCGGATGGACAGATGGTGGCGAAAGTGATCCGCTGCTTCAAATTGGTTTGATTCGATGGCTTCCTGAGCGGGTTTTTGAAGATTGGTGGGATTGCCGACCAGCGCCGTCAGCACACTCCGGATTTCAGCCTGCTTTAGCTGCCAAGCGTTAAGATCAATGATATCAGTGCGCGTTGAATCGGTTGAACTTAGTAATGGGAGCAATTTCGGCATACCGCCTTGGGAACTTTTCAGGGTTGGCGGGGATTCGTGAACTATTTCTCGCCACTTTTCCCAGGAATACCCCTCCCATGCGTGGGATGTAGATGGCAGCAGGTTTAAGCCAGACAAGATCAGGAGCGCCTGAATAGAATGGACGGATATTGGAAAGAAATTCATGGCCGCTTGTAAATTCCGATCAGATGGGGTCCCCGATTCAGAGTGCCATAGTGTGGGGCAAGACCGCGGATTGTCAAATTGCGTCCGTAATTTTCCTACTCAAGAAGGCGCTTGGGCTGTTTTGTAAAAAAATCTTCATGAATTCCAAACTTTCGATTGACGCTTTATTAACCGCAGCCGATACTTCTCTCACGGGTATTATTCACCCGGCTTTACATATGTTCATATCCTATTTTAATAGGAGGAGGGTTTAAGTATGAAGATGAGACTGAGAGGGTTTACGTTGATTGAGCTTTTGATCGTGGTGGCCATCATCGCGATCTTGGCTGCAATCGCCGTCCCGAACTTCCTGGAAGCCCAGGTTCGGGCGAAAGTCTCGCGCGTCAAATCGGATCAACGATCCTTGGCGACCGCGATTGAGTCGTATTACACAGATTGGAACCGTTATCCCAATGACTTGAGTCATTTGTTGACAGGCCATACCAATACGCCGTATTGCTATGCTCACAATGGCGCCGAACCAGCCCCTGGACTCGGACAACATTACTGCATTGAAGAGGCATTGCACCCGCTGAGCACGCCCGTCAGCTACTTTACGAACCCGTTTTTACCCGATCCACTCAACAATCGTCAAATGGGTGTCAGCCAGACGATGTGGCAGAGCGGACTGAACTCCACGCACGTTGTTCGGTATTACGTTGATGGAGGCGCGGGTCCTTACGTCCCCGATGACATCGGTTCAACGCCGGTCTTCATCTATACCGCCATTCCGACGGACGCCATTGCGCAGCCGTTTATCGCGCTCCTCTTAAGCGGCAGCCTCATCACATTGCCTCCGCCCTACGATACCGTCACCCCTGACGAAGCCAGCCAACTTATTCAAGGACGCTGGATCTTGGTCAGCACGGGTCCGGACGGCGTTCATACCTTCAACCAGTTCCCGGATGCCGTATCGGGATTGGTCGGACAGATCTGCGACAGTACGATCAACCGATTCAACGCCCTGTATGACCCTTCAAACGGAACGGTCAGCCGAGGCGATGTGGTTCGCACGGGCGCGGGCGTCGGCATCAAGGGAATGTAATTCCTTCTGCTGATAAACTTAAACTCTACAATTGTCGTACAACGGGAATCCCCGGATCCGAAAAGATCCGGGGATTTTCATTTGGCGCTGATATGACGATTAAATGGCCAGCGCTGGGTATATGCCGACCACACGAAATAGACGACCAGGCCGAGAATCAAAGCGGAAATACCCATGATCATGATTCGACGTTGGGTTGTCAGAAAAACAAACATCCAACCCGCACTTGCGATCAAACTCGGCAGTGGGTAAAGCCACATTCTGTACGGTCGCGGCATATCAGGAGCCACACGACGCAGAAGCGAAAGAGCAACGATTTGACCTATAAATTGGATCAGGATTCGGATGGTGACAAGGGCTGCAATGATGTCTCCCAGATTAAGAAAACAGCAAAGAATGGCGAGTCCGCCGATCGTGAAAATGGAAATGTGCGGGAATCCTTTTGGATGTAGATTCCCGAAAGGCTTAAAGAAATAACCATCCCGCGCCGCGGCATAGGGAATACGCGAGTAACCGAGCAGCAGGGCAAAGACCGAAGCGCAGGCCGTCCAGAGGATCATAATTGTAAAAAGCGAAGCAACGCGCGTCCCGTAAAGACGTTCCATAAAAATGGAGACGACGTACATGGATTGTGGATGCGATTCAGCCGGGACAAACTCGCGCCAAGGTATGACGCCGATGACGGAAAGATTGATCGAGAAATAAATTATGGCGACGCCGATGAGGCTAAGGATCACGGATCGCGGAATGACCCGGCCGGGATTCCTTACTTCGTCACCGATAAAACAGACATCGTAGTAGCCAAGATAGTCGTAGATGCCAATGAGCGTTGCCTGCCCCAATCCCCAAAAGAAGCCCACAGAGAAATCGAACGCGCCGGGAGGGAAATCAAAGGCAATTTTGGGATCGAAATTGGGCAATCCCGAAAAGATAACAACAGCGGCTGTGGTGAGGGTTCCGATCCAAAGCGCGACGGTCAACTTGCTGATCGAACCGACGTGACGACAGAGCAGCGCGAGATTGAGAACGCCGAATCCGGCGGCAATGAATTTAAGATGAATAGGTATTAGATCGGGCCAAATGTAATTCAGGTAATTGGCAAAGCCGATGTAGCCGGAGGCGATTTCCATTGGGCCGCTTATAATGAACTGCCAGATGAAGAGAAACGCCATCAGGCGACCCCAAGTCTCGCGACCGAAGCCGTTGCGCAGATATACGTAGGAGCCGCCTGAACCGGGCATCGCCGCGCCGAGTTCGCTCCAGACTAAACTGTCGGGTAGTGTGATGAGCACAGCGCAGAGCCAACCGAGCATGGCTTGCGGTCCGCCCATCGCCGACATAAGCAACGGGATCGTGATGAAAGGACCCACGCCGATCATGTTGGACATGTTCAGCGCGGTGGCTTGGAGGAGGCCGAATTTGCGCTCCGACAACGGTGCGACTTCGCTCAAACCGCCGCCTCCGCCTTTGCCGAAGCATCCTTGCGAAGTTTGCCAAGAAAGAGTCGTTCGGGATCGTAGATGCGGAGGAGGGCGACTTCCTCGGGAGTTGGATCATCGAGACGTTCGAGTGAGTCGGCGACCTTTAGATTCCAACCGCATTGCCCCTTGATTGCTTCGGCGGCCTCGTAAGGAGTCGCGCCGTTCATGCCGAAATAGCCCGTGAGCATAAGCTCATCGCCATCAAGTTTTTCAAATCGGCCGGAAGTCGTGATGAGCGACTGAATCCGGCGACCGGGGCTGGTGATGTATTCGACTTTTTCGACGAGTTGACCTTTGCGAGCTTGCGCAATAACGAGCGTTTCCTGCGCGGCGGAGGCAATGTCGTTTGCGCCGCCGGAGCCGACAATGAACTGCCCCATCATGCGCGTCGAATTGACGTTGCCCGTGCGATCCACCTGCGCCGCGCCGATAGCCCCCATACATTGATTGTTCGCGCCGCCCGTCATGATGCCGAGCGTTTCGAAAATGTCGGTTAGCATGGTTGTGACGGGAAGATTTCGGTAATTGAAGACGAAGGGATCTGCGGGACGGGGATCGTAACCGTAGATGCCAGTCTCGGCCATGAGCGCGAAATCGTAACCCGCCTCACGAAGACGATGCCATGAAAGGATGGAAGTAAGTGTAGCCTGACCGACACCCGAAAGGACGTTCTTATAACCGCGAGTTTGAATGCGCCGCGCCATTTGACGTGAAGCCTGAATGATCATCGTCTCGATCTCGTTCGCGGGACGATCTTCGGAGAGACTTTCGGAATGGCCTTCGAGTTGCTTGCGCCAACCTTCGGGTTCGGCTTGAAATTCCATATATTCAAGGCGACCTTCGGCTTTTAGTTTCTTGACGTACCCTGCGTGATCCCCAACGTCAAAGACCCATTCCTTGAGCCACGCGTCGTACGATTTCTCATCAACCTGTGCCTTGCGATGTCTGGCGATAAACTCGTAATCGTTGCCGTAGGCTTTGAGTTCGGGAATGTTGCGCGAATAGCTTCCGGCAGGGTGAGAGCCATAAGGCGCATGGCTGACCGAGCGGACGATCTGCGAAGGAATACGCCCCAAGTTGGCGTGCTTGCGGATGAAATCGGTCTCGACGATGTGATCGGCGGTGAGAACGACCCCTTCCCGGGCCGCGAGCGCACCGTAGATGTTCTCGCCGTAGGGAGGAAACGTGATGGCATTGCCTGCGGGATCGGACGCCCAGACGTGAACGAAACTAATGTCGGGTTGATACGCCTCCAGTAATCCTTGCTTCATTTCGGGGTTGAAGGGATCGTCAATCTCTTTGAACGCGGCGAGTTCCGCGCCGATCGTGCTGCCCGCCAGCGAGCGAGTCGGAATAAATGGAACGCCCATCGCGCCGGCCAGCAAACGCTGCGGGACAGTAAGCATCGTCATATTTTCAATTTCGAGTTTTTTGGCTATCATCGCGCGCCAAATGATCGGACTCGGTCCGGGTGTGGGATAGGCTTCTCCCGCGTAAGAGACGATGGCCTTTTTGACGAGTCCCAGATGGACAAGTCCCAGATAGGTTCCGCCGAGCGAAGCGGAAATGAACTCCCATTTGGGGTCTTGCCCTCGAAACTGGCGGCAAAGTTCGTACACGGCTGCGCCGGGGCGACCCTGCAGGCCACACGGATTGATCTTCATGCCAGGGCGAACGTGACGGCGGATTGCTTCGCCGAGCGGTGCGCGCTTATCCTCCAAAGATTCGTGAAGATCGCCGAAACGGGACTCGATTAGGTCGCGCCAAAGTGCCATGGGTTGTGATCCTCCGTCGTTATAATATTCAAAAGCGCCGAAGGAATCTAAAGAGAATTCGCTTTTCGATTGGCAAGAAGCGGTGGTGGGGGCTATCGTGATACAGGACTGGCGCAGGCCAAAATTGAAAGGCGGTTAGCATGTTGGCATTAGTATCATCCCGGCGGTTTGGAATTCTGATCGCAATTGGACTTTTCTTGGGTTTTACAGTCTCGCTCGCGACTTCCGCTCGCGCGGGGGATGAAGCCAAGTCCATTTTTAATGGCAAGGACCTGACGGGTTGGAAAATCTACGGGACCGAGAAATGGTACGTTGCCGATGGCGAACTCATTTGCGAAAGCGGACCCGATAAGGAATACGGCTATTTGGGAACGGAGAAGATTTACAAGGATTTCGAAATTACGCTGGAGTTCAAGCAAGAAGCGGATGGGAATAGCGGGGTGTTTTTTCGGTCTTCGATTGAGGGGACTAAGATCAGCGGATGGCAGGCTGAAGTTTCGCCGCCGGGACATGACACGGGGCGCATTTACGAATCGTATGGACGAGGATGGTTGAATGAGAGTCCCTCGGAGGAAAAGCAAAAGGCGCTGAAATACAAAGAGTGGAATACCTATAAGATTAAGGTCGTTGGGGATCATGTTCAGACGTGGCTGAACGGAGTCGCGATTACCGATTTGCATGACGCCAAGATCGGCGAGGCAAAGGGATGTATCGCACTGCAAATTCATTCCGGCGGCGGGATCAAAATTCGCTGGAAGAATATTAAAGTGAAGGAATTGTAGTCGAAAGATTGATTGTTCGATGCGGGAAGTCGCCGATAAATCGCCTCATATCGTGGTTCCGATTCGCGGCGCCGAGGGCAAAAGCGTCCTTCAAAAGATCGTGGGCGGAATCGTTGGGGCGGCGGCGGCGGCCTTGGCGGCGGCCAGCGCGATCCTTCTGAGCGGCGCGTTGTTGATCGCGGCTGCGTGCGCGGTAATCGCAGGAATAGGCTTTTCGATTTACATGCGTTGGAAATTAAAGCGCATGATTGCATCCGGCACTCTCGATCCGAAAAACTTCGCGGGGAGGGGGACATTTCAGCAAAATTTTGGCGGCGAAACTTTCAAAGTATTTGTTCATGGGGAAGCTCTGCAGTCGGGTGAAATTCCAAAAGCAGAAGAACCCATTGACGTTGAGGTTATAGAGCGGGATGATCGGCCATGATCACCCTGCCGCCCGATCCCTCGCTCGATGATTTCCGCGCCGCGATTGCATTGCCGGACGACGAAATTGATCTTGCGCGGGCGGGGTTACTCGTTGCCAAAGCGGAATATCCTTATCTTGATATCGAACCGATCATTGAAAGTTTCGACGCACTGGCTTCGCGTGTGGTGATTCGCGCTGGGGGCGACCATGATCCCCTTGCCCAAGTCGAAGCGCTAAACAGCGTCGTCATTGCCGATCTGGGGCTTAAGGGCGCGACCGAGAGCTACTACGATCCGAAAAATTCATTTCTGAATGACATTCTCGAGCGGAAAACGGGAATCCCGATTTCACTCGCGATTATCTACATGAGCATTGGCGCGCGGGCGGGTATAGCGCTCGGCGGAACGGCCATGCCGATGCACTTCCTTGTTCGAATTCTTGGGCTTAGGCCGCCTAAGTTCGTGGATTGCTATAACGGCGGGCGGGTTGTCGGAAAAGGAGAATGCGTTGAGGCCGTGCGGCAAATGTCGAGCGGGAAAATCGCGTTTCGGGAGGAAATGCTCGAGGTTATTTCCAACGGCGCGGCGCTGACGAGATTGCTCACGAATCTCAAAATGATTTACTTAAATTCGCTGCAATATGCGAAGTCGCTTCCGATTTTTGATCGTCTTATCGCGCTTAATCCTGATGAGAACGGGTTGCTCAGAGAGCGGGGCATTGCACGCTATAAGATTGGACAGGGGCAATTGGCGCGGCAAGACCTTCAAGATTATCTACAAACTGCCATTGAGGCGCCGGACGCTGAGGAAATACGCAATCTCCTTCGACGGATGGGATAAGATACGTGCTCCTAAGGATCCAAGCACAAAGACTCTAAGTCACAAAGTTTCACGAAGGAATAAATAAGAGCGGGCAATCTCCGATGAATGGAACGATACG
>CAZPIK010000188.1:3855-8243 GCA_964586185.1 uncultured Candidatus Sumerlaeota bacterium | reverse complement strand
ATCCCTCCACGATTCCCACCTATCTCATGACGGCCGAAGCCCGTCGCGAGAGGAAAGGGATGCTGTCGGGCGATGGAGGCGATGAAATTTTCGGAGGATACAATCGCTATCGGCGGGTCATGCAAAGTCTTAATACACAATGGCCAGGCCGATTGATGTCGGGACTCAGGCGGCTCGCGGGACAATCCGAAAATGGAATTCTCTCTAAGTATGAGGCCTATATGCGGGTCTTCTCGCCGGAGGAGGCATTTGCTCTGCTTCTGCCGAACTACAGACCGGAAAGCCCTTTTGTGCCTCTTCACGAAAGATTCGAAATTGAGCCGGATCGCGATCCACTCACGCAGTGGCAACTCTTGGATATCCATACCTACCTGCCCGATGACAATCTTAAAAAAGTGGATCGCTTGAGCATGGCGCACGGACTTGAGGTTCGAGTTCCCTTCTTGGATCGCCGGATTGTTGAGTTCGGTTTGTCTTTACCCGCGAAATTACGTTCAAACAGTCGGAAAGGAAAACTGGTTCTCCGGCGCGCGCTTGAGGGACGACTTCCGAGGAAAACAGTATGGCGGAAAAAATCGGGCTTCAAAACACCGATCACAGGCAAAGAATCCGGCAGTTCCCAGCAGGCTCCCAACCGAATCTATTGTGCTCGAGAAATCCCACTTTCGGAAATTCTGGATCCCAAGATGACGGCCAGAACTATCGAGTCGCTGAAATCGCAGACACCGTGTGATAGACAACTACTTTTCTCGCTGGAAGTTTTGCCGTTAAGAATAATCGAGACTTACCAGAGGATTGCATCAACGACCAACATTCATTCGATACCATTCAATCGTGCGCTTTAGCCCTTCATCGAACGGCGTCGCCGCGCGGAAACCGAATTCACGCTCAGCGCGGGTGGTGTCAAGGCATCGGCGCGGCTGACCGTCCGGCTTGGTGGCGTCCCATTCGATCCGCCCTTTGAAATCCATGAGTCGCGCGATCGACTCGACCAAATTCTTGATCGAAATCTCGCGTCCGGCGCCAAGGTTCACCGGATCGGCCTTATCGTATTTTTCCGTGGCGAGGAGAATCCCTTCCGCGCAGTCATCTACGTAAAGAAATTCGCGCGTCGCCTTGCCTGTACCCCAACATACGATTTGATCCGCACCTTCGCGCTGCGCATCAGCGATCTTCTTAACAAGCGCGGGGATGACGTGCGACGAAGCCGGATCGAAGTTATCGCCCGGACCGTAGAGGTTCACCGGCAATAGGTAAATCGCGTTAAACCCATATTGCTGGCGATACGCCTGCGACTGAACGAGCAGCATTTTTTTCGCGAGGCCATAGGGTGCGTTGGTCTCTTCGGGATATCCGTTCCAAAGTTCATCCTCGCGGAAGGGAACCGGCGTGAATTTCGGATAAGCGCAAATCGTCCCGATCGCGGCAAACTTTTCAACGCCCCGCCGCCGCGATTCCTCCATCAGGCGCGCGCCCATCATCAGATTGTCGTAAAAAAATTTTCCCGGATTCTCGCGATTCGCCCCGATGCCGCCTACGACAGCCGCCAAATGAATAATAACTTCCGGTTTCGCCGCATCGAACATCCGGCGGATTCCATCCTCTTCAATCAAATCGAACTCGGCTTTTCGTGGAACAAAAATCTCACGGCAACCCCGTTCGCGCAACTTATTCACGACGACAGAACCCAAAAAGCCCGCGCCACCCGTGACGCAAACTCGCTTGGATGCTAATGATAAATTGCCCATGATACTGGCCGCCCGCGCTTCACAATTCACGCCGGAAGCGCGGGGATTTTGCCCCGATCTGCACGAAACGCTCAAGCGAAAAGCCCATTTCAAGCGCAGGGCTATTCGAAAACCGTCCAGTCTTTTGCGCGGTTCGGGCGGACGATGACATTGATGGTCAAGTTGAGCTTGCCGCCGAAGGAGCCGACTCCTTGTTCCTCCATTTGGAGTTCGATGGCGCACGTTCCCGCGCTCGGCGGAGCAATGATATACGCTTGGGTCGCCGCATTGGTATTAGGGCTGGTCACGCTTGGCAACTGCGGCGGAACGCTGAAAAGTCCGCAGAGGTCATCGTTCGCTTTGAGCGAGTAATTTCCGCCAGAAACCCATGTCGTATTGCCCGTGTTGCGAACCGTAACGTCCACTGCAACTCCTTGGTTCTCCCAAAGCGTAAGAGGAATCGTATTGTTTAGAACGTTCGCATTGTTGATCGGAGAAACCACCGTAATCGGCCAAACGAGTTCAGATCCAAAGCGACTCACCCCTTGACTCATCTGCGCGCCGAAGGAACACGGACCGAGCAATCCCGGCGCCGTAAGCGAAAACGTAAAATCGTAAATCTGTCCCGGAATCACCGTCGGAGGCGCAAAAAGCGGCAACGCCGGAGCAGGCGCGAGGGAACACGAATCGGTGGTCATCTCCAGATCATAGCCCGTTGCGTTCGTCCAAGTCGTGTTGCCTGTGTTCTGAATTCGGATCGTTACCGGAACGGCATGATCGGCTGGCGCTTCGGTCGGAAGTGTGTGCGAAACAATCGAAGCATCCGCAAATGGAGTCGGTGAAGGTGTCGGTGTCGCCGTGGCCGTCGGAGTCGGGCCGATGACCGTGATGGAGCCTCGCATCCCGCCCGCGCAATGCGCCGATACCCCGCACGCAAAATAATAAATCCCGCCCGTGGTAAAAGGCGCGGTCGTGAATGAACTCGATCCCGAGAATCCCCCGCCAACCAGACTGCATCCGGCAGGACTGGAAGTTTGAATAACAGAATGCGGAGAGGAAAAATTGAACGTCACCGTATCGCCGACATTAACAATCACCGAATCAGGACTCCAAGTTAGACCGTTCGCTGTGATGACGTAGTCATCGGCCATGCCGGATCGAACGCCCATGAGCGCCATGATTAATATCCCAAGTGTAATGGCGCGGAGAGAGTTCATGGGCAGTATTATGGACGCACTGAACTTCTTGGACAAGCGGGACGGAGTGGACGGAGGATGGGCGCGCCTCAATGCAAAATCCCCCGGAGGAATTTGCGCCTCCGGGGGATTTTATTTGTTAACCAGACAGTCGTTATTAAACGTTGGCGCCTTCTTCGGCGTCGCTAAGATCGCCGAGATCAAGGCTGCCTGCGTCAATCTCGCCCTCGTCATCCATATCGTCTTCCAAATCAACTTCATCAACGCTCTTCGAACTGAGCAGCTCCATATTGAGCGCCAGTCCCTGGAGTTCCTTGACGAGCACGTTGAACGATTCGGGAATGCCCGGAGTGGGAGGATTGTGATCCTTCACGATGGATTCGTAGATGCGCGTGCGGCCGTTCACGTCGTCGCTCTTGACGGTGAGCAGCTCCTGCAACGTATGCGACGCGCCGTAGGCTTCCAGCGCCCAGACTTCCATTTCGCCGAAGCGCTGGCCGCCAAACTGCGCCTTGCCGCCCAGCGGTTGCTGCGTAACGAGCGAATAAGGTCCGATCGAACGCGCGTGCATCTTCTCGTCCACAAGGTGGGCGAGTTTCAGCATGTAGATGATGCCGACGGTCACCGGACGATCAAATCGCTCGCCCGTGAGTCCATCATAAAGCACCGTTTGACCGCTTTCCGGAAGTTCCGCGCGCTTGAGCCAATCCTTGATCTGCTCTTCGCGTGCGCCGTCGAAAACCGGCGTTGCAATCTTGAGCCCCAGCGCATGAGCCGCCCAACCCAAGTGCGTTTCCAACACCTGTCCGACGTTCATACGGCTTGGGACGCCGAGCGGATTCAAGACGATATCCACCGGCGTACCATCGGCCATAAACGGAAGGTCTTCCTCGGGAAGAATCTTCGCGACAACACCTTTGTTGCCGTGACGACCGGCCATCTTGTCGCCGACCGAGATCTTGCGTTTGGTCGCGAGGTAAACCTTGACCAGCTTGATGACGCCCGGAGGAAGCTCGTCCCCCGTTTTGATGCGGTCAATTCGGTTGCGGGTCTGATCCTCGATCTCCATTTCCTTCGACATCGTGCGTTGGAAGAGCCGCTTGATCTCCATCCCCTTCGTCCCTTCAACGGGAAGCATTCCCGTCCGAAGCGAACGACGCACGTATTCAATCGTCGAAGCCTTGATGGCGGTTCCAGCGCGTTGCTCGACCTTGCCCGTCTCGAAGTTGATGATATCTTTGTCCGCTTTTTCGAGGAGCGATTTCAGTTCGCTGTCAAAGTTTTCCCAAACCGCCGCGAGCCCCTTTTCGCGCTCGCTTTCGAGCTCGGAAATCCGCTGCTTATCCTTGCGATCGGTGCGGCCTCCGCGCTCTTTACGCGAGAAGACCTTGATGTCCACCACGGTTCCCTCGGTTCCGGGGGGAACCTTGAGCGAAGCGTCGCGAACGTCCCCGGCCTTTTCGCC
>CAZPIK010000188.1:0-3845 GCA_964586185.1 uncultured Candidatus Sumerlaeota bacterium | reverse complement strand
TCTTCCGCCGTGAGTTCGGTTTCACCCTTGGGCGTGACCTTGCCGACGAGAATGTCGCCCGCCTTCACTTCCGCGCCGATGAACACGAGGCCGTTCTCATCGAGCTTGGCCAGCGCGTCTTCGCTCACGTTCGGAATATCGCGGGTGATCTCTTCCTTGCCGAGCTTCGTATCGCGGGCGTCAACTTCGAATTCCTCAATGTGAACCGAAGTGTAAACGTCCTCTTTGACGAGCCGTTCACTCAGCAGGATGGCGTCTTCGAAGTTATATCCGCCCCACGGCATAAACGCGACGAGCAGGTTCTTGCCCAGCGCAAGTTCTCCATGGTCAATTGCGGGGCCGTCAGCCAAGACGTGCCCGCGTTTAACCTTCTGCCCCTCTTCGACAATGGGCTTCTGGTTGATGCAGGAGTTCTGGTTGCTCCGCTCGAATTTGCGGAGTTTGTAGTGGTCGCTGCCGCCGTTTGTGTTTTTGACGATGATCTCGCCCGAAGTGGAGCGAACGACTTCGCCATCGTTGCGCGCGATAACGCACGCACCCGAATCCATGGCCACCTTCCGCTCGATACCGGTTCCAACCACCGGACTATCGGTATAAACGAGAGGCACCCCTTGGCGCTGCATGTTTGATCCCATGAGCGCGCGGTTGGCGTCGTCGTGCTCGAGGAACGGAATCAAAGAAGCCGAAACCGAGACCAATTGCTTAGGCGAAATATCCATGAATTGGATCTCTTCGGGAGGCAATTTCAAAAAGTCGTCCGAGCGACGGCAAAGGACTTCCTTGTTTCCAAAGCGTCCCGTCTTCTCGTCAATCGGTTCGTTCGCCTGCGCAACGGCAAATTCGTCTTCGATATCCGCCGTCATGTAAACGATCTCGTCGGTTACGCGTCCGGCTTTCACTTTCCGGAAGGGCGTCTCGATGAAGCCGAACGGATTGATTCGCGCAAACGTGCAGAGCGACGAAATAAGGCCGATGTTCGGACCTTCAGGCGTCTCAATCGGGCAGACGCGGCCATAGTGTGTGTGATGGATGTCGCGGACTTCGAATCCAGCGCGATCTCGCGAAAGACCGCCGGGTCCAAGCGCCGAAAGACGCCGCTTATGCGTGAGTTCGGCCAACGGATTCGTCTGATCCATGAACTGCGAAAGCTGGCTGCGACCGAAGAAATCCTTGATCGCCGAAACGACCGGCTTGGCATTGATCAAGTTGTGCGGGAGCATATTCTCCAGCTCAATGATCGCCATCCGCTCGCGCGCGGTCTTTTCCATTTCGGCAAGGCCGACGCGAATTTGATTCTGAAGGAGTTCCCCGACGGAACGGACGCGACGATTGCCAAGGTGGTCAATGTCATCCGCCTCGACTTCCTCGCGCTGGAGCCGCACCATGTGCTTCATGACGTCAATCACGTCGCGGGCGTCAAGCAAACGCGATTCGGTCTGATCCTTGCGCTTGTAGCGCGTGTTGACTTTGTAACGCCCAACTTTTCCGAGATCGTAACGCTTATCGGAGAAGAACATTTCATCCACAAGCCGCTGACCGGCGGCGATGGAAACGGGATTGCCCGGACGCATTTTCTTGAAGAACTCAATGAGCGCCTCTTCGTAGGAGCGCACTTTGTCCTTCTCAAGGGTATTCAAGATCGTGTCGTTTTCCTCGTGCTTGCGCGCCAGAACCTGAACCTTGCCAACCTTGCATTGCGCCGCACGGCGAAGGAACGACGTATTGATCCGCTCCCAGCACTCGCCAATGATTTCACCGGAGTCCTTGTCCACGATGTCCTCGGCGAGGATGCGGCCGAGTTCGGCCTGATAAGCCTCGGCGGTCGTAAGGTGGACGGCTTTGATTTCGCCTTTCTTAAGTTGCTCGATCACTTTCTTGGTGACGCGCGTTCCCTTATCGGCGAGTTTTTTGCCGGTCTTGGGGGCAATCACCTCTTCGATGATTTCCTCGCCCATATAGTTCTCAAGGTCGGCGACTTTCGTCGCGCCTTTGCCGAAGTTATCCAACTCAAGCGATTCGGTCTCAAAAAATTCTTCGACGAGTTGGTGGTCGTTCTGAATGCCGAAAATTCGCAGGAACGTCGTGGCGGGAATCTTGCGACGACGATCAATCATGACCCACATCATATTGGCGATATCAACTTCGAACTCAACCCACGCGCCGCGATGAGGAATGATTCGAGACGAATAAATCGGCTTGCCGTTCGGATGAACGCCGGTCGAAAAGGAAACGCCGGGCGAGCGGTGAAGCTGGCTCACGATGACGCGCTCCGCGCCGTTAATGATAAACGTCCCCTCGTCCGTCATGAGCGGAATTTCGCCCATGTAAGTTTCTTGTTCCTTGATGTCCTTGATTTCGGTCTGGCCGCTTTCAGGATCGGTTTCGCGAACGATAAGCTGCAGCTTGACCTTCAATGGAACCGCATAAGTCATCCCGCGCTCAATACACTCGCGCACCGTATACTTCGGAGAGCCGAAGCTATACTCGACGAACTCAAGCGTCGAGGGATTGCTCGCCGTCCGAATCGGGAAGATGGACTTGAAAGCTTCTTGAAGCCCACGTTCCTCGCGCATATCAATCGGAGTATTGAGTTGCAGGAATTCGGTGTACGAATGTTTCTGCGTCTCCAAGAGATACGGAATCTCCATAATCTCATGGATTCGCGCGAATGTGTGACGTTCTTTGACTCGTGCGGTTTTGGCTGGGGACATAACGGTCGGAACCTCTCTTGTCGTCGCCACTTAGGTTTAAGCGGCGGCGGATCGAATAGCGTTCAGGTTTCAAAGCATTCAAATGAGTGACCGGGCGAGGCGACATTACTGCGCCCCGCCCGGATAACAAATCGGACTTACTTGATCTCGACGGTCGCGCCGACGCTCTCAAGCAGCTTCTTGGCCTTCTCGGCGTCTTCCTTGGTCACGCCCTTCAAAAGTTCCTTGGGGACGCTGTCCACAAGTTCCTTGGCTTCCTTAAGACCCAAGTCGGAAACCAATGTGCGGACTTCCTTGATGACCTTGATCTTCTGATCGGCCGGAACCGACTTGATGATGACGTTGAATTCGGTCTGCTCGGCAGCGGCGGCGGCGGCAGGCGCGCCCGCTCCACCCGCGGCCACCATCGCGACAGGCGCGGCGGCGGAGACTTCAAACTTCTCCTCGAACTTCTTCACGAATTCATTGACTTGAAGCAGCGACCACTCGCTGACGGCCTCAAGGACTTGATCGGTAGTTAACGTAGCCATCTCTATTTTCCTCTCTTCTTCCTGTTTTACTCTACAAAGGGGTGTTTAATTCGCCTTGAATCGCGTTGCACTAAGCGGCAGGGCCGCCAGCTTCGAGTTTCTTTCCGAGCGCGTTCATCGCGTGGAGCATCTTGGTCAATCCGGCTTGCATGACGCCGGCCATCTTGGTCGCAGGTTGCTTGAGATCGCGCGCCATCATCGAAAGCAACTCTTTGCGTCCGGGCATCGAGGCCAGCGCTTTCACGCCGCTCGGGTCCATCCGCTTGCCTTCGAGCAATCCGCCCTTCAGAACGAGCTTCTCGTTCTCTTTTGCGAACTCGACCATGATCTTGGCTGGCGCGGGTGCGTCCTTCAGTCCAAACGCCCAGACGGTGTTCCCTTTCAGGAGTTCGTCGAGCGAATCGCACTGAGCATCCGCAAGCGCCCGCTTGCCGAGCCGATTCTTGATTACCTTGAGTTCGACGCCCTCGCCGCGCAATTTCGTGCGCAGTCCGGTCATCTGTTCAACCGTGAGGCCGCAGAAATCTGCAAGCACCACGCTCTGGGATCGGCGAATCCGATCCGCGATATTGGCGACCTGTTCGACCTTTTCGGGACGAGCCAC
>CAZPIK010000187.1:1424-8266 GCA_964586185.1 uncultured Candidatus Sumerlaeota bacterium | reverse complement strand
GTTTCTACGGATGGGTCGTGACGAGGTTGCGGATTGGAATTTGTCGTTTTTTGAAATGGGGTTGGGCTACGCATGAATTCTCATGGCGATTCTTCGGTCTCGAATTCACCGTTGACGCGTCCTGCGATCGCGGTGATGAATCGGCTGAGATATCCCCAAAAATTTGCGCTCATCAGTTTTCTGTTCATCCTGCCGCTCGGCTTTACGATGTATCTGTTGATTTCGGAGATCAACAGCCGTGTGTTTTTTTCCACGCGCGAAAAACAAGGCAATGTCTATTTAAGACCATTGCGTAAGTTAATGGAGCAAATTCCCGCGTGCAAACAGGCCGCGCATGAGTACTTGACGGGCGCGCCGACAGCCCATCCCAATCTTGTTGAATTGCAGCGACGCGTGGACGAAGTTTTCGCCGAGCTGCGCCAGACCGACGGCCAACTTGGGACGATCATGAAAAGCGCCCGTCGATTGGATGCGTTGCAGAGGAACTGGCAATTTCTAAAAGACCGCGCAACGAAATCCGATTCGGCGGAGTCCGCCGATTTGCACGACAAACTGCTCGCGGAAATACGCGCGTTCATTTCGTGGATTGGTGATGTCTCGAACCTCATTCTCGATCCCGATCTCGATACTTATTACCTCATGGATTCGACGCTCCTAAAGCTGCCTGAATCGCAGGAGCTAACTCGAAGACTCGAGTTTCGTGCTTACGACCTCATGAAGGCAGGCACGGTCACACCAGATCAAAAGGCGGAGTTGATCGTGCTCTGCGGACTGCTTTCAACAAACGCGAAGGCCGTCGCGGCTGGAATGCGGACCGCGTTCGCGAACAATCCCAATGGTCGCCTCCAATCTCGACTCGAAGAATCCGTTCAACAATATCAAGCGGCGGTTGAATCATTACAGGGATATGCCAAGAGCCAATTGGTGGACGCCGATTTCCCTCACGCCGATCGCAATACCTTCCGTGAATCGGTTCGGCGCGCTTTGGAAGTCAACTTCGGCCTTTGGGATCGAGCAATCATCGAATTGGACGAACTCTTGAACATCCGAATTGGCGGATTTGAACGCAAGCGCACGCTCGTAGCCATTCTCGCCCTAGCCTCGCTCCTCTTCGTCAGCTATCTCCTATATGGTTTTTACGCTTCGGTCATGAACACCGTCCGCGTTCTCGACGCTGCCTCGCGCCGGATGACCGAAGGCGAAATGGAAGGATCGGTTGAAATTGAATCCCGCGATGAAATGTCGCGCGTGGTTCAGTCCTTCAATAATGTCGCCCGGCAACTCAGGGTCGAGTGGGCGCAAGCGCGCGATGAGAGCGAGCGCGCCCGCGCCGCCGAAGAAAATACGCGCGTCAGCGAAGCCAAGTACCGCGAAATCTTCGAGAACGTCAGCGACGGTATTTTCCAAACGACGCTTGACGGTCAATACTTGAGCGTCAATCCCGCGCTCGCAAGAATTTATGGCTATGAGACTCCCGCCGACCTCATCGCCAACGTCGCGGACATTGCCTCTCAGCTTTATGTGGAAGCCGGGCGCCGCGAAGTATTCGCCCGCATCATGTCGGAAAAAGGCGAAGTTGTCGGCTTCGAATCAAGGATCAGGCGCGCGGACGGTCGCCAAATTTGGATTCGCGAAAACGCGCATCCGATGCGCGATTCCAACGGACAGATCATCGGATACGAAGGAACCGTCGAGGACATTACGGAACGCAAGCGAGCGGAGGAAGAACTGATCGCGGCCAAAGAGATCGCCGAAACAGCCAACCGAACCAAGAGCCAGTTCCTTGCGAATATGAGTCACGAATTGCGAACTCCGCTCAACGCCGTCATCGGTTACAGCGAGATGTTGGTCGAGGACGCGAGCGAAAATGGACATAAAGACTACATCCCCGATTTAAACAAGATTCACACGGCGGGTAAACACCTCCTCACGCTGATCAATGACATTCTCGATCTCTCGAAAATCGAAGCGGGAAAACTCGATCTTTTTGTCGAGCCGTTCAAGGTTTGCGACATGGTCGGTGAGGTCTGTACGATCATTCAGCCGCTGATCGAAAAGAACGGCAACGTCCTGAAATCGGTCGTCGCCGAAAACGCGGGCGATATGCAATCGGACTTAACTCGGGTTCGACAAATGCTATTCAACCTGCTTAGCAACGCCGCCAAGTTCACTCAGGGAGGCGAAATCACGCTGACGGTCTCGCGCGCCCATGAAGATGGACGCGAATGGATGGAGTTCGAAGTGCACGATTCCGGAATTGGAATGACACCCGAGCAGGTCGGCAAACTCTTTCAGGCCTTTCAACAGGCCGATGCCTCCACCACGCGCAAATATGGGGGTACGGGACTGGGACTCGCGATCACTCGGAAGCTCTGCCGCATGATGGGGGGTGACATCGAAGTCGAAAGTCAAGTCGGTCAAGGCACGACGTTCACCGTCCGACTTCCCGCGTCCATTGAAAACGAAATGGAATCTCCCCCACTCACGCTTTCACGCCCGCGTTCCGCTCCCGCGCCTACGAAGGTAACGCCCGAAGACGTCACCAACGCGGTGCTCGTCATTGACGACGACCCCGAAGCCCGCGAATTGATCACCCATTACCTTACGAAAGAGGGTTTTAGGGTCGTTGCCGTGAACAGCGGCGCCGAGGGAGTGCGTCTCGCCCGTGAAGGTCGCCCCATTCTCATCACCTTGGATGTCCTCATGCCGCACATGGACGGTTGGGCCGTTCTCACTGAACTCAAGTCCGATCCCGCGACCAGTTCCATACCGGTGATCATGGTGACAATGACCGACGGCAAAAATCTGGGATACGCGATGGGCGCCACCGACTACTTGCCCAAGCCAATAGACCGCGCCCACTTTTCGCGGATCATGGCCAAATTCCGTTGTCCTTACGCTACGTGCCGTTTGCTGGTTGTGGACGACGATCCCGACGTTCGACAACTGATCTCCCGAACGCTCGAGCGCCAAGGATGGGACGTAGAGGAGGCTGAAAATGGTCGGGTTGGCATCGAAAAGGTAAAGAAGTGTCGCCCGCACCTTATCGTCCTGGATTTGATGATGCCCATCATGGACGGTTTTCAATTCATGCAGGAACTCAGGGAAATTGACCCCGGTCGCCTGATTCCCGTTATCGTGGTGACGGCGAAGGATTTGACTCAGGCAGAGCGGATTGAACTCAAAGGGCAAGTCGAGAAGGTTTTGATCAAGGGAAGCCAATCGCGCGAAACTCTGCTAAGAGAAATCGGGGAACTCGTTCGAGAACGTGTGCCGTCAAGCAAACCTAATGGAACCCAAGCCGCCAAGCCCTCTGAAACATGACCGCTGAAAGCGCCAAAACCACGACTGAAACTTCTCGACGATGTCCGCGCGTTTTGGTCGTGGATGACGAACCGCTGAACGTAGACCTTTTAATGCGGCGCTTGAAAAAGGCCGGTTATGAACCGACCGGCGCGGAATCGACGGCGCAGGCTTTTGCCAAGATTGCCGAGCAAGTTCCCGAAATCGTTCTGCTCGATATCAATATGCCGGGGATATCCGGAATCGAAGCGCTGGTTCGACTGCGCGAATCGGACGAAACGCACGCGCTGCCGATCATCATGGTTTCGGCGCTCAGTGAATCCGAAAGAATCGTCGAGGCGCTGCATAAGGGAGCGAACGATTACGTCACCAAGCCCGTAGATATGCCGGTGCTGCTGGCGCGAATCGAGACACAATTGAAGCTGGCGTCAACCGTGCGCCAATTGGAAGTTCAGACCCAACTCCTCCAGCAAATGGCCGCCTACGACGAACTCACGGGAGTTTACAATCGGCGTTCGATGACCGACGCCATGAACGCCCAGCATTCGCTTTGCGTCCGCATGAACCGTCCCTTTTCAGTGATCATGCTCGATCTCGATCATTTCAAGAAAATCAACGACACGCTGGGGCACGGATGCGGCGATCAGGCCTTGCGTGAATTTGCGCATCGGATATTGGCCTCGGTTCGAAGCATGGACATCGTCTGTCGTTATGGTGGCGAGGAATTCTTCGTCATCCTTCCTGAAACCTCGATTGCGATGGCGGCCCTTGTTGCGGAACGGTTTCGAGAAGAGGTTGCCGCGGCTCCCTTCATGCTAAGCGGACAGGCAATTCCCATCACCGTCAGCGTTGGGGTATCCGGAATTGCGCCCGGCGAAAAAATGACCGCAGAGCAACTTAGGGAAGAGGCTGATCAAGCGCTCTACCGCGCCAAACGCGAGGGGCGCAATCGCGTCTGCGTCGCGGAACGGATCGCCGCGTCCTTAAATCCCCCGACCTGATAGTCGAGACATTCAACCATGGCCGCATTACTCCTAATTGAAGACAACGAACTGAATCGCGATATGCTCGCGCGCCGACTCGTCCGCAAGGGCCATCTTGTCACTTTCGCGATGGATGGCGCTGAAGGCGTTGAGAAGGCTCGCTCCGAAAACCCCGAACTCATCCTGCTCGATATGAGTCTGCCGGTCATGGATGGGTGGACGGTAGCGCGAAATCTTAAAGCCGACGAACTTACGCGCTCCATCCCGATAATTGCCCTTACTGCTCACGCGATGAGCGGCGAGCGGGAACGCGCGCTGGAGGTTGGATGCGACGAGTTCGACGTCAAGCCGATAGATTTCGAACGCCTCCTCGGAAAGATTAATCAGCTCCTCGCGCCTCCCGATGCCGAATCTTGATTCCCGCCCCTTCCGCCTTGCGTCGAATTCGGATGGAAGGTAAATTGAATCCGCGCGTGATGCCGCTGCTCTTGTGCCCATTCATCGCGCGTCATGACGGTTAATCCATGAACGCCTTCCATTTTTCCATTTCGCGGAATCTTAGGCCGCTCGCGCTCGCTTTCCTTTTCACGTGTTCCGGAGTTTTCGCACGGGCAGCCCAAACGCCTTCGGCGGATGGATCGCCGTCTTCCTCATCCCCTGCATTAGTGGAGTCAAAAGACCCTGCCGCTCCGCTGACTTCGGACACGCTGATCGCAAGAACGGCATTCGGCGATCTCGATTACGAACTCTTATTCGACTTTTACCGCTATTATCTTTTGCCGGCCAACGCGGTTCCGTTCACTCCCGTCGTCGCGCCTGCGTCCGTGCCGGATATGCCGCTGGCATGGTTCGAGAACCTCGCGAAAAATTACTCCATGTCCCGCGCCGCTGAATCGCTCGTGGATCAATCCGAAGACCCGGCGCTCAAAGCCGCTTATCAAGAGAAAGTGGATTCTTATCTTCTCAATTACATTTTGCCGGAGATGAGGCGACGCCGGATTGATGCCAAAGTCATTCCGCCCACGGAAGAGGAACTTGCCAAGTACTATGAAAAGCACAAGGCGGAATTCCGTCAGCCCTTTCAGTTTACGATGAGGCATCTCTATCTACGAACGTATGAACCCTACGAATTGAAAGCGGGCGAAACATTGGAGATGGTCGCCGAGAAGATTTCCGGAAGCGCCGAGAAAGTCGCCTTCATCCTGAGCGATTCCGTCGGACGCGCCCCGCGGTGGGTTGCCCCTGAACATCGCCGGCTGAAAATGTTTAAACCCGAATACCCCGGCGAAAAGTTACTCGTCCCCATGAATCCTGAAAAGACCGAGGCCGTGCGCAAGAAAGCCGAGGGAATTCTGGAGCGCGCAAAAAAAGGCGAATCATTTGAACAACTGGTCAAGCAGTTCTCCGAATCCGAAAACAAGGACGCAACCATTGGCCCCCTTCCCTCGGGTGCGTCTCGATACCGATATATTTCCGATCCGATTCTCGAAGCCGCCAAAAAATTACCCGTGGGCGAAGTGAGCGCCGTGATCCAAACTCGGCACGGTTTCCACCTGATCCAATTGACCGAGAAGCAGGAGGAGTCCACGCATTCCTTCGAAAAAGTCAAACCGTTCATGATCGAAAAAATCAAAGAGGAGCGGTCGAAAAAACTCGGCGAACAGATGAACGACGAACTCTATGCCATGCCGGAGCTTATCGTTCATTACGATGCGTTCGCTCCAGCTCCCGATATTCCGCCCGATACCATTCTCGCGGAGGTTGAAGGGCATAAGTACAATTGGAAGGAGCTTGAAGGAGTTTGGAAACAGTGGATAGGCAAAGGGGCGGATCATGCGAAAATCCTAGCGGGGCTGAAAATGCACGGCGGGATTGCCTATGCGCTGGCCGTTGTCTGGGCGCGCCAGAATAAAGTGATGGAGGAGGAAACGCTGAAACACAAAAGCGCCCTTCTTCGCACCGGCGTCATGGGCTCGACTTATGTCAAGCAACAGCTCGACGCCGTGGCAGCGACCGTGACTAAAGAGCAAATTCAGGACTATTACGATTCCCACGTGACGACGGACTTTACGATTCCCTCCTTGAAGAGCTATCAGATTATCGAAAGACGACTCGGTCCCAAGTGGGATAATCGTCCCAAGGAGCAGCGGGAGCAGCAGCTAGATTCGATGATGAAATCCTTCACAGAAAAGCTGAAGGGGATAAGCTCGATCGCGGAATTCATCGCTTTGGCAGAACAGATCAATCCCGAAGAACTGCCGGACGAACCCTTCCAAGCGACCACCCCAGTTGATGTGCGGCAAGTTCGCGGCGTTACCGGCAAACAGCTCATGGAAACGCCACCAGGCAGCTTCACTCAAACTCCATTTCGCGATGGCGACCGAATTCGCGCCGTTGCGGTGATGGAGCAAACGCTTCCAAAGGTTCGCGCGCTTGTCGAAGTCGAAGGCCAAATCAGGAAGCTATTGGCTACTCGCGCAATGGAAGCTGAAAAACCCAAGATAGAAAGTCATCTCATTCATGAGAGCCGTATTGAATACGTGCTAGTCGTTCGTC
>CAZPIK010000187.1:0-1414 GCA_964586185.1 uncultured Candidatus Sumerlaeota bacterium | reverse complement strand
AGTGAAACTCTGAAAGTCGGAACCGCCATGACGCCATGCCGCCGATTCATCCGACCCCTTTTCATATTCATCTGCGTGGCGCTCTCGTGGGGATGCGGCAAAAGCGAATCTCCGACGACGGCGAATCCCAGCTTGTCCGAACCGAGCGCGGAGTTTGAAATCGAAGGGCGGGTCATCTTAACAGATAATCCCAATTCAGCGGGAACTCAGGTCTTTATCCCCGGCGCATCGTCCATCGCCATGACCGATGAACAAGGCCGCTTCTTGCTTGAGCACCTTGCCCCCGGACCGAAAAAGATAATGGCACAGCGCGCGAGCTATGAAACGGCGACGCTGGGTGAGATCGTCATTCCCGAAATTCCAACACCCAAACGATATGTCCTTCCCGATGCTTCGCTGCGGCGCGAAGGATCAGCGGATGGTTCGGATGTCACCAAGTCCGGATACGGCGCGATTGGCGGAAAAATTCGCTCGGGTGACGAGGAAAACCCCGAATACGTCAATTTCACTGAAGCGCGAATTTCGCTCGAGGGGACTTCGATGCGAACCTTTGCCGACACCGACGGCTTCTTCTACTTTTGGAACGTCGAACCAAAAGGTTACAGCGTTCGCGTCGAATTCCCCGGCCATTTTCCGATTCGCAAACAGGTGGAAGTTGCCGAAAGCGCGGAACCGACGCTGGTTGAGATTAATTTGGAAGAGGAAAACGTCGAGGCGGAACCGCGTGAGATTTTGGGTCGGGTGGAACTGCTCGCGCTTGATGGTTCAGCCCTCGATGATTTTGAAGGCGTGACCGTTGGGATTCGCGAGCTAGCCGACCGTAAAGTGACAATTGCCCCAGATGGCAGTTTTCAGATCGGCTCGCTCGCGGCAAAAAACTATACGCTCTATGCACAGCGTGAGGGCTTTGACACTCCGAAAGATGAACGACTCGATCTCACCGACTTCCCGACGGCGGAGGTTACTCTCACCCTGCTCGAAACCGACCCCAACGCGCAAAAACCGGGCAGCGTCTCAGGCGTCGCCGTAAAATCGGGTGCGACCGGTAATGACATGAGCGGCATCGCCGTCGGTCTTGCCGGAACCGATCATTTCGCCCTCACCGACGCCAAGGGCAAATACAAAATCAACGGCATCCCGCCCGGAATTTACGAGTTGCTTGCCCGCGCCGACGGATACGAACCGACTACGCTTCCCAACGTCGAGATCGCGCGCGAACTCGATACGCCCATCGAAACAATCTCGCTTGAGCCGATCCGCGATTACCCCAAAGTCATCGCGACCGAACCGGCCAATGGCGCGCGCGATGTCATGCTCCAAAACCGGATGCCCGTGACCATACGTTTCAACAAGAAGATGAAACCCGACGAACTAAAGCGTTCAGTTTCAATCACCCCCGAAGCCGACTTTTATC
>CAZPIK010000186.1:3998-8267 GCA_964586185.1 uncultured Candidatus Sumerlaeota bacterium | reverse complement strand
ACACAACCTGGTGTGCCACCCAACAAATATTCGGTCCTGATGGATCATGGTTTGCCGAACCTCTTGACTATCCGGACGTAAAAGTGGATTGGTCCTTTCCTACCCCAGCAAATCAGGAATACGTGGGGCATGACGGCCCCATTCAGTTTTATGCCGATTCCGTATTCAACATTGTTGAACCTCCTCCAGATGGCGGTGGTGTTCGTTCCGATCTACCAACCCTGGGATATAAGAAGAGCATGGCCTATTTTGAGTCCCATGCCGAACCACAGTTGAGTCCTCCGACCTATTCGGGTTTGGGTTCAGTGAATGTCACGATCACGTCGAACTGGCCCGAAGCAACTATCAAGTACACTACTGATGGCTCCGAGCCGACCGCATCCACTTCGTCGTGCGGCAACCCCTGCAATCTTCCACCGATCACGAGCACTACCACGGTGAAAGCCATCGCTTATCACCAAGGTGCGACCAGCGCGGTTGTTCAAGGAACTTATACGATCGCTGGGATTCCGACACCGACTTCCACGCCAGTTCCGGGAACAATTTGCTATCCCACTTTTCTGTCGTCCGATGGACTAAATTTGCTCGGCACCGCCAGCATCACAAACAACCAACTCTACTTGTCAAATGTGGCCGTAGGGGCAAGCGCAGGTGCAGCGTGGTTTACCTCAAAGCAAGACTGTCAAAATGGATTTGAGACCATTTTTCGATTTCAGATTACCAATCTGATTAATGGAGGAGCGGATGGATTCGCATTTGTTATCCAGAATGACAGTCCTACCTCCATCGGTCAACCCGGAGGATCCATAGGGTACGCCGGACTTCCATTGACGGAGATCGGTGGTATTCCCAACTGCGTCGCCGTAGAATTCGACACTTGGAATAACTTGAATGACTTTGGCACGGCGGAACCGGGGCCTAATCATTTGAGTGTCCAAACGCGGGGAACCTTACCAAACAGCGCCTCGCCCGCCTATTCACTTGGGACTGCTGTCTCCATTCCCAACCTGTCTGATGGTAATATACACATGGTCAGGATTCTCTATATACCTGGGACGCTGTCCATTTTTATTGATGATTTCTCGAATGCACTACTGTCTGTTCCTTTGAATTTACAGGATATTATGACTCTCGATGCCGGGTCAGCATGGGTTGGATTTACGGCAGGACAAGGAGGCTCCAGAGAGAATCACAACATTTTAGGTTGGTCCTTCAATCAAA
The DNA here is from genome assembly GCA_964586185.1 of uncultured Candidatus Sumerlaeota bacterium. Classification (GTDB taxonomy): domain Bacteria; phylum Sumerlaeota; class Sumerlaeia; order MVZB01; family JAJFLK01; genus CAZPIK01. The sequence goes on along the minus strand of CAZPIK010000186.1, from coordinate 7,046 downwards.
ACTGCCCAATACCCACTTACACCCCAACACCAGCATCGAGTTCAACACAGACCCCAACCGCAACCCCTTCACGCACTCCGTCCGCTACACCCACGATCAGCCCATCGAGGTCGCCAACTGGAACTCCAACGGCATCGACCACAGTCAGTCCAACGTCTTCGCCATCGTCGTCTCCACCCGCTTCTCCCACGGTATCGCCGACCGCCAGCGTTTCTCCGATGGCTTCGGTGTCGCCTTCCGCTTCTTCCACGGCAACATTATCGCCCAGTGCGTCGCCTTCATCCACACCGTCGCCAAGTCGTACCGCGACAACTACCGCTTCGCCTTCACCCACAATTTCGCCGACGGCATCGCCGAACGTAAGTCCGTCGCGGACACCCACAGCCTCACCAACTTCATCACCCAGCGCAAGTCCCTCGCCTGCCGCCACTGTGTCGGCATCACCTTCCGCCACTCCACCACCGACGGTTCAGCCTACGTCTAGTCCTTCACCTTCAGCCACGGCTTCGCCAAGTCGGACTCCCACCTTATCTGCCACCCCATCGCCTTCGCCTTCCCCGATCGTGCCGACTGAAACACCCACCTCTTCGCCCTCACCTTCACCCTCTCCGTTCAACGACACTACGAATATCACGCACACAATTCCGACTGAGATTCCCGCGCTACATCCGATTCCGATTACAATCACGATGCAGAATACGGGGAACACGACCTGGTCGAGCGCGGGGAATTACGATCTGGAAGTAATTAGCGATCCATGCGGACTATCGCCCGTCGGCTCGCTGACGATTGCACCTGCAACGAACGTGTTGCCGGGACAGAGTTATTTGTTCAGTGGATCCCTAAATGGCCCTGCGGCGGGAGGTCCATGTCAGATTGATTTTCGCATGAGCGAAGGCGCGACGCTATTTGGCACGACGGTCACCCAAACATTGAACGTCGTGGACCCGATCAACAATGCAAGCTTCATAAGTCACGGCGTCCCCGCGACGATGTCGCCGGGACAATCGCTATACGTGGACATCCGGTTCCGCAATACGGGCAATACGACCTGGATGCCGGGCGGCAATTACGGCATCAGCGTCACGCCCAATCCGTGCGATCCGTTTGGTATTGCGATCATTCCGCCGCTCGATGTCGTGCTGCCGAACCAAGTTCACTCGTTCCTAGCTTATATCACCGCGCCGATGACGCTCGGGCCGTGTTCGACGCAACTCCGTATGACCGAATCGGGCGTTGGTCCGTTCGGCGCGACGCTCAATTTATCGTTTACCGTCGCCGAGCCGCCCAATGCGATTCGCGATTGGACGATCTATCAATAATTTTTGTTTCCGTCGCGATTGCGTTTTATGGACAGTATGGACTCCATGAACGAGACGGATCAACACGTCAAGGATCACCTGGAGGTTTACAGACGCCTTGCTCCGCGTTTCATTGCGGTTCAAGCCGGAATCCTCGTCGCGGCGACGCTCCTTGCATTCTCTCCCGCGTTCTTCGCGGGGTTTGTCTGGGATGATGACGTCGTTACAAACAATGTTCTTCTGCGAACTTGGACGGGGCTGATCAAAATATGGACACGGCCTTCGCTGCTTCCGCACGACCACTATTGGCCGATGGTTTATACTTCGTTTTGGATTGAGTATCGGATTTGGGGATTGCATCCGGCGGGTTACCACGCAACCAACATCGCGTTGCATCTCTTGAACGCGTTATTGGTCTGGCGACTTTTCGCGCGGCTTGGATTTCGCGGCGCGTGGATCGCCTCGATGATATTCGCGGCACATCCGCTTCGGGTCGAATCCGTCGCGTGGATCATTGAACGGAAGGATGTTCTTTCCGGCGCATTTTATCTGCTTGCGGCTCATGCGTATCTGAATTTTGAGGCGAAGAGAAGCAAAGGGTGGTTCGGCGTTTCACTGCTGGCCTATGCGCTTGCGTTACTCAGCAAATCAATCGCGGTGTCGCTGCCGTTGGGGTTAATGCTCGTTTTGTTCTGGCGCGATCGGCGAATTTCGCGTCGTCATATTCTTGCTTTGGCGATGATGGTCGGACTCGGAGCGGCCATTGTCCTATGCGACACGATTTGGAGTCACGCGAGGTTTCATTACGCGTCCGGATTGGAATGGACGGATCGTTTCGCGATCGCCCTGCGCGCCGTGTTTTTTTATTTGGGGAAGTCTCTCTGGCCGACGAATCTTATGACGCTTTACCCGCGCTGGAGCGTTGAAAATTCGGCGCAAGCTTTTTCGATTGGTTTTGCGGGGCTGCTTTTTTTTATCGGAATATTAGCCGCTTCGTCTTCCACTCGTCGCTCAAGCCTTCTCGCTGCTGCGGCCTTTTTTGTAATGACACTCTCGCCCATACTTGGCTTGCTCGATCATGCCTACCTTTATTTCACATTCGTAGCGGATCGGTACACCTATCTGGCGAGCCTCGGCCCGTGCGCGGTTGCAGGCGCATTCGTCGCGGTAAGATATGAAACGATGTCGGGGCAATCCCGCCGATTAGCAAAGATGACTGCAGCAACTTTTCTGTTTCTGATGATCATCGTTTCTGCTCGTCAATCCGCCCTCTATAGAGATACGCGCACGCTCTTTCAGTGGAATCTTGTGAGAAACCCCGACGCATGGATGGCTCACAATAACGTCGGTGCGGCGATGATGGAATCGGGGGATTGGAAAAGCGCTATCGAACATTTTGAACGCGCGGTCGAATTAGAACCCGGTTTTACCCGCGCGCGAATCAATTTGGGAAGGGCATGGATGGCGGGCCAAGATTTCGGCAAAGCCGAGTCGGCGTTTCAAGAGGCCGCCAAGTATTCAACATCCGAAGCCGATGCGCTCATCGCGCTAGGAATCCTTTACGCGCGGGTCGGAAAATTCGATTCAGCGAGAGTCACTTTCGAAGAAGCGTTGCGCCGTCAACCCGATCACGCCGATGCGCTTGTGAATTTGGGAACATTGCTGATCCGTCAGCGCGATTTTGATGGTGGAATCGCAAAACTGGTTCGTGCACATGAGATCAAACCGGGCGACGCGAAAATATGTT
>CAZPIK010000186.1:0-3988 GCA_964586185.1 uncultured Candidatus Sumerlaeota bacterium | reverse complement strand
TTAAGCGCTTGGGCTTGCATGGCTGGCGCGGGGCGATTCCGAACGCGCGGCTGAATTATTTCTCGAGGCATTGGCGCTTGAACCTGATTATTCCGACGCTTTATTCAACAACGGTGTCTCGCTTAAGCGGCTGGGAAAGTTGGATGAAGCAATCGCCAGCTTCGAACGACTCGTTGCCCTACAACCCTATCACGCCGACGCGCATTTCATGCTGGGTTCAATATGGATGGAGCGCAAGGAATGGAAGGAGGCCGCGCGGTCGCTTGAGCAGGCCGTAAGCCTCAATCCCGAAGACGCTGAGGCGCGTGAGATGCTCCGGCGCGCGCAAGAATCCAGGTAAGTCGGCGTTTGGAACGCCTTCCTCTTGCGCAATCGCGTTTCGCGTGGTTCGATAGGGTCGGAGTTTCGACATGCATTGCGGCCAATACCAACGCTACCGTTCGCGCCGGGAGTTTTTGACTTCCGCGATGGGCGGGGTTGGGGGAATTGCGCTTGGTTCGCTGCTGAAGGGCGATGGATTGTTCGCCGCGACGGCTCCGGTCAATCCTCTCGCGCCGAAGCCACCTCACTTCGCACCCAAGGCCAAAAGTTGCATTTTCTTTTTCCTCTCGGGCGGAACGAGTCAGCTCGACCTTTTCGATTTCAAACCGAAGCTGAAGGAACTCCATGGCCAGCCGCTGCCCGAATCCATGACCAAGGACGTGCGGTTCGCGTTTATCCAAAAGGATTCCGCCGTTCTTATGGCGAGTCCGCGCGAGTTCAAGCGCTATGGCCAATCGGGTTTGGAGATGTCCGATCTGCTTCCCAAGATTGGCGAGCACGTGGACGACATCGCGCTCATCCGCTCGATGCATACCGAGCAGTTCAATCATCATCCCGCTTCGATTTTTATGAACACGGGTTTCGCGCGGATGGGTCGTCCCAGCATCGGATCGTGGCTGACGTATGGGCTAGGAAGCGTTTCGGAAAATCTGCCGGGTTACGTGGTGCTGCAACCGATCCCCGGCATTCGCGGCGGCGCGACGCATTGGTCAAGCGGATTTCTTCCTTCGACTTATCAGGGCGTTCTCTTTTCCAATCAGGGCGATCCGGTCAAGAACCTCGGCAATCCGGCGGGACTTACGCCCGAACTTCAGCGCGCGTCGCTCGATACGATCGCGAGCCTGAATGCCCGTGCGCATGAAGTGATGGAAGACCCCGAAATTGAAAGTCGGATCGCGTCGTATGAGTTGGCTTACCGGATGCAATCGGCCGCGCCGGAACTCATTGATCTCTCAGGTGAAAGCGCTCAGACGGTCGAGACTTACGGCGTCAATCGCGCGTCCGGGAATGAGAAAAATTTTGCCACGAGTTGTTTGCTCGCGCGGCGAATGGTCGAGCGGGGCGTGCGATTCGTGAACATCTATATGGACGGTTGGGATCAGCACGGCGATTTGAACAACGGACTCAAAGGAAATTGCAACGTCGTGGATCAGCCGATTGCCGCGCTTCTCGGCGATTTGAAACAGCGTGGTCTGCTCGATTCGACGCTCGTCGTTTGGGGAACGGAGTTTGGTCGCACGCCGCTCGCGGAAAATCGCGCGGGCTTGACCCCGAATACCGGACGCGATCACCACCCGTTTGCGTTCAGCACTTGGATGGCGGGGGGCGGCGTCAAGGGCGGGCAGGTCATCGGTGCGACCGATGATATTGGTTGGAACATCACCGAAGACCCTGTCCACATGAACGATTTTCACGCGACGCTGCTGCATCTCTTCGGAATGAATCACGAAAAGCTGACGTACCGCTTTCAAGGTCGCGATTTCCGGCTGACTGATGTTGCGGGCAATGTGGTACAGAAACTCGTCGCTTGAAGAGTCGTATCTCACACTCGTCACCTTATACAAACATAAAAGTCGGCTTGTGGAAATGACGTAAACTGAATTGTTTTATGGTCAAACGTCCCGAAATTCAACGTCCCGACATTCTGGGCATAAATCAGTCGAGGCAATCCCTGCTCACGTTGAACGTAGACAGTTTTTCAATAGTCACTCTACTGTGTATTCTATGGTGGATGCCACTTGCAATGGTTCTCTATAGTAATACTGGTAATCAAGAACACTATAACTGGCTATTTGTGTGTCCATATCCAATATCATTGGGGATGTGGCTCTGGTCAAGACTATGCCTGATGCGGAGAACAGAAGAGCTTCTCGATAGAAGCTTTCGCGAGGAGCTATCGCTAACGTCATTAGAAACCAGATCCTTTTTAATTGCTCAATCCAAACGTCCTTTTATGCTATTGGCCTCGACAATTCCGGCGGCAGTTCCCATGCTCATTATTGTATTTATATATTTTTTCCGTTCTCCAGCGCCCTGGATTATACCTTATTATTTTGTCGGCTATTTTATATGTTATATTTACAGTTGCCTATGTTTTGTTATAAGCGCTCATATAACATACATGTTACGAGCGTGCGATGACCGTTCTGAGTTTATTATATATGATGGGATAGACTATGTAAAGTGGCTCTTATTTATGGTATTTGTTCCTCAGGGAGCTTTATGGGGAGCCACGTTGCCTTTTATGGACGACCGAATCATCGTATTTACTGTTTTAGGAAGCGCAGCACTTATTGTAGTGAGTGTTCAAACTATAATTTTGCGGAATAGATGGAGGCGATTATGCCAATCGTACCTGTCCGTAAATTGATAAGGAGATGAAATCTCCTTCGCCCTTTACAGGGCTTGCAAGACAAGCGTGGATACTTTACCCAAGGCGTTGCCTTGGGCTTTGATCCGGTGTCCTTTCAGGATCATAGCGATTCTCAAAAGTTTTATCCGTTCGCGTAGGTCGGGTCTTCGACCCGCCCAACCAACAAAAAATAAGAGAATTTGACGAAAATTAAAAAATAAAATGAAACGTCTTCGGGTCCATGGCTTGACAGCATTGAGCCAACCACTCGACATTTTCAGATTCTATCCGAATTCTCTTTCGTCACGACGCATGACGTATTAGGTTGTGTGGCATGAAGAAACTGGGGCAGTGCCCGCATTGCGTGGATGAACCGCTCGTCGTTTTTGAATTCGAGGGAATCGAAACCGATCAATGCGTGCAGTGCGGCGGAACGTGGCTCGATGCGGGCGAATTGGAATTGGTATTCGAACGAGAAGGTCTCAAGCGAGGGCCGCTCGCCGAAACGATTTTGCAGCGCGGCGGAAAAAGGCGGAAGGATCGTTGCTGTCCCCGTTGCGCGCGTGCTTTGAAGGCGTTTTGCATTCATGAGGGGATCGAATTGGATCGCTGTACTTTGGGACATGGATTGTGGCTCGACGCGGGAGAAATGAAGGCGCTTATCGAGCATTTTGCCGGAACCGAGGGTGCGAAATTGGCGACGACGAGAAGCGAGGATTTTTGGGCGCGGCATTTGGGACAACTGAATCTTCACAACTTGAAAACGAAGGGAGCATAAAATGAGCGGAATGATTCCACTAGCGGTAGCCGGCGGACTACTTCTTCTGTTTGCGATGATCGTGATCGGCCTTTACAACGGCCTCGTCGCGATGCGGCAGCGGGTGAAAAATGCGTGGTCACAAATTGACGTTCAACTGAAGCGACGTCACGACCTGATTCCGAATTTGGTCGAGACGGTGAAAGGTTACGCTTCACACGAACGGGGACCTCTTGAGGCGGTCATCGCGGCGCGGTCGGGCGCGGTTCAGGCGAAAGGAATTGCGGAGCAGGTTCAGGCCGAGCAGCAACTTTCGGGCGCGCTCGGTCGGTTGATGTTGCTCGTCGAGCAATATCCCGATCTCAAGGCGAACCAAAATTTCATGGCGCTTCAGGAAGAACTGGCTTCGACGGAAAACAAGATCGGCTTCTCGCGGCAACACTTCAACGACGAGGTGATGAAATACAACACGGGCATACAACAATTCCCGTCGAATATTTTGGCGGGGATGTTCCATTTCACCGAAGAGTCGTTCTTTGAGCTTGAGAACAAAGCCG
>CAZPIK010000185.1:0-8312 GCA_964586185.1 uncultured Candidatus Sumerlaeota bacterium | reverse complement strand
TTTAAGCCAAAACTACGGACGAATATCTACTGGGATGATTGGCCTCTTATCAAACAACAAATCAAGAGCGCGCAAGTAACGCTTCGCAACGGCTATTGATCGGTCAATCAGCGCGAGCATTATGATGTAAAACTTCAACTCGCGGTCAACTCACGCCGACGGCGGGGATCCGGTTCGTATCGGAAAAATCGGTAGTTCGTTCCAGTTTGCGATAAGCGTAAATGCCTCTTGCCCGCGGAACTTCCCGTCCGAGTTCGCCGAGCGCGCCGCATTGATCCGTAAAGTAACGCGCGATGTTCTGCGCGGCGTCATGCGTCGAAGCAAAGGCAATGATCCAATTGTCTTTGTCCTTATCCACTTTGTTTCCCATGAATAATCCGAGCGTCGGATTTTCCGCAATGCCGACGTGCCAGCTCGAGAACGGTCCGCCGCACTGAGTCACGTATTTCTTGAAGTCCTCAATGATCTTGTTTTCGGGCTGTGCCATGGCTTGGTCTCCTCCATGAATTCGTTGGGGCGAGGGGTATAACACAACACTGCGACGGAGCAATCCCTCGACAAATTCATCGGACGGTTTCGAAAAGGAGTTTAGTGTAAAATCATCGTAAATGCGGAATCGCTGTCGTTTCTCAATATTCAAATTGAGAAGTTGCGCCGTGTATTCTCGATTGCCTTTGCAAACAATCTCACGAAGCGTGAAAATATTGCGGGATAACCATTTGAATCCCAAATATGTCTCCACCTACTGCACCTCCTAAAGCTCTTGTTTTCGATCTCGATGGAACGTTGATTGATAGCGAAGGATTGCACCGCGAGACGTGGCGCGAATGCCTCGCCGAGATGGGAATAGCGCTGCGTGAATCCGAAGAAGCCACGCTGCAAGGCCGAACGGGCGAGCAGGTAGCGAAGTGGTTGCGCTCGCGACCGGGCGGAGTTCCACAAACTTTCAGCGAAGAGCGAATGGTCGAACGCAAACGCGCGCTCTTTGGCGAACGAATGAAAGACGGACTCACCGCCATCGAAGGAATTGATCCGTTTCTGCGGCGGCACAAATCGGTCGTGCCGCTCGGACTTGTGACTTCGGCCAAACTCAAGACTGTCGGCCAGATCATGTTGCTTTTCAATTGGCGGAATATCTTCGACGCGCTGATCGGCGCGGAGCACGTCGCGAATTCCAAACCCCATCCCGAGCCGTATCTTCACGCGGCGCAGCGGCTGAAACTTGCTCCGGGCGAAATGCTTGTATTTGAAGATTCGGAAGTCGGGATCGAATCAGCTCGAGGCGCGGGCGCACGAGTCTGCGGCGTTGCAACGACGCTTTCAGCAAAGTCGCTCCGGCGCGCGGGTGCGCAGTGGACCATCACCGACTTTCGCGATTCGGCGGAACTTCAATCGGCACTCGCGGGACGTTCGGTATCCGTATTCCGACGGTTTTTCATGCGCGCGGGCCGCTGATTACCAATGCGGTAATCCGGCCCATTCAGAAGCACGAGAAAACGATAACTGCCGGGATTCAATGGCGTATATGCTTCAAGAAGTGTAAAAATGGCTCCGAGATAAGCCCATGTCCGCTTCCATTGCCGCAACTCCCACAATGCCCCTCTCCAGTCGCGTCCTTACGCCTTTGGAATTAGAAGACTATTGCCGACGGCACGGTGTGCGGAAGCTGTCGCTCTTCGGTTCGATCTTGCGCGAGGATTTCGGACCAGAAAGCGATGTGGACGTACTCGTTGAATTCGAACCTCATCGCCCCGTGGGCTTTCGCATCATTGACATGGAACGGGAGCTTTCGTCCCTGTATGGCGGACGCCCCGTGCAAATCGTGAGCGAAAAATATTTGAATCCCCGGCTCCGTCCGCGAATTCTCGCTTCGGCTCAGGTGCAATTTGAGCGAACGGGATGATTTTGTTTATACAAGCGCGTGAAACCGACGCCGAGCTTCAGCGAGATCGGTGAGAACTCCGGCCTGTTCGGCGAGTTGCAAAATTTCGGCGTAGTGCGATTTGTCACGTTTGCGTTCGAGTTCTCCCAACAGAGCAAAGTGATCTTGGTGGCCATTCAGATACGCGAGAAAGACGACGCCCGCCTTATTGCATGAGGTCGGCGGCTCGAAGAGTTTCAGCGCGAGGGGGCGGGTCTTTTCCATGAGGTCGGAATAGCGTTGTATGTTTCCCGCATCCAATGCGCGTAGCGCTTCCGCAGCGACGGGGGCGATGGGATCGAAGATGCCGAGAAGCGCGTGACTGAAATCGCCAATGGGAAATTGTCGTCCGTGAACCTCAAAGATTTCGCCGCCGCCCGCCGAACCGTCGCCAAGAATCAATTCGGGATAGTGAAAATCGTCGCCGGTCAAAACGATCTGTCCATTTGGACGCAATCGGCGGCGCGCTTCGATTTCGAAATTTTTGTCGAGCAGTGAAATCTTCACTCCTCTAATCCGGTCGGCGTTCGCGTCCATGATCCGAAAAAAGGAATCGTCGGGAAAATAACCCGCGAGACTCGGCGCGAACATTTCGCCCAGCCAATGAACAAACAAAGGCGGATCGAGCAAACGGGAGACCTGCGTATAAAGTTCGATGTAGTCTTCCGCGCGGCCAAACCACTTTGGCATAAGCGGTGAAGCAAGCAAAATGACCGTCCCGCCGCGCGATTGGATGAACTCGCCTTGGTGAACATATTCTGAAATGACCTGCGAAAGTGATTCGGGCTTGGCATTCGGCAGACCGTCGGTCCCGGCTCCCGCGATGACTTCAGCGAAAATGGGGACTGGCTGAAGCGAAGCGGCTGCCTGTCCCCATTTTCGCGAATCGCACGCTTCGGCCAGCGTCAGGGCAATCAGTTCCGAGGCGGCGTCCCATCCGAGCAGGTCGCGTTGTGCCGTGTCCATCGCCTCGGCGACGCCAAATCCCAGCCCCCAAAGGTGCTTCCGAAAGTTGAGCGTCGCACCCCAATCAATGGTTTCGGCTGCCGATTTTCCTTTTCCTTCCGCTTCTCGACTCTTATCTTTTCGGACGACCACATGTGCGGCGGCGTAGGCAAGACGAGAGGAAGATTTTTTTTCGTTGGGGTTCATGGTCGTTTTGCGGATAATCGCTCGATCATGCGGGAGCGCCGAGGCATCATGCCCCGAAAGGGCACGGCGTTCAAGGCGGGGATGGCGCGCCACGCACCTTGTGCCGTCCGGTGGGACTTATGGAAGCCGTTCAGGTGAAAGCAAAGATCATCGTCGTTTGCGAGGGGAAGCCCGACGTCGTCATGGAAATTGACGACCGTCTGACCATCGGCCGTTCCACGGGGAATGATTTGGTCCTTGATGATCAGAACGCCTCACGGCGTCATGCGGAAATTCGACGCACGTCAGGAACGCGATACCGCGTCAGTGACGTCGGCAGCGCGAATGGTTCATGGCTGAACGGCCGGCGACTCACCGCACCCAAAGACTTGGAAGATGGCGATCAGATCACCATCGGCAATGTGCTGCTGCGATATGTCGCACCCGAACTCGAAGAGAATCGCGATCCGACCACGATCACCAGCAACACAACCGGCGCGGGACTTTTTGCGACGGCGCTCGCGATGCGCAATGAGATGGTGGTCGTGTTCGTCGCCGATATTCGCGGTTACACGAGCATGAGCGAAGCGCTCCCCGCGCGGGAATTCTCGCGTCTCGTCGCCGATTGGTTCCGCGAAATCAGCGAAATCATCGAGAAGCATGGCGGAACGATTGACAAGTTTATCGGTGACGCGGTCATGGCATTTTGGGTCGTTAAAGATCAAACGAATCCCAGCGCCGAGGTAAACGCCGCGCTCCAAACCGCAGGCGACATGCTCGAACGCGCCGAAACGTTTTCGCACCGGCTCTCCACCGAGTTCCCCGGCAATATTTTCCGCATCGGGATCGGACTGAACGTCGGCGAGGCGATTTTTGGCAACGTCGGCACGGGCGAAAACCAGTCGTTCACCATCGTCGGCGATAGCGTCAACGTCGCCTTCCGTCTCGAATCGGTCAGCAAGGAAAAAGGTTGCGCCGTCATCGCAAGCAATTCGATTGTCGAGAATGCGGGAAAGCACTTCAGGTTCCGCGACCTTGGTTTGGTTGAGGTCAAGGGAAGGAAGGAAGCGGTCTCGGTCTCGACGCTCCTCTTGGACACCGAAACCCAGCCCGATTAAAGCTTTTTGGAAAAATGAATGAAGAAGTTAACGCAAAGACGCAAAGAAGGTTCATCTCACCGTTGCTTGAGATTACCGCGACATCGCGGAGTTGTTCCCGCTGATCTTGCCCCTTTAGGGGCGCAGGAACAAAGCCCAAGGCAACGCCTTGGGTTATGGATCGCCCTATCTCATAAGCCCTGCAAGGGCGACGGAAAATTGTTTTCTTCGATCTCCATCGCCCTTGCAGGGCTTGTGTCTCAAATCGCGGTTCTGACCCAAGGCGTTGCCTTGGGCTTTGATCCTCCGTCCTTGCAGGACGGATTCAGCAATAGTGGGCACGCGAGACTTGCGATGACTTCTTTCCCTCGCGGTTTTTCGTTCCCATGTTAGGCATTCCGAAAACTGTTCCCGATCAAGCGTCGCTTGAAGCCGCCTTAAAATCCGCCGTCAAAGGCGAGGTTTACGTGGACGCTGTTTCGCGCGGTCTTTACTCGACCGACGCGAGTATTTATCAAATCGCTCCTGTGGCCGTTGTGGTTCCGCGCGACCGTGAAGACGTGAAGCGCGCGCTGCGGGTTGCCGAAGAACGAAAACTGACCGTTCTGCCTCGCGGCGGTGGGACGAGTCTCGCGGGTCAGACCGTGGGCGAATCCGTCGTTCTCGATTTTTCAAAATACATGAATCAATTGCTGGAGACGAACGTGTCGGAACATTGGGCGCGAGTTCAACCGGGGCGAGTGCGCGACGAACTCAATGCGCTTCTCGCTCCGACGGGACTTCACTTCGGCCCTGAGACCGCAACCTCGAATCGCGCGAACGTTGGAGGGATGATCGGCAATAATTCTTCGGGCACGCGTTCCATTGTTTATCGGAAGACGCTTGATCACGTCCTTGAACTCGATCTGATTTTGGCCGACGGCTTTGAGATGAAAACGCGTCCGATGTCGCGCGAGCAGTGGGATAAGATTGCCGAAAAGGATGATCGTGAAGGGCGCATTTATAAAGGCGTTCGCGAAATCGTTCTGGCGAACCGCAACGAAATTGCCGCGCGGTATCCGAAAGTCATGCGTCGAGTCGGCGGTTACAATCTCGACGAATTTTTGGGCGATGAAGTCTGGAACCTTTCGAATCTTATCGTCGGTAGCGAAGGCACGCTCGCGACGGTCGTCGAGGCCAAGCTGAATCTCGTGCCGCTTCCTAAAGCCAAGGCGATGTGCGTCGCGCATTTCAAAAAGATGCCGGAATGTCTCCGTTCCGTCGCGGCGATCGTGAAGCACGGTCCCTCAATGGTCGAACTTCTCGATCCTTCGATTCTTGTCCCCGCGATGACGAACCTCGAAACAAAAAAACTCTGCGGCTGGATTGACGGTGAGCCGACGGCGGTTCTCATCATCGAATTTTTTGGTGAGACGACTACCGAGGCCGAAAAGAAAGTTGACGTTCTCATTCAGGATTTGCGAAGCGCGGGATTTGGATATGCGCATCCGAAAATGATCACGGCCGAAGCCCAAGCCGAGGTCATGGGTGTTCGTTCCGCCGGTCAGGGACTCATGCTTGGAATGAAGGGCGACGCCAAATCCATTGATTTCATTGACGATTCAGCCGTCCCGGTCGAAGTCCTGCCCGATTACATCGCCGAAGTCGCCAAGGTTTGCGAAGAGTTGAACGTTCCGGTCGCAATGTATGCGCACGCCTCGGTTGGGTTGTTGCATGTGCGCCCGATCCTGAATCTGAAAATCGCCGAAGAGATCGAAAAGATGCGCGTCATCGCCGAGCGCACGTTCGAGATCGTCAAGAAATACGGCGGTAGCTGGAGCGGCGAGCACGGCGATGGACTCGTGCGGAGTTTCCTCAACGAGAAATATTTCGGAACAAAGCTTTACAACGCCTTTAAGGAAATTAAGAAACTGTTCGATCCCGAAAACCGAATGAACCCCGGCAAGATTGTGGACGCGCAGGGAATCGGCGAAAATCTGCGGCTCGGCCCACAATACCGTTCACAAATAGGCGTGACCCATTACCGGTTTCGTGAGGACGGCGGTTTTGATCGCGCCGTCGAGCAATGCACCGGCGTTGGGGCGTGCCGAAAGACGCTCGGCGGGACGATGTGCCCGAGTTACATGGCGACGCGCGACGAGCGGCACACGACGCGGGGGCGAGCGAACGCGCTTCGGCTTGCGATGACGGGTCAACTCGGTTTCGACGGCATGACCAGCGATGGATTGCGCGATGTGATGGACCTCTGCCTCGGATGCAAAGGATGCAAAGCCGAATGCCCCTCGAGCGTGGACGTCGCGAAAATGAAAAACGAATTCCTCGCGAATTATCACGAGAAACGCGGTTCGAGTCGGGGCGAGCGGTTCTTCGCTTTTTCGCCGCTGAAGTCGGGATTCTTTTCAGGACGATTCGCGCCGCTCGTGAATTGGGCGGGGCGCAATCCCTTCATCCGTTCGATGATGGAAAAAATCTACGGCGTGGACGCCCGGAGACCTCTCCCGCAATTTACGGATGAAACATTTTCGGAATGGTTCGCGGCACGACCAAAACGCACGACTGCCGCAACGCGCGGTCGCGTCGCGCTGTTCAACGACACCTTCATGAACCATCACGAGCCTTCCATCGGGCGCGGGGCCGTCGCGGTGCTTGAGTCGCTCGGATATGACGTCACACTCGCCAATGCCGGATGCTGCGGTCGAACGCTCATCTCGCACGGATTTTTGGAGGAAGCCAAAAAGCTCGGCGAGCTAACGTTGAAAGGAATCAACGCCTACGCGCTGGAGGACGTGCCGGTCGTCGTCTGCGAACCGAGTTGTCTTTCCGCGCTCACCGATGACCTTCCCGACCTAATTGACAATCCCGCGCTCACCCGCCGTGTTTCCGAAAAAACAATGATGATTGACGTGTTCCTCGAACGCGAACTTTCCGCAGGGAAACTCACGGTGGAAGATTTTAAGAAGGCAGCCAAGAGCGCGGAAGGCGGAAAATTTCTCATCCACGGTCATTGCCATCAGAAGGCGCTCTATGGAACCCGCGCAATGGAATCGCTCCTCGGTCAGATCGCGGGAGCGTCCTACCGCGAAGTGGATTCGGGCTGCTGCGGCATGGCGGGAAGTTTTGGTTACGAAAAAGAACACTACGAAATTTCCATGAAGATCGGCGAAGATCGGTTGTTGCCTGCCGTCCGTTCGCGCGAGGCCGGAACCGAAGTCGTCGCGTGCGGATTCAGTTGCCGACATCAAATTGCTGACGGCGCGGGGGTCAAGGCGCGGCATTTCATTGAAGCAATGGCCGATGCGATGGGTTTGAAATACGATTGATGGGATAAGAGAGGATCGAACATGTCCGAAACTGCAACTCATCACGACGAAACACATGCACATCATGAAGAGAAGCACGAACCGCCCGCGCCGTCCGATGGCATCAGGTCGCTCTATTCCAAACTCGCGGCGCAAGCTAAAGAAATGGCCGACATTGCCGAAGGCTCCGCCGAAGTGTTGGACAAAAAGTTTCCCGAAGTCTCGCAGTGGAGCGTCGGCCAGCACATTGACCACATGGCGATGGTCAACAAACAGATGATCCCGCTCGTCTTGATGGCGGCGGGTTCGGCCAAACCGGTTACCGAAGGCGAACCGAAATTCATGGGTCGGGTCGTCCTCTGGACGGGATTCATTCCGCGCGGCAAAGGCAAATCCCCGGATGCCGTCCTCCCAAAATCAAAAACGCACGATGAAATTCGTGCGAACGTAAAGACCTCGCAAACGTATTTGACGGCGCTCGAAGCGCAGTTGCTGAAGGTGGAGCGCTCGCCCGCAAAAGTTCCGCACCCCGCGCTTGGGGCGTTCACTCCCGCGCAATGGATGCGGTTTATCGAGATTCACAATAACCACCATTTCAAAATCATCCGCGACATTCGGAAGAGAAGTTGAGCCGCGCGATGACCCCGAATCCGGGCGCAACGGCCGCTTCGTCGCCACCTCTTCAAGCTGCGGATTTCAGTCGCGAGGCGATTGAGTCCATCGCCGATCCGGTGGTGCGGTTGCGCGTTTTGATGAAGCGGCTCCTCGATCCCGGCGGTTGTCCGTGGGATCGCGAGCAGACCCACGAATCATTGAAACAATACTTGATTGAGGAAGCTTACGAAGCTTGCGAGGCGATTGAGT
>CAZPIK010000184.1:0-8351 GCA_964586185.1 uncultured Candidatus Sumerlaeota bacterium | reverse complement strand
GACATGGATCGCTCGCCGCAGAGTTTCGCTCCGCCTTCGAATTTAACACCGGTGTTCAGATGCGCCACCGCAAAGATTAGAACGATTCCCGTTAGAATTGTCTATTCCGTCAATTTGAGATCGGATGCATCTCGAACTTGTTCGAGTCCACTGTAGCCAATAGCCGCAGACAATGGACGTTCGATGAACGCCTCCTGTAAGGACGCAGGTTCAAAGCCCAAGGCAACGCCTTGGGTTAACGAATCACACGTACATCACAAGCCCTGCAAGGGCGGCGGAACGCTTGCAGTTCCTTTGACACGCGCGATGATGTCCTTGGAATTATTTTCCTTGGGATTGCCGGTGATGGCCACGCGAATGCCGAGTTCGAGCGCGATCGCCCGTTCGGGAACATTCTCATGTGTATAATCGGTTCCCTTGGCGTGAACGTCGGGGCGAATTTCACGCAGGAGCCGCTCGCAGTTCGGTTCGTCAAAGATCACGACGGCATCCACCGCGCCCATCCCGGCGACGAGTTCCGCCCGCTCGGCTTCGGGGACGACCGGACGCCCCGGTCCCTTGATCGCCCGCTCGGAAGCGTCGGAATTGATACCTACGATCAGGGCATCCCCCTCTGCGCGCGCCGCTTCGAGATAAGAAACGTGTCCACCGTGCAGGAGATCGAAACAGCCATTGGCCATGACGAGTGCTTTGCCCTGCGCGCGTATTTTTTCCGCAAAGGCTTTTGCCCCCGCCGAGTCGAGAATTTTCTCCCGCGCCGTTCTCATCGTTTCTTGCGCTCGACACCTGTTTTCGAAATACCGTCCGACTTAGCTTTCCCCAAATCCTTAATGATCCACTTCACCGCCGCTTTCAAATCGCACGCAATGTGATCCGGCTTGACCTTCCACGTCTTGCGCTGATGAGAGTGTTCGCCGAGGCCGTAACCCGAAAGCACAAACACCCCTTTGATCCCCGCGCGATGCGCCATCTCGACGTCCGTGATTTTGTCGCCAACGACGTAGGAGCGCGAAAGATCAATTGGGAGTTTCTTGCAGGCCAGCTTGATCATCCCGATGTCGGGCTTTCGCAATCCGCGTTCGTACTGATATTTGGGAATCTTCGAATCCTTGTGATACGGGCAATAAAGCAGCGCGTCGAGTTTGGCGTCGCGATGCGCCAGTAATTCTTCCAGCCGCGCGTGGATTTTTTTTAGGACGGCTTCGGTGAAGTAACCTCGCGCCACGCCCGCTTGATTCGTGGTCAAGACCGCCAAAACTCCTCGACGGTTTAGTTCGCGCACCGCCCATGCCGATCCGGGAATCAGCTCAATCCGTTCGGGATGGTTGACGTATCCCGCTTCCTTGCTGACGGTTCCGTCGCGGTCGAGGAAAACGCAGGGAAGCAGATTCTTTTTTGATTTCGACATGTTGCTTGAAGTTTCGGCGGATTCAGGGCGGCCTCAAAGGCACAAACGTCCGAAATCCTTATGGCTGCTACCGTCAGGTCCTGACCAGGTTCGGGTGGACGCCTTGCCCAAGGCCGCCCCGAATCCGCCGAATGCCACGGGGCGATCCAAACCTATGACAATAGAAACCGCACCCGCGCTCCGTCAATCGAAAACAGCGATCCGCGAACCCTCGCTCACCGAAATCGCGTCAGCGGTAAAGCTCCCACGAGAGCGGAGATGCCGCATTAACGCCAAAAGTCGAAAGCGGAATTGCCCAGAGTTCAACCCCCGTAACGGCGTCATTGGCCTCGAAATAAAGAAACGATCCCGACCGGGTGAAAAACGACGGACTGGAAGCCGGACTCCCTGTCGCAATGTTTTGAACCAAGGCCGTTCCCGTTCCTGCGCTATTGGATTTCCAGAACTCTACTCCCGCGATTCCCTCCGAAGCTTGGAAGACCGCGTCGCCATTCGGTTTGGATTCATAAATATTTCTACCAGCAAAATTCTGGCCCATCGAGCCGGACGCACCCGGCATGGCATCCGCAACGCGAACCGTTCCGGCGAAGCTACCATTGCTGACCCAGAGTTCCCGACCTGTAAGGCCGTCGTTTGCGCTGAAGAAAAGCAATCCTCGCGCGGAAACAAGATCGCGTATTGCGGGATCGCCCGTCCCGGCAAAAATATCCCGCACCAGTGTCGTGCCTCCGGGAGTACCATTGCTTTTCCACAATGCTGATCCGTTCACGCCATCGTCGGCCACGAAGTAAAGCGTTCCGTTTACATTGGTCAGATACTGCGGATACGCGCTATTCACGCCGGGATAGACATCGGCGACCATCACAGTTCCCCCCACGGTTCCATTGGATTTCCACAACTCAACTCCGTTGGCGGGTGTATATGCGATGAAGAACAGAAGTCCGTTCGAGACGGTCAACGACGAAACAGATGACCCCACCACACCGGGATAGATATCGAGAAACAGATTCGTTCCGCCCAACGTGCCATTGCTGCTCCACAATTCCAGTCCGTTCGTCCCGTTGTCGGCGGTGAAGTAGAGCAACCCTCCGTAACTAATCATTGAACCGGGATTGGAACCCGATCCGCCGACTCTGATGTCCCGCACCATGAGGGTATTGAATCCTGTTCCATCGCTGACCCAAAGCTCCGTGCCGTTGGTTCCATTGTTCGCGCTGAAGAAACACTGTGTGCCCACCTTCGTGAGGCTACCCGGAAACGAACCCGTCGTACCGACGCGTATATCTTTAATCATTACGGTGTTGCCAGCCGTTCCGTCGCTTTTCCAGAGTTCGGTGCCAGCGGCAGAATCGCCTGCGCTAAAGAACAAAGTTCCGCCCACCTCCTCCAAATCGCTCGGATAGGAAGAATATCCGGGCGTGGTGAAGATATCCTTGACCATAACCGTTCCCGCCAGCGTGCCATTGCTCTTCCAAAGCTCGGTGCCGTTCACGCCATCGGTCGCCGGAAACATCAGCGTTCCGTTTACGTCGGTAAGTTCGGGACCGAACGCGTTAAGGCCGTGCGCATAGTTGGGCTGGATGTCCTTGACCATGACGGTCGTTGCAAACGTCCCATTGCTTTTCCAAAGTTCCCCGCCATTTATCGCGTCGTCCGCAGAAAAATAAAGCGTGCCGCCTACGTTGGTCAGGTTTTGCGGAAACGAACCTCCAGCGCCCGCTTGAATGTTACGGACGAGCGATGCGCCGCCCGGCAACCCGGTGCTCTTCCATAGCTCGCTACCGTTGATGCCTTCATCCGCCGTAAAATAGAGCGTCCCGTTCACGTCGGTCAGGTTGAAAGGATTCGAACTATTGATTCCGGGATAAATGTCATGAACGTTTGTCGTGAGTCCGTCGCAAAACCATACTTCCCATCCCGTCGCGCCCGATTGATCGTCCGCCGTAAAGAAATACTTTCCGTTCGAAGCCTCTGTGCCAAACGTGAAAAACCCCATGGGACCGGGAACCAAATCGGTCACGCGCGTCGTGCCGAGCGCCGTCCCATCGCTTCTCCAAACTTCATTGCCGAAGATTCCGTCATCGGCGGTGAAAAAAAGCGTTCCATTGACGTCGGTCAGGTTTTGGGGAAACGATCCAAAACCCGGTGTGGTGCTGATGTCCTTAACCATCATCGTGCCCAAGGCCGTTCCGTCGCTGACCCACAGTTCCGATCCAAAGCCGGTGCCGTCATCCGCTGCGAAAAAAAGACGGTTATTGGACACCGCTAGATTGAAGGGAAAAAAACCTGCCGGACCGGGAACGATCTCCTTGACCATCGTCGTTCCCAACGTAGTGCCATCGCTTCTCCAAAGCTCGGTTCCGCTCGTTCCATTATCCGCGAGGAACAAGACCTGTCCGGGTAGCTCAAAGAACATTTGCGGAAAAAGAAAGAACACGCCTGAGTTGGGTCCGGGATAGATATCCTTCACCAATGTCGTGCCCACCGTCGTGCCGTCGCTTATCCACAATTCACTTCCCGTCGCGGTCTCCATTGCTGAGAAAATTAAGTTGGTTCCAAAGGCCGTCAATCCTTGCGGAAACGAACCGTTGTACCCGGGCACGATATCCTTGACGAGGACCGTTCCGGCGGCGGTTCCATTGCTCTTCCACAATTCCCCGCCGTATCCGCCATCATCGGATTGAAAATAAAGGACGCCGTTCACGTTGGCGCGATCAAACAAAAAGGAACCATTGAGTCCGGGGTGGACGTCCTTGGCGAGAACGGTACCCGCTAACGTGCCATTGCTGATCCAGAGTTCGCTACCATGGAGGCCATCATCGGCGCTAAAATATGCCGTCCCATTGACGTTTGTGATGGCCGATGGAAACGATCCCGACGGAAATGGCGACGGTGTGTTGTTGATATTCTTGACCAGAAAGGCTTGGGCAATCACAGCTCGCGGTTCGCATAAAAAAATGACCGCCGCAGCGATGAACAGCAGTGCGATATGACCTGTAAGTCTCTTCTCCATGACCGACCCCTCCCCACACCTCTAAAGAATCCGTACCCGTTCACAATCTCGAACAATTCGGGGACTTTATATGTCGGTCATTTGGTTCTGTCACAGCGATTTTTTCTCGGGACTTCGGCGTCCTTAAATCGTGATCGGTTCGTTATCTCTTTCGGAGGGCGCTTGCTTGTCCTTACGCCTAAGCGATTCCATCTGCTTCTCAATTTCTTCTTGCAGCGTTCGCAATTGGCGATCCAAGAATTCGCCGCCATTCTTTTTCATCTCCTCAAGTTTGGGTGCCAAATCTTTCTTGAGCGAATCCCATTGTTTGGCAAGTTCATCCATTTTCTTCCCGCCGCTCTTACCCATATCTTTCATGAAATCCGCCATTTGATCGGCCATTTTGCGAAAGTCGGGCGTTGGAGCCGCCGTGGGCGTCGTGGGTGAATCCGTTACGGCGGGAGGTGTCGCTTCTTCGCTTGCACCTTCCTGCAAACTTTTCTTCACTCCCTCGGCCATTTCTTCAAGCGCTTTGCGCGCCCCCTCGGTCAGTTTTTCCGCACCTTCGCCAAAATCTTTTGAAGCTTGGCTCATGGCCTCGCTCCATTTGCTAACCTGTCCCTTGAGTTGCCACGCCTTGAGTTCTAGAAGCGAATCCTTCCCTTGGATCATCGTTCCCGGTTTCATGACGCCACTCGGTTCGGAGCCGTTATGGATTTCCACGACCATCTGGCCAGAAACATTGGGGAACGTGTTGCTGGCAATGTAAGCCGTCGAACCCGCAAGAATCTTCTCACGATGTTCGGGAGCGATCTTGAGTCGCACGGTCACGTTTTCACCGCCTCCGCCCAGCTTCACCGCGTCCACCTCTCCGATGTCAATTCCGTTCAGCCTGACTCGGTCGCCGACTTGAACTCCTTTGCCTTCGCCAAATACCACGTTGTAGCGGAGTCCGCGCGAGGCTTGGGCACTCAGCACTATAATGATGAGAATGACGATGCCCGCCGCAGCGGCGGCAAAGATCGCACCCGCCTTTTGTTCGGGATTCAGTTTCATAACGTTCGCTTCCTTTCGGCGCGATTCATCCTATCAGAAATCGAATTTCAATTCCTGCTCATCATTGGAAGGGTAATGCGAGTAAGAGTAGGAGTGGGAGTGCGAGTGCGACAAGATCACTTTCTTAATCTGGGGAATCTGCGCAATCTGCGGAAACAATATTCGAAGTTATGAGAAATTAATCTCAGAAGCATCGCCGACGTTGACATGATGAACATGCCCCGCAATTTTTGCGTTATCAGCGACGATGGATTTATTCAAGATCACATTCGAAACTTCCGCCCGCCTCGACACAATCGAATCGCGAATGATCGAATTTTTGACCACCGCCCCTTCGCCGAGGCTTACGTGCGGCCCGATGATGCAATTGGAGAGCTTCACCCCTTTTTCCATCGCGACGGGCGGATGGATGACGCACCCCGCGATTTCCGGCGGAACGGGAAGTTTCTTCCGTTTGGCATAGCTATCCAAAAGCACCCGATTCGTTTGCAGCAATGTCTCCGCTTTGCCACAATCGTGCCATTCGTCAATCTCGAACGGTTTCATCACCGCACCTTTGCGGATCATCAAATCGAGCGCGTCGGTTAATTGAATCTCACCTTTCGTCGTAACCTCTTTCGCGACGATCTCGTCGAGGCAATTGTAAAGCAGCGCAGGATGATTGAAATAATAGATGCCAACGACCGCGAGATTGCTCGGCGGAACGTCGGGCTTCTCGACCATCGCCTTGATCCGACCCGCGTCATCCAGCATGACAACCCCAAACCGCCGTGGATCGGGAACGCTCTTAACGCCGATCCAATTTTCGTTGCTCCCCAGAATCGAAGCGAAATTCGCCTCGAACAAAGTATCGCCGAGAATGACGAGCAGCGGATCCTCCGCCGCGCGATAACCCGGAGCGCTCAACCAAATGGCATGTCCCAGCCCCTTGATTTCTTCCTGCACGATGAAACGGAATTTGAACGGAAACGAATCGGTGACGTACTCGCGAACCTTGTCGCCCATGTAACCAATGATGAGTGTCACTTCTTCGACGTCGTAATTCTCAAGCTCCTTCAGGATGTGCCCTAGCATCGGCATCCCCGCGACGTGGACGAGCACCTTGGGGAGCGTGTGCGTATGCGGCCTGAGGCGCGTGCCAATGCCGGCGACGGGGATGACGACGCGAAGACCCATGTTGATACCATCCTTCCAAATCCAACTTGCCGGGAGATTATTCGGTATGCCACGCGCGAAATCAATAATGCCTTCTTCTCACGCGAAAAAAAATGGTGTAGGCTTTTTCATTCGAGCGGCGGGCGCGGAACATGGACCCGGACAAACTAGTCGGCGGAAAACTCGGCAATTACGAGATCGTGAAGCTCCTCGGCAAAGGGGCGATGGGCGTCGTCTATCTCGGACGCGATCCTGCGTTGGGGCGGCTGGCCGCGATCAAAGTCCTTCCGCAAAAACTCGCGAACGACGCTCAATTCCTGAAGCGATTTCAACTTGAAGCCAGCCTCGCCGGGCGACTCGATCATCCCAATATCGTTACGATCTACGGCATCGGCTCGCAGGACGAGTTCCATTACTTTGCAATGCAGCACATCGAGGGAACCGATCTCGAAGCCATTCTCGAAAAAGGGAGACGACTCGATATTCCCCGCGCCGTCGAGTTCGCCCGACAGATCGCCGATGGACTCGAAGCTGCGCACGAACTCAACATCATTCATCGCGATATCAAGCCATCCAACGTCATGGTAGATGCACGCGGCCGGGTGAAAATTCTCGATTTCGGCGTCGCGCGGCTCTCGACCGGCGGCGCGCAACTGACCAGCGCGGGCGTCCCCGTCGGAACCCTCCTCTATATGTCGCCTGAACAATGCCGCGGCGAGGAACTGGATCGTCGCTCCGATATTTTCAATCTCACCGTCGTCCTCTATCGCATGTTGACCGGACGCCTTCCTTTCACGGGAACGAACATGCCTGAAATCATCATGAAGATCGTCGCGACCGAAGCCATTCCGGTTGAGTCGCTGAATCCGAAAGTCCCCGCATCGCTCGCGGCCATCGTCGCGAAGGGAATGGCGAAAGACCGCAATCAGCGTTATTCCTCGTGCGCCGAGATGCTGGACGATTTGGAACGCTTTGTTTCGGGCGCGCCAGTCGCAGGGGGCGCGACAACCGCGCCCCGAGCCGCAACGATGGCTCCCCGCGCCGCAACGATGGCCGCGCCGCCCTCGCCGACCGAAGTTGCCGGATACACGGGCGGAGTCGAAGCAGAAGATGAAGATCCTCTCGCACGCGCCGTCGCCCTTTTTTCCGGAACGACCGGACTCGTCAAGCCCGACGAAGCCAAACAACTTTTTCCGCAGGCCGCCAGCAGCGGAAACCCCGCCGCAAAAATGTGGATGGCCATTCTGCACAATCAGGGGCTTTGCGGATTCAAGCGGGAGCCGCAGCTCGCGCAGATGATTGCCGCGACCGTGATTGACGACGTGATCACCCGCGCCGAGGACGGCGATTTGGAAGCTGCGTTCGTCCTCGCCGAAGCGTGTTACTTTGGCCTCGGCGTCGAACGCGATTACCCGCTTGCCATTCATTGGTATCAAACCGCCGCCGAGCAGGGTCACGCCTTGGCGATGAACAGCCTCGGTTATATGTATTACAGCGGCGAGGGGATGCGACGCGATTACTCTGAAGCGCTCCGCTGGTACGGCGAAGCCGCGCGCCGAGGTCACGCGCAGGCGATGAACAGTCTGGGTTACATTCACGCCAACGGCGAAGGCGTCGCGACCAATTTACGCGAGGCAACGCAATGGTGGAAAGAATCCGCCCGCCGCGGCTTCGCCGAAGCTCAAGACGAACTTAAACGCCGAGGGATTTCTTGGCAATAGACGCGACCTCAATGTGGGA
>CAZPIK010000183.1:0-8416 GCA_964586185.1 uncultured Candidatus Sumerlaeota bacterium | reverse complement strand
ACATCGGACCGATGTCGCTGCTGACCTTTAAGGACGCCCGCCCCTGGGCCAAATCTATCAAAAAAACCGTTGCCGAACGCACGATGCCTCCGTTTCATGCGGTGAAAGGCAAGTTTGCCTTTTCCAATGACATCTCTCTGACCGACGAAGAGATTAAGACAATTGTGGACTGGGTGGATCAGGGCGCGGCGGAGGGGAATCCCGCCGACTTGCCGCCTCCGCGTGTTTTCGAGGACAACGAATGGAAATCGGGCAAGCCGGATCACATTCTTCAACCCGTCGCAGATTACACGCTCGCCGCGGGTGTGAACGATGAATACCGCTGTTTCGTTCTGCCCTCAAATCTTCCTGAAGATACGTGGATGCAGGGGATCGAATACAAGCCCGGCAATCGTCAGGTCGTTCATCACATCATGGCCTACGTGGATCCGACCGCCGGAAAAATTCGCGCGAAGGATGAAGCCACTCCCGAACCGGGTTATCTCTGCGGTATGACGGGCGATGGAGGCGGACAGAAATTCGATCTTCTGCTTGGCGGTTGGGCTCCCGGAACTCCCCCGAATATCTTTCTTCCCGGCACGGGACGCATGATCCCCAAGGGAGCCGATATTGTTTTCCAAGTCCATTACCATAACGAAACGGGCAAGGATCAAGTGGATCGCTCCGCGATGGCGTTTTATTTCGCGCGCAATCCGATTAAAGCCAAGAGCGCAATTGGCATCGTCGGCGCGTATTCGCTTAAGATTGCCGCGGGCGACGCCAACGCGATGCATCAAGGCAAATGGCGCGCTCCCTACGATATCCAACTTCTTTCGGTCATGCCGCACATGCACTACTTGGGCAAGGACATGACCGTCACCGCGACCTTTCCCGATGGCCGAACCGAGACGCTGATTGACGTTCCCCGATTCGATTTCAATTGGCAGATGGTTTATGCGTATAAAGAACCGCTGCTAGTTCCGAAGGGAACGATTCTCCACATGGTCGCGCATCACGACAACTCAGCTGAAAATCCGGCGAATCCGACGAAACCTCCCAAGGAAGTTCTCTGGGGTGAAGCGACCGACGAGGAGATGGCGCATTGCTGGCTGGCTTATTACAAGGCTGATGAAAACCTCGGCATCATACCGACGCCGCCCCTCATTGGCACTGCGCCCAAAACGTCGGATTCAACTGCTGGCGGAATTTAAGATACTAAGGCGACGTTTCTAGCTTGGTGAGTTGGCGATGAGTCCCGCCATATCGGAGACCGCTTTTCGCCATCCGTCGAATACCGCTCTGGCGACGATGGAATGACCGATGTTGAGTTCGCGCATGCCTTCAATCTGGGCGACGGGGACGACGTTCAAATAGTTGAGTCCGTGTCCCGCGTTTAAGACCAGACCCGCTTTCTGCGCGAGCTTGCCGCCTTGAACAAGTTTCTTAAACTCGCGTTGCACGTCCTTCGGTTTACGCGCGTGGCAATAGGGACCGGTGTGCAGCTCGATCTCGTCGGCTCCGATTTTTTTTGAAGCGCGAATTTGCGCGTCGTCGGCGTCAATGAACATACTCACAATTATTCCTGCGCCACGGAGACGCGAAACGGCTTCGCGAAGTCGCTTGCCACCCCCCGCAACGTCCAATCCACCTTCGGTCGTCAGTTCCTCGCGGCGTTCGGGCACGAGCGTGACGATATCGGGCTTGACGTCCAGCGCGAATCGAACCATCTCATCGGTCGCGGCCATTTCGAGATTCAAGTGACCCTGCACGACCTGACGGATAATGCGGACGTCGCGTTCCTGAATATGGCGGCGGTCTTCCCGTAAATGGACAGTAACGCCGGTCGAACCGGAAAGCTCGGCTTCCATCGCCGCGAGCACGGGATCAGGTTCGGTTCCGCCACGCGCCTGCCTAAGGGTCGCGACGTGGTCCACGTTGACGCATAAAGTGGACATAGCGTTATTGCTCCTTCGTGGTTTTCGGTTTGGTTTTGTCGGGTCGGGTGAATTCGATATCCGCCTGAGTCGGCGTGAATCCTTCGATCGTCACCTCTTGGCGGATTTCGTCGGGAGCGTCATCCGCGAAGGCAATGCTAAGTCCGATGGATTTGCGAACGCCGAGTTCTTCGGCCAAAGTGTCTTTGGGAGTGAACGCGAACATATCAGGGCTCACCCGATCCACGATGGATATGCGTCCTTTTACTTTAACTTGCGCGACGGCCGGCTGGAATTTGGCCACCATGTTTTCAGAGAAAACAAAAATCTTGAACGGAACTTGTTCGACCGTCCGCGTGATTTCCTTCTCCTTAACGCCGACGATGACCTGCGCCTTCTTTTGATTTTCATCCACGAGCTTTAAATCCTTGGGGAGGATAAGATCGGCATAGACGATGAAGTCCTCGCGGTGATCGTTGAGACCGATTTTCTCCGTCATGATTCGGGCATCCGGCTGCGTCCATTTTTTCAGCACGTCGGGCGAAGCCGTCACGAGTGTCTTTGCGGGTTCGGATCGAATTTCGGGACTCAATACGTAATTAACCGGCAGTGTCCCGGTGGTTTCGACTTTAATGGGGAGAGTTTGCGTATAGAGCGTAGCATCCACGCGGACGCGGGTTTGAGGCCCGACGTCGGTCACGCGGACGGAATGCGGAAGATTCGCCGAGTGGACATTATCCAATGTCAGATTGACGGCGTGGGTGATGGGCACGGCAACCCCAGCGGTCGCTCGGGGATCGTCGCCCAGAAATTCCTTGGCGTCAAATCGCACGTCGAAGTTGGAGGGAACAACTCTTGCGCGCTGGCTCTGCGGGAACTTGATCGTGATCGAAGCGGTCTTCGGCGTGTAATCCAACTTCACATTTTCGGGGACGTTATCCACGAGAATCGGAATGGACAATTGTTCCGTTTCGAGTGTGCTCATCTTGGCCATAATCCAGATCGTAAACGAAATCAAGAGCGCGGCCAGAGCCAGCGGATAATCGGAGAACAACCATGATCTCGGGGAAGATTTAGCCATCTGCATCCTCCTCCGCGTCGTCCTCTTTCAAGTTCAACTCTTTTTCGAGCCGCTTGCGAAGATCGTCTGGTTGGAGAAACCGCTCGATCTTGCCATCCTCGGCGACGGAGATCGTTCCCGTCTCTTCGGAAACGACCACGACGACGGCGTCGGTTTCTTCAGTCAATCCGATGGCGGCGCGGTGGCGCGTTCCAAGGTCTTTGCTGAGCCGTGGATCTTCGGTGAGCGGAAGGATGCAAGCCGCGGCAAGGATGTGATTGTCGCGAATGATGATCGCGCCATCGTGCAGCGGGGTTTGGGGAGTAAAGATTGAGCGGACTAATTCGGAGGAAACTTCGGCATCGAGCATGGTGCCGGTCCCAAGGTAGGGCTTGAGCGAATTTCCCCGCTCGAAAACGATCAGCGCGCCGATTCGCTTTTCCGCCAGAGTCTGAACGGCTCGCACGACTTCGGTGATGACAAGTTTATCCTGCGTGAAAAGCGCGCGAAGGAATCGGATTCTCCCGAAGTCGGTCAGTCCTTTCTTAAGTTCCGTTTGGAAAATGATGAGAAAGATGAGAACGACGATGATCCAGAAACGTTCGTAAATGAGCGCCGTCGCCTGAAGTTCCAAAACTTTCGCGACGAGGTATAGCACAAACGATAGCGCGAGCATCGAGATGATGCCGTAGAGCGCGATGAAAGAACGTGATTCGCGCAACAAAGCAAAGATGACGTAGAACGGAATCGCGACGAGGATGATGTCGAAGATCGCCGGGTATAAGAGCGAGGGGCTTGCGACTGTTGTTCGTAATATGAGCCAGATCTCCTGCATCGCCCCCGCCTCCTTTCTCGTGACATTATGGCGAGCCTTCCGCAAGTTGCAACGGGGTTCGGGCTTTGATAGAAGTTATAAGTTGTATAGGTCCTATCAACTTCTCAGATCGCGCGGGAGCCATCATGTTTGAAAATCCGGTTGTCTTTTCATTTCCAACCCATGTCCTGTGCGGCATCGGGGCGGTAAAATCGCTGCCCGAATCGCTCGATGCCGTCGGAATCAAAAAGCCGTTGCTCGTCACCGATCCGGGACTCAAATCCACGGAATCATTCACGCGGGTCGAAGGGGTGTTGGTTGGCGCGGGACGACCCTTCGCGATATTCGATGGCGTTCATCCCAATCCAATTGAGGAGGACGTCACGAAGGCGGTGGAAGTTTTCACGAATGAGAAATGTGACGGCGTTATTGGACTCGGCGGCGGAAGCCCCCTCGATGTGGCCAAAGCGGTCGTTGTCATGGCGGCGCATGGCGGAACGCTGGCCGATTACGAGGCGCAATTCGGCGGCTACGAAAAAATCAAAGGACCACTTGCTCCCGTCATCACGATCCCGACGACGGCGGGAACCGGCAGCGAGGTCGGTCGAAGTGCGGTCATCACGGTTCCGAGCCTCGGTCGCAAAGTCGTCGTTTTTAGCCCACTGCTCATGCCCAAACGGGCGATCCTCGATCCCGAACTGACGGTCGGATTGCCACCGCATTTAACCGCTGCAACCGGAATGGACGCGCTGACCCATTGCATCGAGTCGCTGACCTCGCCCGAATTCCAGCCGCTTTGCGATGCGATCGCCGTTGGCGGGATCGAAATCATCGCGCGGTATTTAGAGCGGGCGTTTAAGAATCCTACCGATCTCGAAGCGCGTGGCTACATGCTCATCGCGGCGATGATGGGCGCGGTCGCGTTTCAGAAAGATCTTGGCGCGGCGCATTCGCTTGCGCATCCGCTTTCGACCGAGTTTGGCGTGCATCATGGTCTTGCGAACGCGCTCTGCTTGCCCCATGTCATGCGTTTCAATAAGAAACACGCGGCGACGCATTATGCCCGGATCGCGGCGATTTTCGGCGTTAACACCGGCGATATGGATTTGCTCCAAGCGGCGGGAATGGGGGTGGACGCCGTAGCAGCACTCATTCAACGGCTGAAACTCCCCATGCGGCTGCGCGACGTGAACGTTCCAGAAAGCGCGCTCACCACACTCGCGCAAAAGGCGTTTGCCGATTCATGCCACAAGACAAACCCTCGTCCCTGCACCGAGACCGACTTGTTGAACATGTACCGGGAATGTTGGTGATTATGCGACGGTGGTTCCGGGAGACTACGCCTTCCCGAACGCTGGATCGGAGAATTTCGATGCGTTTCGCGCTCCGACATTTACTTTCCGTTTTCATGTTGGTGCTTTTGCTCGGTTTATTTGTCGGTTGCTCTACGACGGCCATGAAGAGCACGCCTCTTTGGGACCGTGAATACGAAAAGGCCAATGGTCCCGCCGAAGATCGGATTAATGTCTGGCCGCTTTTCTATTATCGTAATCCCGCACTGTCGGCTCTCTGGCCGCTCATTTCGGCAACCGATGAAGGGCACGCCTTCGTCCCATTCTACGAATACGACAAAAGCGACCGACATATGCGCTTGGGAACGCTGCACCAGATCGCACCTGCTTTTGCCGATTTCAATGGCGAGGACGAAACCAAGCGCGTCTTCAATGTTATGTCCGACAAGAAGGAGCACACATTCTGGGTGCTGCCCTTCTATTTCCAGGATTGTGATGATAAGGAACTCTACATCATTCCGGTATTGTATAAAAGCGAGGATGGATTCTGGACGCCGCTTTATACTCACACTCGCGATCTTAAGGGATTCTTCGGCCCCCTGTTCTTTCGATATGCAGCAAACGGATCCACCCGATACTTTTTTCCATGGCCCATTTTGGGATTCTGGTCGGGTGACAAAGAAAAAGGGTTCAGGGCATTTCCGTTGGGTTGGTACAACCGTCGCGGAGATTACGTAAATCTTAACCTGGGGTTGTTGCTTTACAATTACATGGGCAGATCGGATTGGAAACAGCACGACTACCTCTGGCCGTTGGGGCAATATTCGAGTAACAAAGAAAACAAGACAAACCGATTAATACCCCTCTTCTATGCGAACGAGAAGAACGGAAAGAAATTCCTATGGGTTTTGGGTCCCTTGTTCACCCATTGGGCGGACAAGAACGAGAGAGGCCACTGTACTTTACCTTTCTATTATTACAACTCAGAATCCGACCGAGACTATGCACTTATTACCACGTTGGGCGGAATCTCGAAATCCAAGGAGCGGGAACGCCTTGACGTGCTGGGTCCGTTATATTACCGAAGCGAATCCACAACGGAGAGCTACCACACCGTAATGTGGCCGCTCTGGCACGATTACAAAACAACCGACAGCCGAAAGATCGCGCTGTTTCCTGCGTTCATGCATTCCGAAGGATCCAAGGAGCGCAAGTTCGTCAGCATCCCCATGTCATTCGGCAGGAAAGGCGAGGATTCCTTTTTCAATTTGGGACTTGTGCTTTTTCACCGTGAGAAGAACGCCGAAAGCACCGGCACTTGGCTCGCTCCGCTTTTCTACCACGTCGAACAGTCCGCCGGGTCATCCGTTTATACGCTGCCCCTCTCCTTCGGTAAAATGGGGGATGTAAGATTCATGAATGTGGGGCTGCTGCTCTATAATCATGAAATCTCGCCCCGACGGACGAAGCGCTATTTCCCGATGCCCTTTGCCGGATACGAGAGCCGCAGGAACGAACAGGGCGAGCGCGAAGGTTTTTCTTCCTGGCTTTTTCCAATCTTTTCCTACGAAGATCAAATTCGCCAACGTAATTATCACAGCCTATTGACGCGAATCGAACGGTTGAAGCCGGATCGGCAAGCGCTTGAGGAAGAATTCCGGAAAAATCTTCCTGAAAGACTGAAGTCGTTAAGTTCCGAGACTAAACCATACCCGATCAACCAATCGCACAAGTTGTATGAATATAGTTATCTTTTCCGATTGGCGAACTTCCAGTCATCATTGCATTCCGTCGCCAAACCCGTAGAGAAACAGTCAGCCGACGATGCTCAATCCACGCCAAGCCTACCCATATCTTATCTGGAGAAGGATTGGGATGTTCGTCATACGCAGACAGATACCGGATACGTCTTTCCCCTTTTTCACTATGATAAAAGAGAAGGGGAAGGGGCAACATTCTCACTACTATGGCGTTTGTATGATTCAGCGAAGAAAGGTGATTCGCCGGAAGCCCAATACACGCGGCGGCGCGTCCTTTGGCGTGTCTTTCATCGCGAGAGCGAGGGGGAGCGCATCAGCACGGATGTCTTCCCATTCATTGCGATGGACAAGGGCAAAGACCTCCGTAAGTTCTCCTTCATGGGCGGACTGGTGGAATTCGGAAAGAAAGATGGGACTTCAAACCTGAAACTCTTCTACATCCCTTTGAAGAAATGAGCGCCGATTCATTGGAATGACCGACGGTAGCATCACCAACGCAAAGTCTTTGCGCGTGGCAATTGTCCACGATTGGCTGCTCGGTATGCGGGGTGGGGAGCGGGTGCTTGAAGCGTTACTCGAACTCCATCCGGAGGCCGACATTTATACGCTGTTTTACGCTCCTTCGGGCGTCACCGAAAGGATCAATCGGCGGCGGATATTTCCGTCGCGATTGTCGAGCCTGCCCGGCGTGGGTCGGTATTACCGTTTGCTATTGCCACTGTTTCCGCGCGCGATTGAACAACTTCGATTGCAGCGCGAATACGACCTTGTGATTTCAACGAGTCATTGTGTTGCGCATGGAATCGGCGACGCGGGTTCAGCCCGACGGATGGTCTATTGCTTTAGTCCGATGCGATATCTTTACGATCAAAATGAAGCGTATGCGCAGGGGGGCGCGGGGTTGGCGGCAAGAGGACTCAAACTTTTCGCGCCGGGACTCAAGCGGTGGGACGCGGAGGCGGCGCGGCGCGCGGGGCGATATGTTTCGATCTCGCGGTTTGTGGCGGAACGAGTGAAACGGATCTACGGAATCGAATCGTCGGTGATATTTCCGCCGGTAAGGACCGATTATTTTTCCCCAATCGAAAGTTCATCGCCCAAGGATATGGATCAAAAGTTCTCTTTGATCGTTTCCGCGCTCGTACCTTACAAGCGGGTGGACGTGGCGGTCGAAGCTGCAAAACGACTCAACAAGAAACTAGTCGTTGTCGGGAGCGGACCGCTGGAGCGAATGTTGAAACGAAGCGCGGGAGAGAATGTTCGGTTCGAAGGTTGGGTTGACGACGCCCGACTCCGTGAACTTTATCGTTCATGTGAAGCGCTCATTTTCCCCGGTGTCGAAGATTTCGGGATCGTTCCATTGGAAGCGATGGCGTGTGGTAAACCGGTGCTGGCGTTGCGCGCGGGGGGACTGATGGAAACGATGATCGAAGGGACGACTGGGGAATTCTTTGATCGTCCCAGCGCCGAATGCCTCGCCGAAAGTTGGAGCACATTCGATCCCGCGAAATACAATCCGGCGTCGATCCGCGTCCATGCTGAAAGGTTCTCGACCGCGCGTTTTCTGCAGGAATTCA
>CAZPIK010000182.1:0-8442 GCA_964586185.1 uncultured Candidatus Sumerlaeota bacterium | reverse complement strand
CACCCGTGGCTTTGCTGACGTAAGGAACCGTCCGGGACGCTCGCGGATTAACCTCCAGCACGTAAACTTTTTCGTCTTTCACCGCGTATTGGATATTCATAAGCCCCTTGACCTTGAGGGCGAGGCCAAGCTTGCGCGTGTAGGTGCGGATATCGGTCAAAACTTTTTCCGAAAGGGTTCGCGTTGGGATCACGCACGCCGAATCGCCGGAGTGAATCCCGGCTTCTTCAATGTGTTCCATAATCGCGGCGACGGTGACTGTCTCGCCATCCGCGAGCGCATCCACGTCCACCTCGGTCGCGGAATCCAGAAAACGATCCACAAGAATCGGATGGCCATCGGCGGCTTGGATCGCGGCCTCGGTGAATTTTTCCAGTTGCTCGTCGTTGTAGCAAATCTCCATCGCGCGTCCGCCGAGCACATACGAAGGACGAACCAACACGGGAAAACCCATCCGGTGAGCGATGGCGCGAACGTCGTCTATGGATTTGCCCCAACCATTTTCCGGCTGCGGAATTTGTAACTCTTCAAGGAGCGCGCCGAAACGCCCGCGATCCTCGGCGAGATCAATGGATTCAGGCGACGTTCCGATGATCGGAACCCCTTCGGCTTCCAAGCCCTTTGCAAGATTAAGCGGCGTCTGACCGCCGAACTGAACGATCACACCGTCGGGTTTTTCGAGATCGCAAATCGCGACGACGTCCTCGACCGTGAGCGGCTCGAAGTAAAGTTTGTCGGCCGTGTCGTAATCGGTCGAAACCGTCTCCGGATTGGAGTTCACCATGATCGTTTCGTAGCCATCGGCTTTAAGCGCAAAGACCGCTTGAACGCAGCAGTAATCGAACTCGATACCTTGACCGATCCGATTGGGACCCCCGCCCAAGATGACAACTTTTTTCTTGTCGCTCCTTTGCGATTCGCTGGTTCGCTCGTAGGAGGAATAGAAGTAAGGGGTGAACGCTTCGAACTCGCCCGCGCAGGTATCCACCGACTTGAAGACGGGAGCGATGCCATGACGCTTGCGCCACTCTCGGACGCGCCGTTCGCTGACCGCGCCGTGCTTGCCGCCGCGCGTGAGCAAGTGCGCGATCTGCTTGTCGGAAAAACCATATTGCTTCGCGCGGAAAAAAAGTTCTCGCAGGGCGGCGTCGGAAGGAGTGTTTTGTTTTGCGGTCATTCGGGCCGATCCCACGGCATAAACGGCGGTATGGTACGCAAAAGCGGGCGGAGTCGCAAGGCATTGAATCCAAAACTGATTGAAACTCGGTCGCCGGGAATGATACGAGTGGGGAGCGCGGGTTCGGAAAATGATGCCCCGCGCGATTCTTTTCCCAGTTCCATTTCGATAGATCCATCATGACCCCTCCCGATTTAAGATCTCCTCAAGTAATCCCGGAGCCGTTTCGCGAGGAATGGGAAATTCTGACCGCCGGGACCGTGGATATTTTGCCCAGGGAGGAATTTCTTTTCCGGCTCATCGAGTCGAAACAAAAGAAGAAACCGCTCCGGATCAAGCTTGGCTGCGATCCCTCCACGCCCGATCTCCACCTGGGCCACACCATTTGCATCAACAAGCTCCAGCAATTCCAGCGGCTCGGGCATCAGGTTGTTTTTATCGTCGGCGATTTTACCGCGCGAATTGGCGACCCGACCGGGAAATCAGAAACGCGCAAAGCGCTGACCGCCGAGCAAACCGCCGCGAACGCCAAAACTTATCTCGAACAGATTTTCAAGATTTTGGATCGCGACAAGACCGAGGTCGTCGGTAATGCCGATTGGTTCGACAAAATGACGATGAACGACGCGGTGAGCTTGGCGTCGAAGTACACCGTTGCGCGAATGCTCGAACGCGACGATTTCTCAAAGCGATATCGCGACAATCGCCCGATCCACATCCACGAGTTCCTCTACCCGCTCGTTCAGGGCTACGATTCGATCATGGTGCGCTCCGACATCGAACTCGGCGGGACGGATCAAAAGTTTAACCTGCTCGTCGGGCGCGAGCTGATGGGCGACGCCGGAATGCGCGGGCAGTGCATCATGACGATGCCGCTTTTGGTCGGACTCGACGGCGCGAACAAAATGAGCAAATCGCTCGGCAACGCGATCGGCCTCACCGATCCGCCGGACGAGATTTTCGGTAAAGCGATGAGCGTGCCGGATGAAATGATGCACGATTATTATTTGCTCGTGCTTTCATATCCGCCGAGCGAAGTCGAGCGGATTATTGCTGATCTGAAATCGGGCGCGCTCCACCCGCGTGAGGCCAAGGCGCGTATGGCGAGAGAACTCGTCGAGCGTTACCACGGTAAGGACGCGGCAACAGCGGCGGCGGCGCAGTTCGACAAAGTATTCAAAGATAAAGGGGTGCCGGAAGAAATTGAGGTTGTCGAAATCAAAATGCCGGACGGCCTAACCGCGCTCACCGTGATCGAAATGATCGTTCAATCGGGCTTGGCCGAATCAAAAGCGCAGGCTAAACGGCTAATCCAACAAGGCGGAGTTTCCGTGGACGGCGAAAAAATCAACTCCGAATCGGCGCTCCGAGGCGCGGGAGAGTATTTGCTGAAGGTGGGTAAGAGGCATTTTCGAAAGGTGCGATGTTCATCATCTTAATCTGCGAAATCTGCGCAATCTGCGGATATCTTTTTATCCACAGATTGCGCAGATTTCGCAGATTGTCAGAGAACAATTGGCAATGCTGTTCTTGTGAACGTTCAGCCTTCAAAAGAAGTCGCTTGTTTATCCATGCGGGGATTTGTGCGATAATGCGGCGTGGAGATTTCGTCATGCGTAAAATTTCGCTAGCCCATGCCTTTATCCCGGCAATCTTTGCCGCGTTTCTGACAACGTTGCACGCCGACAACGCTCCGGCCGTCGCGGATGGGAAGCAATACACTTACGCTTCTGATGTCGCGAAGATCATCAATCAGCGATGTGTGACGTGTCACCGTCCAGGTCAAATCGCGCCGATATCGCTGACGAATTTCAAAGACATCCGTCCTTGGGTAAAATCCATTAAGAAAGTCATCGCGGATCGCACGATGCCGCCGTGGTTTGCCGATCCTGAACATGGCGATTTTGCGAATGACGGTCGGCTCTCCGACGAGGAAATCAAGACGATCACAAATTGGATTGACCAAGGCGCGCCGCTTGGCGACCCGATGGACCTTCCGCCCGTGCCAAAATTCCGCGACGACGTGTGGAAAATCGGCCGCCCCGACGCCGTCATCAAGATGCCACAGCCCTACGTCATGGGAGATGAAGTAGAGGATCGCTACGAGAATATCATTGTTCCGACCGGCTTCTCGAAGGATCAATGGGTCACGCATATCGAACTGCGCCCCGGCAATTTTCAGATCGTTCACCACATTTTGGTTTTCGTCATTCCTCCGAATGCAAACATGAAAGGCCAGAAGCTCCCCATCGGCGGCGGGGGCGATGGAGATATCCTGAACGCGGTGCTTTCGGGTGGCGGATTCCTTTCGAAATACGCGCCCGGAAATAATCCCGACGTTTTTCCCCTTGGCGCAGGGAAGCGAATCAAAGCCGGCAGTAATCTTCTTTTTCAAATGCATTACCACAAAGAGAAGGGACCGGGCACAGCGCAAAGCGATCAATCCATGGTTGCGCTTAAGTTTGCATACGCGCCGATCAAAGATCCCGTAACGACCGCATGGATCGTGAATCCGATCCTGATGATTAGTCCCGGCAATGCCAATTATCGCTCGGATTCGGCGTTCACGTTCAATGACGACGGCGTAATCTATTCGCTCTTTCCCCACATGCATTATCGCGGCAAGGCGTTCAAGTTCGAGGCGATTACGCCCGACGGAAAAAGAGAAACGCTGCTCGATGTGCCCGCCTATAACTTCGATTGGCAGATTTCGTATGTATTCAAGGAGCCGAAACAAATCGCAAAGGGAACGAAAATCGTTGCGACGGGAGTCTTCGATAACAGCGCGGGCAACGAACGCAATCCCGATCCCACCGCGATGGTCGCTTGGGGAGAGGCAACGACCGATGAGATGATGCTCGGCCTCATGGACTACGCCTACAACACCGACAAAGCGAATCAGGGAATGCTTGGTTTGCCCGACATGGTGATGGCCTTGCTTCCGCCCGAACTGAAAAAAATGAACCTGACTGAGGACAACATCGGCGAAGTGCAGGCGCAGTTCGGAAACATTGGAAAGCAATTTCAGGGGGTCAAGCTCCCGCCCGGGATCAAGCTCGCGCCGCAAGCCGAAGCCATGCTCAAAAAATCGCAAAAGGGCGGGAAGTAAAGTAAGGTCTTAAGAAGGCTTTCAGCTAGCGCGTTTGAGAATCCAATCGCGCATATCGCTGAGCGGTCTTTCCTTTTCCGACTCATTAAAAATCTCATGATAGAAATCGGGATACTCAATATACGTCTTGTCTGACGCGCCGAGCTTTTCGCACAGTGGCTTTGCGGCTTTGGGATCGGCGAGGCGATCCTGACCAGCTTGAAGTATAAGGGTCGGCAATTCGATTTCTGCCGCGTGCGATTTTACCTCGTCAGCCGCCGCCATCGCTTCGGTGTACCATCGCGCGGTCACGGTCTTGAATACAGCTGGGTCCGCCGCATAGGCGTCGCCAACCGCGCGGTCGTGAGATAGATCGTAGGGGTTGATTCCCGACGCGAGGGCGAGTTTCGGATATATCCTCGACATGAGGCGTCCGAGCGCAACTTTGAGGGGCGGAACTTTCATCGCCACGCCCAAAAATGGAGAGCTAACAACTAGCCCTCGAAGATCGGGCTTGCGCCGTAGCGCATATAGAAGCGCCACCAAACCGCCCATACTGTGTCCAACAATGAAGAGCGGAACTGAGATCTGTTCTCGTTTGAGGACTTCAAGAATTGCGTCAACATCCTGAAGGTATTCGTCGAAGTCGTTTATGTAACCCCGCGCGCCGTCAGAATGTCCATGCCCGCGAAGGTCAGCCGTAAAACTTGCGATCTTCTCCGCCCGAAGAAATCTTGCAACATGCTCATATCGCGCCGCGTGGTCGGCATAACCATGAATGATGACGACCTGCGCTTTCGGATTCTTAACTGGCCAACGCCGACCATATAGTCGCACGCCTCCCTCGATGTGCATCCATCCCTGGGTTGATTCGACCTCCGACATTTACTTAATCCCTTCGATCATTCGAATCGCCGTGTCGCGGATGATAAGTCCGGTTGCGGGACCCTGCGACATTGTTTCCTCGTAATAATCGGCGCGGAAATCGTAGGGCGGAATCATATATCCAAGCTCATCGTTCGCCAGACCAATCAGGATGCGCGGAAAGCCGTCCATCTTTTCGAGGATTTCGAAACTAACCTCGGGCAGCAATTCGCCGGGGAGGGTGACGATCTGCGCCTCGCCGAGCCGGAAGTACTGCATGTCGGTAACAACGCGTCCATCATGAAGTTTGCGGAGACCGGTGCTGTAAAGCGGTTTGAATTTGGGATTCGACATTGGAATCTCAACGCGCTTGGTCTCCGCGCTGAACTCAAACGTCGCGGGAGGCTGCGCGATCTTCGCAAGGTCGCCGACAATCTTCGCAAGTTCCAGCCCCATCGCCTCGGAGCTTTCGTGCGTTCGCTCGCGGTTGTCGCCGCTGATCATTCCGCCGACGGCGCCATTCAGAAATACGGCCTGACCCATGCCCTCGGCTTTCATTTTCTCACACATATAACCCGGAAAATCGGCGGTCATGGACGCCATCCCCATCATCTGCGATTCGACGTGACAGGCAAAATTCACGAGCGTGGCAATCGGTTTATCGTCCTCGCCGAAAGCTTGAATGATCGAAAGGGTTGGATCAACTATTCCAGAATTTCGCGCGTTGCGGAAAAGCCCGATGACGCGCGCGCCGTCCATCGGCAATTCTTTTGAGGCCGTCCGGATTTCCTGCACAGGCTTTAGATTGTCTTTTGCTTCTTTAATTCCGTTCGCGATCCGTATCTGTAAATCAGCAATATGTTCCGCAGGATAATGACCGTACACGCCGATGGTGTCGGGCGCGGCGTGATTGTGCGACATGCCAATGACGACGTTGGGAACGCCAAACTCGGCCGCCTTGTCGCGAATCACTTTCATATCTTCCCAACCCGCGCCGAACAAATCAGCGCCGACGAGTGCGAAGGTCGTTTTACCGTCGGCAAAGACCGCCGTGCGCGCTTTAATGTCGTCGTGAACCTTAAACGGACGTGGATACCACTTCGGTTCGGTCGGCGTGATGACGACTTCCGAGACGCCCAATTTTAGTCCCGGATGTTGCGCTGCTTTGCTGGGCTTCGGTTGAGCGCCCTCCCGGAGCTTGCTGATGTCCATCAGTTTTCGTTCGCCCTCATGGACGCGAACGTTACCGTGCGGAAAATAGGCGACGCCCGTCGTCTTGCCGTCGGGAGTCAGCGTAAACCGAACGCCTTTTTCGGAATAATCGAGCAGCTTCCACGTCGCCATGCGGAGTTCGTATTCAGGCGCGCCGAACTTTCCGCGAATCTCCGCTTCCGTTGCGAATCCTTCTGGGATACTTGCGGCTTCGATGTTCGCAAGTTTATCGGTCGGCTTATTGCCGTGCGCATGAATCGCATCCACCAAACCAGGACGACCCTGCGCGTCATAATAGAGTTTATAGGAATACCAAAATGCTTCGAAGGTCGGCTTGCCGAGCGTCGTACGAACTTTTTCAAGCGTGTCGAGTCCGGGAACCAATCCGCGATACGTCAGCGGCGGCGGCGGCGCGTCGGGACTCACGTCGCCTTTGACCGCCTGCGCGGGAAGGCTTGAGGCTATCCCCAATATCAAAAAAGAAGTTAACGCAAAGACGCAAAGTCGCAGAGACGCAAGGAGGTCACTTAAAGCATGCAACGCTCTTGTCGTATTCGACTGAATATAAACACCTTCGATTTCGATTTTACTTCTTTGCGCCTCTGCACCTCTGCGCCTTTGCGTTAATTTCTTTCTCATGCGACGTCTCCCAATAATGCGCGCAAATACGGACTCATAAAAAGTCCCTTAGGATCGAGCTTGTGACGGACTTCCTGAAACTTGTCCCACATCGGATAGAGCGGCGCGAGTTCCTTTGCGGTGAGCGTATGCATTTTGCCCCAATGCGGGCGACCATCGAATTCGCGGAAGATACTCTGCACGCCATCAAAATATTTCCGATGATCCATCCCTTTATACATATGAACCGAGATATAGGCCGTGTCGCGTTGATAGGAAGGGCTTAGCCAGATGTCATCAGCTTTCACGAATCGGAATTCGATGGGAAAACATACGGCGACGCCGCTTCGCTCAATCCAATTTTTGATTTCGCGCATTGCATCTATGCCGCGATCCGCCGGAACGCCGTATTCCATTTCGTTGAACCGCACCATCCGCGAGGTTGAAAGAACCCGGTGGGCGCGGCCTACTTCTCGCCGTTCGGAAACAAATTTCCCGCAAAGCCGGTTCGAGGTTTTACAAAATGAAGGAAACGCGCGACTAATGCGACAGAGCAAACCAAAAACCGCATTCTCGATCACCACGTCGTTCAGGAACTTGATCGCGGAGCGACCGTCTTCTGGCTCATCGGTTTCATTCAGGAATTTCGCGAGAACAAACTCCGTGTTGGGAAAAAGAAAAAACTCGAAATGCCGGTGGTTGTCGCGATGGCCTGCAATACCCGCCGCGATCTCATCGAATGTCGCGCGTTTGATTTCGTAATTCAATTTGTAAGAGGGGACGAGCTGCAACTGGATTTTCGCAACGACGCCAAGCGCGCCCAGCGAGACCTGCGCCGCCTTGAAGATATCGCGATCCCTTTCTTCCGAGCACTCCAGAATCGAGCCATCCGCAAGAACGAGCGTCATCGC
This sequence comes from uncultured Candidatus Sumerlaeota bacterium, assembly GCA_964586185.1. GTDB lineage: Bacteria > Sumerlaeota > Sumerlaeia > MVZB01 > JAJFLK01 > CAZPIK01. The sequence continues at coordinate 572 of CAZPIK010000182.1, read as the reverse complement.
GCGTGATTGAGATGAAACGTTGCCGAACCGGATTCCCGTGCCGTGCGTGCCGGTTCCGACGGCTCCCGCAATAGACTGCTTGTTGATGTCGCCGAGGTTCTCCATCGCGAGCCCCTCGCTATCCAGCAATTCGTTCAAACGAAAGAGTTTCGTTCCCGCAAGCGCCGTCGCGCGCCGGGCGACCTTATCCACCGATTCGAGTCCCTGAAAATTATCGAGCGAGAGGATCGTGCCGTCGGTCTTCACGAGATCAGTGAACGAGTGCCCGCTGCCGACGATTCGCAGGTTCCGACCCGCCGCCGAGCAATCGCGGACGACGCGGGCGATTCCCTCCAGATCGCGCGGCTGCTCGACCGAATGCGGATTGCACTGGACCAAGCCCGACCAGTTGGTGAATGTAGATGAACTCATCCCCCTAGAGTCCTTAAATTGACGGAGAAATCAACGCAAAGTCGCTGGGCGTCTTGACGCTTCGGTCAGGATAAGGTAGGATACGGCTTGAATTTGGATGGATTCTGAGGAATCCGCCCTTTGCTCTTTGAGCTTTTTGAATTGCGTGGATGGGGAATAGT
>CAZPIK010000181.1:0-8530 GCA_964586185.1 uncultured Candidatus Sumerlaeota bacterium | reverse complement strand
GGCATTCTGCATGGGTGGCGATAGGCTATGCTCGACGGGCCAACCGATCACCGCCGCGACGCACGTTTCTCCGGTGATGGTATGGGTATCAGACATGCGAAGAACTTAACGTAAAGATTGGAAGAAACAAAGCGCGGTTTCGTAAACAATAAAACAAAATCCCCGCTTCCCATTCAGCGGGAAAGCGGGGACTCTAAATTCAAAACAAAACGACTATTCCGTCGCTGTTGATTCAGCCGACGCCTCCGCCGTTGCAACGGCGCCCGAATCTTCCACGCCTACCGGCGTCGCGACATCAAGCAGATGGCCTTTTTCAAGCCGCTTGCGCTTGGTTTCGGTAAGACGCGCTTTCTTACCCGTCAATTGACGGAGGTAGAAAAGCTTGGCGCGACGGACATGGCCATGACGCAAAACTTCGATGGATTCAACCCGGGGCGAGTGAAGCGGAAAAATCCGCTCCATTCCGACGCCAAACGACACGCGACGGACGGTGAACGTCTCATCCATGTCGCCCGCATTGCGAGAAATGCAAACGCCCTCGAAATTCTGGATGCGTTCCTTATCGCCTTCGACGATCCGCACGGCAACGCGGACGGTATCGCCCGGACGAAAATCCGGAACTTGCTTCTTCATTTGATCTTTAACCACTTCTGCAATGAGCGGGTGCATGGGCGTCTCCTCCAGTATTACCGCTCCTTCCAAGGCGCGGGAACCATGACAAATACAGGAAACCAGGCCTACTGGCAAGCAATTTGATAATTTATGCCTTTAATAAAGCCAGAACGGATGCACAAAACTTCATACTCACACCCTTAGACACCGAACTGCCGCAGATGGTGGTGTAGATGGATACCGTGAAGCCGGCTCCACTGGCTGAGGGAGAGAGACCCGAAAATGGGATGACGCGCAGACCGCTTCGGTTCCTTTTCAAGAGCATCGAGAAAACGACTCGTTGCGGCCAGAAATAGCTCTCTTTCCTTTTCGAACTCATGATCTGGAGGCGGGGACCAAAAATCAGGAGCCTTGAGCATTCCACCCGGCCAGGTGGTGATGACGCGCGTCATTAATAAGAAAAGCACACGGCTGACGAGTGGAATGCTTTTGTCGGGCAGGTCGGTCTCGCCGAGGCTGGTTTCGACGGCGTTGCGCATATGCCGAAGCATGGCGTTGGTATCCATCGTGCCGAACTTACGAGGCGTATTGGCGGCGAGCTTGGCGATGCGGGCTCGTTGCATCGCTTCGGATTCTCGATTCAGTGGCTTGTTCATCCAATGGATCCTATTTCCGTGGAGTCAATCAATTCCAACGCAATCACATATCGGGACCGGAGAGGCTTTTCAAGAATTCAATGACGGCCTTACGCTCGTCGTCGCTCAAGGAATCGCCGAATGTGTGCCCGCTGTTTCCGCGACCAAACTGGGTCGTATCGTAAAGAAAGAGATGATCGAGTGAGGCCTGGTCCTGCGGAGACGTGGACTCGGCGGCTTTCTTCGCGCTCTGCTCGAACTGTTCCCGCGAGATTTCCTTATAGTCCATGCCGACGCTAGCCAGATCATAAGCATGAGGACTTTGATCGCGTCCCCAAATCTCAGGCCGCATGCGAGAGTTCAGCACCTTTTCAATCGTCGGCACCGAACCGTTGTGAAAGTAAGGCGCCGTCGCCCATACACCCACGAGCGGCGGGGGAATATACCCCCGGCCCTCCAGTGGGTCGTCCTTCGGGTACAACTCGGGTTTCCCTTGGGCAGCGTAATATTCTTGAAGCCTGCTTGCGTGAGCCAGAATTGGTCGGAATTTATTAATCAAGCGATTGTAGCTTTCATCCGTGCCGACATCACGCAACGCCTCCGAGCCATCGTATTGCACGTTCCATGAACCCGGACGGGAATAATCAGAGGCCGAGGATTTCCGCGTGTAGGTACCGTGACACTCGGCGCAAACCTTGAATCGCTTAGCGTCGGCGGGCAACTTACGCCCATGGAAAATCTCCTCGCCTTGGCGAACGAGGCTCGCATCTAGTGCGCCGGGAAAGATGGGCGAGAGCGTTGCGCGCGCAAACGCCAGCGCTTTGGCCGTGGATTGGACATGCTCGGGGTGCCGTTCGTTCACGTCTGGAGTGGGAATAGTGAAGTTGAGCGAAAAATGCGCCGCGTCATCGGGCGCGCCATCGCCATACCAATAATCGCGAACTTTGTATTTCATCAACCACCAGGGCATGGCCTGAACAGGAGGAAGTTCAGCGCTTTCGAAAAGCTGAACCGTCTCAGTTTTCTCGTTGGTGGTAAGCAAGCCGCTCCGAGCGGGATCGGCTAATTTGGCTGCCAGCCCCCAGACGGCATACTGGCCATAGTTGTCTCCGCGAACGAGCTGCTTGCCGATGGATCCAAGGGGCGACGACTGAGGAATGATGCTGTTACTGCCGAGGCCGGCGACGACCTGACCACGAACCACGCCCGCGTGGCACCCGAAACAATTGAGGCTCACCATCGCCTTGCCGTCGCGCTCGAACTTGGAAAGTCCGAGTGGAATTTCCGCAGGATCTTCTTGAGTTGGCGGAGCGGGAAGGGCACCTGTAGAATAGAAAATGCCCTCGGGCGAACTGGGGTCGTACCCCAGGCGATCCTTCATCTGTGCTGTGGAGTTGAGGCGCGCCTTGAAGAGCGCCAAGGGGAAGGCAAAATTGAACATCCGTCCTGAATTGATCTCGCGTAATCCCGCCTTCGCCTCTTCAGAGTAGGCGGCTTCGTCAAAACCGTGGAAAATAAACCCTTCGGCAGAAGCTCCAGATGCAAGCGCATAGAAAACAGCTAAGAAAGCAAATCGTTGTTCTCGGCGCTTGAGACCAAACTGGATTGACGAAGTCTTTAAGCGATGACGCAAGACATCCAGCATAAGGGTTTTCTCCTTCTACCGACAAATTAGTGCAGAAATGAAGCACGGCCTTGGCCCAGCCAATTAATTGACCGCCAGAATCCACATCCAGTTTGGTTGATAAGCGCGTCCAAATCAATCAGCGCTGATGAAAGCGGCGAATCTCAATACAGTTTGAACCATTTTTCTCAAACCTTCGACGCCAAAGCGGCTTGCCGTTTATGCAAGAATTCCATTACACTTTCCCCCGCATTCTATCTGCTCGATACGTATGGAGAGACGATCATGACGCAACGCATTAATCGAAGGCAGTTCATCCGAGACGCGGCGCTAACCGGCGCGGCGATGGGATTAGGAGGCTGCAAATACAGTTCGCTCGTGGGAGCCGAAGCCGCTCCGCTCGTCGCCCCGCGCAAACTTTCTCCCAACGAAAAACTTAACATTGGCATGATCGGCGTCATGAACCGCGCCGCCGAGGACTTGAAAGAGGTGCAGGGCGAGAACATCGTCGCCATTTGCGATATTGACGACGACTATTTGAACAAAGTCAAAGGTCGCTTCCCCGCCGCCAAGGTTTACAACGACTTCCGCAAGCTCCTAGAACAAAAGGACATTGACGCGGTCGTCGTTGCGACGCCCGATCACACACACATGGTCGCAGCGATTTCGGCCATGCAACTCGGCAAGCATGTCTATTGCGAAAAACCGCTCGGTCATAATGTTTGGGAAGTCCGCAAAGCCGCCGAAACCGCAAAAAAATATGGCGTCGCGACACAAATGGGCACGCAGATTCATGCAAGCGACAATTACCGACGCGTTGTTGAGATATTGAAATCGGGCGCGATTGGATCCGTCTCCGAGGCTCACGTTTGGGTTGGTAAAGATTGGTCGGGTGGCGACCGTCCGAAGGAAACGCCGCCAGTTCCGCCCAACATCCATTGGGATTTATGGCTTGGACCCGCGCCCGAAAGACCCTATCACTCAACTTATATTCCTTTTTACTGGCGACGCTGGTGGGATTTTGGCGGCGGGACGCTTGCCGACATGGGTTGCCACTATATTGACCTCGTCTTTTGGGCGCTCGATCTCCGTCATCCGCTGACCATCGAAGCTGAGGGAGCTCCGCCTCATCCCGAAACCGGACCGAAGGATTTGAAGGTAACGTGGCAATTCCCCGCGCGAGGCGATCAACCACCGGTCAAACTCATGTGGTACGATGGCGGCGCGCGACCGCAACTCCTTACCAGCAACGAAGAATTTTCGGTCGTGCCTAAGAATTCCAATCCGCGAAAAAATCTCAAGACTCCGCCCGTTGCGCAGCCGATTAAAAACTTCGATGCGGGTATCATTTTCGTCGGACAAATGGGAATGCTGTTCGCCAACTATGACTTCTATCAGCTTCTGCCGTTCGACGCGTACGAGTCGTTTGAGCCGCCCAATCCTTCAATTCCCGCTTCCATCGGGCATCACAAGGAATGGATCGAGGCGTGCAAAACGGGTTCGCCGACGACATGCAACTTCGATTATTCGGGAGCGCTTACGGAGACTGTATTGCTCGGCAACGTCGCGTATCGCTCGGGCAAGCTGATCGAGTGGGATCCCGTGAAGCTCATCGCGAAGAATGCTCCCGACGCCGCGAAGTTCATCAAGCGCGAATACCGCAAGGGTTGGGAAATCTGACTCAGCAAAACAAGAGTTTTAGCCGCAAAAAAACACAGAAAGCGCAAAGCAATTTAACCTTTGCGCTTTCTGTGCTTTTTCGCGGCTAATTATAGAAATTTGGCCAGGCATTACCCTGCAAATGATTTGGAAGAAACAACTTTCACTTATTCCACTCGCAACGTTGTTCATCTATTCGGTCGTTCAGATGGGTGCCCTTTACAATTCCGGCGCGGTTCACAATAACGATTTCAAGCATTTATGGTTAGGTAGTCGGATTCTTGCCGAGGGAGGCGATCCGTACGATGTGGACACCATGATGATGGCGGCCCGCCAATCTGGTTTCGACGGTGTGAATCCTTACGTTTATCTCCCCGCAACCGGCTTCATGATGTGGCCCGTTTGCTCGTTATCTTTTGAGACGGCATGGCGCGTTTGGTTTTGGGGAAACTTTATTCTCGCTTGGCTATGTGTTGCGTTCGGTTCTCATTTCTTGAAACTTGAGCGTCGGCAAGTGGCGCAAATTGCAGCGAGTTCGTTTCTAGTCTTTGCTCTCCCCTTCCATCGTCAGATGACCGCCGGACAAATGAACGTTATTATGCTGGCGGGACTCATCCTCGCGCTAGGATTGTTGATTCGCTGTCGCGAGCTTTCTGCTGGCGGAGTCATAGGTGCATTAGCTGCGTTCAAGATCGCCCCGTTGTTTCTGATTGTTGCGCTCGCCGGAATGAAACGCACTCGCGCGGCCTTATCCGCGACAGTAGCATTTGGCGTAATCAGTTTTGCTGCTCTCTCAATGGACGAGGGAGTGGAAGCATTTAAGAGTTCGATTCCGGTGATCTCGCAAATGGGATACGGTCGCTCAACCTGGTCCGGATTCGGAATGGACTATTATCGCGATCCGTTCAACCAATCGCTCAATTCGCTTTTTCACCATCTGTTTACAGCAGATGGCCGCGATCCCAATTCACCGCGATGGATTCCGTTCCTGAACCTCGGTTCGTTTGTCGCCAATGCGCTGACTTGGATCGTTTCGCTTTTGATGTTGGCCGGATTCGCTTCCACCGTTGCCCAATCACGACGCCGACCCTACTTCAGAATAGGCTGGGGTGAAGCCGAGTCGCTCTTGTTTCTCATCGGCGCGGCTCTCATGCTGCTTCTCCCAAGCCTCATGTGGGACCACTACTCCGTTCAGGCCGTGATTTTTATCCTTTGGATTTTCGGCTCGCGCGAAATGATCCGCCGACCGTTGCGCTGGCTTCCCGCAATTGCAATGCTTGCGCTTCTAAGCTACCCCGTTTTTCATCTCCAATCCGGCGGTGCGAGTGGATTCGGACTTGTCGTTATTTCCATTCGTTTATGGGGAACATTACTTGCGCTGGTTTTGCTTTACTCGGAATGGTGGAACCGAATGCGCGACCGGTTGGAACAGGGATGAAGAGAATGGACGGGATAAACCTAAATTTGCCTTCACTCTTGGATACTCTGCGGGATTCGTGCTTCCTCTTTGCGACTTTGCGACTTTGCGCCTTTGCGTCAATTTCTTCCGTATTGCCAATTTCGAGCGTTATATCATGACATCCTCATTGAAAATTCTCGCTCCCGCGAAAATCAATTGGGCGCTCAAGGTTCTCGGTAAACGACGCGACGGTTTCCATGAGATCGACACGCTGATGCAGACGATTTCGCTCGCCGACGAATTGCGCGTTCGTTCCATTCGACCGCGCGAATGCCGAATCGTATGCGCCGATCCCGGAGTTCCGACAGACAAGTCCAATCTCATCGCCAAAGCGTGGTTTGCAATGCGCGAAACATTCGGATACCGCGTTGGCGGAATTGAAGTTCAATTAAAAAAGAAAATTCCAACTGGCGCAGGACTCGGCGGGGGAAGCTCAGACGCCGCCGCAACCCTACTCGCCATCCGAAAGCTTTTCCGACTGCCGATCTCGGAAGACAATCTCGTTCCCCTTGCAGCTCAACTCGGAAGCGACGTGCCGTTTTTCATTTATGGCGGAACCGCGCGCGCGCAAGGTCGCGGGGAAATCCTGACGCCCGTTGATTCGGCTTTTCCGCCGATTCATCTCGTGATTGTCTATCCCGGCTTTCCGCATCCGACGGCGGCAGCTTACGCCAAGCTCAAATCGCCAGCCTATCGCGATGGATCCAAATCAAAAGCCGCACGAGGCGTCATTAGCCGAATGGTCTCGCACGTGCAACAAGGCCGAGTCGGATCGTTCATGTCTGATTTGCACAATTCATTTCACGACGCCTACGTGAAATTGGGTCTTCCTCACTACCTGATTTTCAACTCGATGGAGGAGAAGCGACTGAATCCCATTCTCTTAAGCGGCAGTGGATCGGCAATGTTTGGCGTTGCAAACTCGGCGCTTCATGCCCGACGTGCGGCAAAACTGCTCAGTGTTTTTGGTCTTCGTGGGTTTGCCGTAAAAACGATTCACGCCAGAGAAGCACACTGAGACCATCGCATTTCGACCGCTTGAATGATTTGTCAAAGAGGGAGGCGATCTCGCACTTATTTCAGTTGCCCCAACGCCTCGCCGAGCTTTTTCATCTCTTCGCCATAATCCGCCCAACGCCCTTCACGCGCGGCGCGTTCGGCCCCCTCGAAATGCTGTTTTGCTCGCGTGATCCATTCGCCAGTTGATGTTCCGGCCTCGGAAGTTGTTTCGGGCGAAGATTGCATCGGCGACTGTACGGAAGCTTCCGCGCCCTTTCCGATTTTCGCCACTCCAAAGATTTGTTCAATAGCACGATCAAGAGTCGGTTCCATGGCAATCTGATTTTCGTAACCGACGATGACGCGCTTTAGTTCGGGAATTTTTCCATTCGTTGCGCGCAGATAAAGCGGAAGGACATAAAGGAGCGATTCCTTGATCGGGATGACCAGCAGCGTTCCCCAAACCACCTGCGATCCCTGTTGATTCCAAAGCGAAATCTGCGGCGATATCACGTCATCCTGATGAATCCGCGCAAGGACGTTATTCGGACCGTAAACCAATTTGCCCTTTGGAAAACGATAGACGATGAGTTCGCCGCGATGCTCGCCGTCGTTTCGCGCGATCATCCACGCGGCGAGATTGTGTTTGCCCGCCGGAGTAAAAGGAATCATTTGGATAAACTCTTCGGCGGCTTCACCCGGCGGACGCATGATGGTGTAGTAGGGGTTCATCGTGTTCGTGGGGCGACCGCCAATATCACGACCGCGCGGAAAACGATCCAACGTCTCCGACTTCGATTGCGGTTCAATTTCGGGTATCGCCCAGGGGTCTTCGCGATTGTAAAAAATCCGCGCGTCGTCCATGTGATAGTTCGAGTAGAGATGCGATTGAATGGCAAACAAGTCTTCGGGGTGGCGCAAATGGTCACGCAAACCCGCGGGCATATCGCTGAGCGGTTTTAGAAATCCCGGGAATGCCGAACCCCATGCACGCGCAATCGGTTCCTTCGGATCGGCAAGATAGAAAACAGTTTTTCCATCATAAGCATCCACAGTGACCTTAACCGATGAGCGCATGTAATTAGGATAAACGCGCACCATGTCGTCGTAGTTCGTATAGGTGGTCGCGCGGGATAAGGGAAAGCGGGAGGTCAGGGCGTATCCATCCAAAATCCACACGAGCCGACCTTCATGAACGACCAAATAGGGATCGGTATCGTAAATGAAAAATGGCGCGAGGGAATTGACTCGATCGCGAATATTTCGGCGAAAAAGAACCGTAGATTCAGCGGTAAAATCGGCGCTGAGGAGAATTTTAGGCTCGCGAAATCTGAGAGCAAAGAGAGCGCGCCGCACCAAACCCGCGCAGCTTACTCCCGCCTGGCCTTGATACGTCGAGGTCATATTATCGTCGCCCGATGGATAATCGAACTCGGCCACTTTCGTCTTCAAGAAAACGGGATCCATCATGCTTTCGCCGAAATAGATTTCCGGACGCGTGAGGTTCAATTCGGGATGAGTGGATTGAGGCGGAATGTCTTT
>CAZPIK010000180.1:0-8536 GCA_964586185.1 uncultured Candidatus Sumerlaeota bacterium | reverse complement strand
GCGCTCCCACAAACCCGCGAAGGCGAAGGGCCGGGGATGCGCGGGATCGCCCAGCAGGATGCGCCAGGGCAGGACCGGGAATTGCGGGCGCGCCGCTGCTCGAAGGTCATCCGCTGCTGAACTGCCTGCATGTTTTTCCGCGTCGTGCGATGAAGGAAAACCGATGGTCGGCCTTACGCGGACCGGTGCGGAATCTGCTCCGCGAAATCCGCGACGTAAAATACGACACCGCGATTGATCTTCAAGGACTCACGAAGAGCGCGATCTGGACGCAGCTCAGCGGCGCAAAACGTCGAATCGGATTTAAAGGCGAAGACGCCCGCGAGATCAGTTCCCTTTTCTATAATGCCCGCCAGCTTCCGTCGCCCGACCGTTTCCATGTCGTGCAGCGAAATCTTGAACTCTTGCGTCCACTTGGAATCGAGCGACCCGAGATTCGATTTCCGGTTCATCTGCCGAATGAGGCAAAGGCCGTCGCAAAAAAGATTTGGAATCCCGATGGCGCGGTCTCCACACATCCAAAAATTGTCATCAACCCCGGAGCGGGATGGGTCACGAAACAGTGGCCCGCAGAATCGTATGGTAAACTTGCCCGCGCGTTGGTGGTCAAGCTCGGCGCGCGCGTCGCGCTGGCCTATGGCCCGAAGGAGTGGCCGCTGATTGAAGTCGCGCTCGCAGCAGCGGGAGATCCCAAGACCGGGGCGCAAATCGTGGGCGGAATCGGCGCAAGTCCGGGTGTCTATCCGCTTCCCCCGACTTCGTTCGTCGAACTCGGCGCGGTCATTGCAGAGGCCAATCTCTTTGTGGGTGGTGATACCGGCCCCGCGCATTTTGCCGCCGCGTTAGGAATTAAGACCCTTTCGATTTTCGGCGCGTCCGATCCCAAGCGAAACGGTCCGTGGGGATATTTGGATCGTGCAATCCAGTCAGGTGAGCCGCCGTGCATACCGTGTTGGAAGACAAAATGCCATTGGCGCGAACCCTACGCGTGCCTCAAGAATGTCAGCGTGGATCGCGTTCTGAATGCGGCGATGGATATTCTAAAAGGCAGATAGGTTCCATCTGAACGTCTTTAATGAATAGTCCAGTTGCCGCGTCCCGGTGAAATCCGCACGCCGCCACGACGCGAACCGACCGTTCGTTCTTGGGATCGGGATCGGTGATGAGCCTCCGCGGCCGCCATCGCGCCGTCACGTAGGCAACAAACTCCCGGAGTAGCCGCGTGCCGTGGCCCAGCCCAAGAGCCTCGGCTCTCCCGATGCAGAAATCCAATCCCAGCGTCCCGGAGCGTTGCCCGCTCCATGCCCCGCGAGGCGCGCGAGCCGTGTCGTAGCACTGGACGAACCCGGTTGGAATCCCCGCCAAATCCGCACGAAATTGCCACACCCAATCTGATTCAAGATTCCCGGGGATTTCCTCCATCCATTCGTCGGGGTCTCCAAACCATTGCGCAACGTGGGGCTGAAGCAACCAAGTCCGTATCAACGGGAGATCCGCAGGCAACAGACGTATGAAGTCGAATTGCATGGATGAGGGATCGCGTCATCCTATTTGAGAAACTGAATCGTCAGAGGATACTTCCAAACTTCGCCGCTGTTCGCTTTGATCCCGCCGATGATCGGAAAGGCGACGGCGGCAATTCCCAGCGCGACAAGCATCGGAATGCCGATGAGGATAAGAGTGAGCAGAGAAGAGATCGCGCCATAAATCAGCGCCGAAAGAATCCAATTCACGACGTTTTTTCCGTGAGCGTCAATCTCCGGCATTTCGGATTTCTTTACTTGCCAAATTACAATCGGGGCGATGAACCCCGCAAGCGGCACAATGTATCCCGAGAACAATGAGAGATGCAGAATCATGGCCCAAAGTCGGACTTCCTTATTGTAATCACTCATAAGGCTCTCCTTTCAACGCCAAAACAGCCCCACTGAGAATAATCATAATCCTTCACCCTTCCGGCACAAGGTCAATTGCAGATTCCGTCCCTGAATTCCGTTTGCGTTCTCTTCTCGCTCGGATTTGAATGGAGGGATGAGAATGCTTTGTCGCCGAGTTGCCTTCGCGATGTTGCTGCCGTGCGCGGTTGCGAGTTTTATTTTTTGCGAAAGCGGGCGAATGGAAGCGGCATCTGTACCCGATTTTGCGCGCGACGTGAAGCCGATTTTCGAATCGCGATGCGTCGAGTGCCACGGACCTCAAAAGCAGAAAAATGGATTTCGCTTGGATCGTCGCGAGGACGCCATGCGCGGCGGTGACACGGGCGCGGCCATCATCCCCGGCGATCCCGAAGCGAGCCTGCTCATTAGGATGGTGACCGGAACCGCCGAGGGCGATGCGATCATGCCCCCCAAGGGCGATCCGCTTTCTCCCGAACAAATTGAAACCCTGAAACGGTGGATTGCCGCCGGAGCAAAGTGGGATGAAACTTCGCCCAATCCCAGCGCAACGCCTGCGACCAAAACGACATCGGATCATTGGGCGTTCCAGCCGATCTCGAATCCAACGCCTCCAACGACTCGCGATAACAGTTGGCCTCGAAGCGAAATTGACCGCTTCGTACTTGCGCGACTTGAATCAAAATCCATCGCGCCCTCGCCCGAAGCCGACCGCCGAATTCTTCTGCGTCGCGTGAGCCTCGATTTGACGGGACTGCCTCCGACGCCGGATGAAATCGAAACATTTCTGAAAGATGACTCCGCCGACGCATTTGAGAAGGTCGTGGATCGTTTACTCGCTTCGCCGCACTTTGGCGAGCGATGGGGACGGCACTGGCTCGATCACGCGCGTTACGCCGATAGCGACGGCTACGAAAAAGATTTAGCGCGTCCGCACGCTTGGCGTTGGCGCGAATGGGTCATCGGCGCGATGAATGCCGATATGCCCTACGACCAATTCACGATCGAGCAAATCGCGGGCGATCTTCTTCCAAACGCGACGATCGAACAACGCGCGGCCACCGGATTCCATCGCAACACGCTCCTAAATCGCGAAGGAGGCGTGGATCTCGAAGAGGATCGAAACAAAAATCTCGTGGATCGGCTCGCAACGACCTCAACTGTTTGGCTCGGGCTGACCGTCGGTTGCGCCGAATGCCACACGCATAAATACGATCCGATCACCCACCGCGAGTTTTATCGAATGATGGCGTTTTTCAATAACGCCGACGAACGCGACATCCTCGCGCCGCTTCCACGGACGGACGGAAAACTGGAATCGCAGCGGCGCGATTACGAACGAGCGCGCGACATCTACCTTGATCCCGTCCGCTCGGCCGCGCTCGATCCTGCGGAGGGCGCGTGGGAAAAAGCCGTCGCCGCGCTTCCGCAGATTTGGACCGTGCCCACCGATTACGGCATCACGACGTTTCTCGCGCTCGTCGGCGCAAACCTAAACATCCAAGAGGACGAATCGTTTCTCGTCACCGGAACCGTCGCCGATAAGGACATGTACACGATTGTTTTCAACACGCAGATGGAAGGGATCACGGGGATTCGCATCGAGGCGATGACCGACGAGATGCTTCCGCGCGGCGGGCCGGGCTGGGCAAAGAACGGCAACTTTGTCCTTTCTGAATTCAGCATCGTCGCCTCGCCGATGAGCGACACCGCCAACATCAAGCCGGTCCCTATTGCCGGGGTCGTCGCTGATTATTCGCAGCCAAATTTTGAAATCGCCAAAAGTCTCGACGGAATCACCACGACTGGCTGGGCGGTGGATATGCCGCAGCTTCCGATGCACGGAATTGATCGCTGCGCCGTTTATGAACTCAAGGAACCTCTCGGCGGACCCGGCGGCACTTTGGTCAAAGCACAGATCAAAATGGACAACGGCGGCAAGCACGCGATCGGACGGCTCCGGCTTTCGATCACGAACGCGCCGCGCGAACAACTTGCCGCGCAAGCCGTTCCGGGTCGAATCCGAGAAATCGCCGCCAAGCCGAATGACACTCGCGCAAGCGAAGAGCAAGCCACGCTCAAACGATATTTCCACTCGACCTATTATCCGAATGATTCCCGCTTCGTGGAATTCACGAAGGCCAGCGCAGATTGGTTAAACGCGCTCGGCGAAACTTACGCGCCGACGCTCGCCGAGCGAACCCGGAACCCACGAGCAACCCATATTCATCTGCGCGGGGATTTCTTGCGCAAGGGCGATAAAGTCGAGCCGGGCGTATTGGAAGTTCTTAATCCTTTCAAGCCGGAACACAATCCTCCGAGCCGACTCGACCTCGCGAAATGGATCGTCGCGCCGGAGAATCCGCTCACCGCGCGCGTGGCCGTCAATCATCTTTGGCAGCATTTGTTCGGCGATGGTTTGGTGCGGACGCCCGAAGATTTCGGAACTCGCGCCGAGGCTCCCGCGCAGCCGGAATTACTCGATTGGCTCGCGAGAGAGTTCGTGCGTGAGGGCTGGAGCCGCAAAAAAATGATTCGTCGAATCGTTCTTTCCGCGACTTATCGTCAAGATTCCAAGCGGCGGCCCGAACTTGATGAGACCGATCCCTATAACTTTCTTCTCGCGCGTCAGAATCGTTTCCGGCTCGATGGCGAAGCCGCGCGCGATCAGTTCCTTGCGGCGTCTGGTCTTTTGAATTCCAATATCGGCGGGACGAGTTTTCGTCCCAACGCCAAGCCGCCCGATCGTTATCGTCGGGGACTCTATCTCTTTTTTCAGCGGAGCCAACCCGACGAAATGCTCATGACTTTTGACGCGCCGAACTCGACCAACGCTTGCACTCGCCGCGAGCGATCCAATACGCCGCTGCAAGCGCTGACGACTCTGAACGATCCGGTCTTTTTCGAATGCGCTCGCGCTCTTGCCGCACGAACGCTGGAGGCCAACGAAGCCGGAATGCTCGGTGAAATTCTTGGGGCGGAAGCCGTGGACGAGGCGCTGGAAAACCGGCGGATGCGGTATGCGTTTGCGCTCGCTTCAACGACCGATCCGAGCGAAGGCGATCTGCGCGACATGAAATCGCTTCTCAATGCCGCGAGGACTACTTATCAAAAGGATTCTGCGTCGGCTGAAAAATTGCTCGGCGATATGAAACGCACGAAGGCCGGTCTGGCCGAAACCGCCGCGTGGGTCGTCGCCGCGCGAGCCATTCTCAATGCCGATCGCGTTATGACGCGGGAATAAACCCTTCGCTGGCGGCAAAAAAGAACACTCGTATTCACGGTCCCTGAGCAATTAGCAGATCCAGGTTCTGTATTTCTTGAATTAACGACTGCGCCTCATCCGCCATTTCACGCCGCTCCGTCGGATGGAACAAGAAACGCAGAAACGTCCTCGAACGTCTCCAAATTCTCGGCGCTCGCTCGACGTAATGGAGAGCAATCCATCCCGCAAAGGGTAGCGTCACGCCATAAACCGCCGCCCACGAAAACGGATAAAACCACGCGACCGTTCCGATCTGAAGCAGATAAAAAGCCGGAAAGACCACGAGGCTCGGATACAGCACGTTCGATGCCCATTGATCTGTTCCCTTGTGCAGAAAACCTCCGATAAAGCGGATCGTCAGCCAAGGGAGCAAGTGATTGATTAAACCGTAAATCGCGAGCGGCAGTCCCAAGACCATAAAGAGAATTTGCCGGATGAAGAACATGAACGCGAGCGAGGCGTCCATTGGGAGAAAAAGTTCCGAGGGGTGAATGCCCTTTATTTTTAATTGCGCGCAAAAACGTGAAAACCGCTCCGCCGTTTCCGTAAGCTTCACCGCGTGGTCTCGTTTCAGGGCTTCGTAGCCTTGCCGCAGGCGTTCAATGAGTAGCTGCCGCTCGGCGAGCGTTTGTGTTTCCTTGCCGAGCTGCGGCGGTTTTTCTCCGCCCGTCATCAGCAATTCGGCGGCATCGGCAAGCAGATTCGATTCCTCTTCCATTTTAAAATTAAGAGTGAGCCGGCGCATCGCTTCATCGAGGTGTGCCGTGAGTTCCTTCGCGCCGGAGTTTTCATTCTCTGCTTTCCAACGCGCGGGATCAATCGGTTCGCCGAACCGCGCCCATACGCGCGAACGAATCCGATTTTTGCATTCGAAATGCAGTCCGACCGGGATAATGCGAAGTCCGCCCGCATTGCCATTGTGTTCTAGATACTCAAGCGCGATTCGGGCTGCGCCCGTCTTAAGCGGACGCATCTGCGGTTCGGAGTGACTCACCCCTTCGGGAAAAATGCAGATCGCGCCACCTTCGGCCAATCGCGCGCGACATGCGGCAAGTGACTCGACATTCTTTGACGGATCGGAGCCTTCGGTTTGATCTTGCCGACGATGGATCGGCACAACCTGAAAAAGCCGCATCATTTGACCGATGACCGGCATCTTGAGCAGCGTGCTTTTTGCGGTCAACGTCAGAACGCGGCGCAGCTTGACAACGAGCACGAGCGGATCAACGACGCCGTTCGGATGATTCAGCGTAAAGAGAACCGGGCCGCGCGCGGGGACGCGTTCGATCCCCTCGACTTCGATTTCGCGGTAGAGCGTCATGAATCCGACTCGCATGACGAATCGGCCCATACGGTAGATCAACATGTGGCTCTAGTTTTCTCGCGATTGGGCGTACTTCAAAAACGGAACACAAACCTCGCGCCGGAGCGACGGAGGATTTTCCTTCACGCACTGGCTGCAAATTCCCGTGAACTTGACGCTTGCGTTTAGCGGTAGAAATTGTTGGTTTACCGACGCTTCGTGAATGAATTTATCGAGCGTCGGGCCTTTGAACGGAATGACGCGTCCGCAATGCTCGCAAACCATGTGTCCCTGATGGCTGCCCGGCTTCACCAATTCATATGAACTCTGGCGCTCGGATAGTTCCGAGACGCGGATAATCCGGCACTCCTCAATGAGCTGAACGGTGCGGTAGATCGTCGCCTTGCTGGTCTTGCGATTCGCGTTGTGCATGGCGAAGAAGAGATCGTCCACGGTGAATCGGTCGCGCATGTTGAATACCGTTTCGAGAATTTGCTTCCGCTCGCGCGTGAGGCTGAGCCCCCGGAGCTTCAGGAAATAGGCGAATCGTTCTTGGGTTTTTTCCAAGGTCATGAGGCACCTTAATCCTTTTCGATCACGGATTCAACGCGCGAGTGGCAGTTGGGCGTGGCTGCGTCGCCTTGGCCCTCGCATAATAACGGTTGCTGGCTTCAATTTCGCCCAACTTTTTGTAGGCGTCGCCGAGCGTGAGAAATACCTTCTGATCATCATTGACGGAATTGGCCGCGAGAAACGTTTCCAAATATCGAATCGCTTCGCGCGGGTCTCCCCGCTCGGCGAGCAACAGACCAAAATCGCGCTGGAGCTTGGGACTTTTCGGATTGTGAACAAGCGCGTTGCGATAGAGATTCATCGCCTCATCAAATTGCGACCGCATGGCGTAAACCCGCGCGAGTGTCATGATGACGTCCGGATCGTCCGGCGCCATCGAACGGGCGCGCTCCAGATCGGCTTCTGCTCCTGCGAGATCATTCACCCTAAGTTTTAAAAAACCCATTTTCCCCAAGGCGAGCGGTTGGTGCGGCATGATCTGCAGCGACCGTTCCAATCGCTCCCGGCCTTCATCCCATTTTTCCTGCTCCAACAGGACAAGCGCGTAATTAAGTTGCGCCCGCGCACTGCCGGGAACCCGCTCGGCCATGTAAGCAAAGAGCGTGGTGTTGCTTTGCCAAACGGGAAGATATCGCAGGGTTTGCGCGGCGAAAATCACGCACACGGCAATACTCGCACATACGAGGATTGCGCGACTGCGCGGATTCGCCCTGCGGGAAGCTGCCCATAAGGCAATATCCGCGACGAAAATACAAAATCCGAGCGAAGGAAGATAAAGAAGCCGTTCCGCGAGGATTGTTCCAATGGGAAAAAAAATGTTCGACGTGATAACAAACGTGATGAAGAAAAGATAGACGCCAAAGAAACTCGCCGGGCGTCCGCGCAAGAGCCAACCGACGCCGAAGAAAACCGGAATGAGCGCGCCACCGATCATCCAACTCGGATCGGCGATATCGAGCACGAGCGGAATCGCGCCGTAGGAATAATCGGGTGAGGGATTGAACGGCCAGACCAGCATCAAGGCGTAACGCGCGAGTAATTTCACGGCGGAGAGTGTGCGAGGCAGACCCGATAACTCCACGAGCGGATTATCGTAGGGAAAAATCATTTGTCCCGGCGGTCCGCTTAGGCCGCCCAGAATGATCACACGAAACGCGAGATAAATGCCGATGGCCAATCCGCACGCGATCAGCGAGGGGACGGCATCGGCGAACGAAATTTGCGTTCCCTTTTTGCTCGCGATGGATGAGCTTCGAAGTATGAAAGGCAGCGCCATCGCCGCCGGTAAAATCGTGAGGCCGTTTTCCTTTGACCCAACCGACACCGACGCCGCAAGAAACGCGAGGCACGCCCAACCCCATCGCCGCGATTCCGATCCGCTTCGCAACGATTTGAGACAGAAATGGAGCGCGACGATAAAGCCGAGCGACGCCATGAGTTCGGCTCGACCGACAACTCCGGCGACAACTTCGACGTGAATCGGATGAACGGCGACGAGCA
>CAZPIK010000179.1:0-8558 GCA_964586185.1 uncultured Candidatus Sumerlaeota bacterium | reverse complement strand
TCGAACCGGATACGGGCGGCGCGGCGGCGTTGCGCGGAGGGATATAATCGGGGTTCACAGATACTGGCGCGGCGGACGCGGCAGGCGCGGTCGCCGGTTGCGTTGCGGCAGTTGCGGGCGCGGCAGATTGCGGCGCAGGCAATTGCGCAAAAACGGTGGACGAAAACGCCATCGCGGTCAGTCCAAGACTTATGGTAGTAAGGGCATGCTTCATGATTGAGGTCTCCTCGGTTCGACTCATAGTTCGAACCCTTTTTACCGCGTATAGGGTCCAATTGTCCATGATGGACACTACGGCAAGTATTTTCTGCTTTGGAGTGCGGCGGCTTGACGCCGCTTTGGAGTCTTCTTTCCCGCCCCGTCAAGCCGGGGCGAAGAAAAGCGCGGTCAAGCCCGCGCACTCCAAAGTGGTTGTTTGTCATTAAGAACTTTGTTCTATCTTTCAGGAATCGAACACGCAGGCAAGGCGTCGCGAATTTTTTCCATTCCCTCGGGTGTCATCGCCGATTTTTGAGGGTCGAGATAGGTCAACGATTTCAGTTTGCAGATGGCTTCGACGCTTTTATCGCTGACGAGCGTGGAAGAAATATCAAGCGATTCGAGGTTCGTAAGCGCCGAGAGTTTTTTCATCCCTTCATCGCCAAGCCCCGTGAGCGCGAGATCAAGTTCGCGTAGTTCGGTCAGCGATTCGAGTTTGCCAAGGGCCTCGTCTCCAGCATCGCAACCTCTCATGCTGACTTTTTTCAGCTTTTTAAGCGCGGCAAGCGATTCCAATCCATTGGCTTCGATCTTCAAATCGTCAAATACCATCTGATCAAACGCATCTTCGGGAAAATCTTTGAGCGGCGTAAGGTCTTTGACACCCTCGGCGGTGAGAATAAAAACGACGGGGCTATCGGCAGGGAGCTTAACGGTTCCCTTCGCCTCGCCCAGTTCGATCCATTTGGAAGCTTTAACGTCGTAGGATTTGAGCGTTCCCATCGAGCGATCAGAGGGGAACTTGAGCGTCTTTTCTTTATTGCCCTCCGCATGGGACGAAGAAAAACACATGGCGAGAAGCGTTATGAGTAGCAGTGGAATTCGGAAGTTATTTAGCATGGTTCACTCCAAGACGAGTTTGCGCATTCATTATTGCCAGACACGAAGAAAGGGACAAGGTTCCTTTTATTTAGAGGCATTTTGCGGGTCACTCGCGATTATCAGAGTGCGCCTGCCGCAAGAGCGGTCTTCAATTCTGATTCCATATCATCAATCATCGAATTCCACGATCGTCTTCGGGCAAACTCTTGCCCTCGTGCCGCTTTGGCGTAGGCATCTGTTTTGATGGTTTCCCATTCTCTCGCTATGTTTCGCCAATCCTCCGGCCTTTCACCAAAGAGAATAGCCTCGCCGAGGAACTTAACAAGATCAGGAACGGGCGTGCTCAGAACGGGTTTTCCTCCCGCGAGATATTCAAGCGCCTTGACCGGATACAGATAACGATGCGCGCCTTCGATGTCATAAGGAATGATCGCAAGGTCCATCAGCGCAAGATAGGCCGGAAGTGAAGCATAGGGCTTTGCTCCCATGACGATCAGCCGTTCGTGTTTCGGGAGCTTGGGACAACGCGACGATGGAGGGCCGATGAGCGCAACGCGCCAGCCTTCCTCAAGCAACGCCGTAATGTATTCGGCCTTGATCCTTTCATTCAGCGCTCCGAAAAATCCGGCCAAGGGAAATTTTGTATGATTGGAAGCCGCGATTTCGCTGCGCGCTTTCTCTACTTCTCGCGGATCCGGATTCGCAAATAACTCATAATCTACACCGTTAGGAATAAACTTTGCCAGCGTTCCCATGCTGTTCAAACGTTCGGCCATGATCGAGGCTCCCGTCCAGATTTTTCGGGACGATTTAAGCGCATGATCGAGTCGCGCGAGCCAAACCGAGGGATCGCTCTGCGCGTGCGAGAGATCATCCATCGCATCGAAAATCACCGATTTTGCCGGAAGCGACTCGGTGAGTGTGCTCCAGCGCGGATCGTTGAATAGGATGGCGTCCCACTTATCGCCCGAAGCGGGCGAAACACGCGCTAAAGTTATTCGCATCGCGGCGTCGTTGATTTGCTCGACGGCGCGCGCGCGACTCGCGCCCGGAAGGGCTAAGGGAGAAACGACGCGGAGATTCGGAGGCGTTGCGAGGCCGCTCTCGACTCCCTTTCGTTTGCGGTGAGCGTAACCGGGAGAGGCATAGGTCACGTCCCAACCGCGCGCGGCAAAACCCATTGCGATCCGCTGCGGACGCTGAAACGCCCCCGCCCATTCAACGAAGGAAATGATCAATATTGATGGCATGGTATAGGCGGTAGAAGTTGCATTTGGACACGACTGCCGAGAGAAGGCAGGTACTTTGGAGTGCGGCGGCTTGACGCCGCTTTCGTGCGCGGAGCTTGATCTGCGCCCCTCGCACAAAACTGAAATAGCCGGTTCGTCGAGCCGAACCGAAGAAAAGCGGCGTCAAGCCGCCGCAGTCCAAAAATGCGCCGTCGGGCGATCAAAACGCCTTCTTGCGGTCGAGAAAATTCTGCATGAGCGTCTTCGGTTCGTCGGTCTTGAACGCCTCTGAGAAATACTCGATGCTCCGTTCGATGGCCTGATCGAGAGGAAGATTTTCCCATTCGCGCAGAAGTTTTTTCTGGAGCCGCATCGCGCGAGGGCCGTTCTTCAGAATCGCCGTCACCGATTCTTCGATCGTCGCGTCGAGTTTTTCCTTTGGCGCGACGTGTTCGATGAATCCGCAACTGAGCGCGTCATACGCCCAGATGGTCTCGCCCGTGTAAATCATTTCTTGAGCGCGTCCACGTCCAGCCAGTTTGCGCAATAAGACCGCTTCAATGACAGAAGGAATTCCAACTCGCACTTCGGGCATTCCGAAGGTCGAATGATCCGCGGCAATACGAAGATCGCAAGAGGCGGCGATTTCCAATCCGGCTCCGAGACAATGGCCGTTAATTCGCGCAATAACCGGAACGGGAAGATCGCGCAGTCCCTGACACACATCGTGCAACGAACGAATAAATTTCTTCGCGGATTCGGGATCGAGCTTCACCATCTCGGTGATATCCGCGCCGCCGATAAAGGAAGATTCGCCCGCGCCAGTGAGGATCGCCACGCGCAGGTTTTCGTCGCTGGCCAGTTCATTCAGAATCGCGCGGAATTGCGCAAGCAACGCCGAGTTCAGGATGTTCAGCTTGCGGGGATAATCAACGGTGATTCGCGCGACATTGCCTGCCTCGCGGGTTTCGCGCTCCAGTTTGACGGAGGGGTTGGCGTTGTCGGACATGTCGGCGACTCCGGTCAGAACGTCGAATAGAGAAACGCCATCGTGATTCCATTCACGCAGGCGTGGAGAACCATCGGAGCGGCAAGCGACCCGCGCCACTCGCGCAAGGCCGCGAGCGAAACGCCGATGGCCATCAGCGGAAAAAATCCCACCATGCCTTGCGGATGAATGCCAGCAAAAAGGGCGGCGGAGATAAAGATCGCGTTCGGCGCGTCATACCGCGAACGCAGAAAACGATAAAAAAATCCGCGAAAGAAAATCTCCTCGATCATCGGCGCGGCGACGACGGCCATGAAAAAAAAGACGGCGACCCAAAAGCCAGAACCCTTCCCCGCTCCGAGAGCCGGAACCAACGGATGCATCCCCTCGCTTTGGTTCATGCCGGTGAACCGAAGCACCTGATACAGCAGGAGTGTCGCAAGCGCCATGAGCGGAAGAGTCGCAATATAACCGGCAATTCCGACGCCAATCTCACGGAACCACCCCTCGCCCCGCGCGACGCCCAAATCGGCTCGCAACGAGCTAAACGAAGGTCGGCGGAATCCATTTTCAAATGGATACGATTGCGTCAGCGGATATAACCCAACCAACGGGGCAAGCAAGTTGGCCACAAGCGAAATGGCGGTTCGCGCGGAATCACTCATTCCGGAGATTGACCCGATAGCAAAGTCCATTACGATCATGGTCGCCAGATAAAGCGTGAAGGCCTCCCAAAGGAGGTAGGGAGGAATTCGACCCGCGGTCAAACGGCGTTCGAGCGCACCCGTCGCGGCGAGTCGGAGAAACTTTGCGAGAACGATGAAGCCAATCAGTCCCGCGAGCAGCAATGCGCTAAAATACATCGTCATCCGCGCCGCGAGGTTGCCCGCCTGCGCGCGGACAAACTCGACCGCCTTCGGTTCTGGTTTTCCTGTGGCAAGCGTGTCTCCCTGAATTCTCGCCAAGAAGCCAAAAAAACCGATCCTTTCGAGCAGGAAGTTGTAGTCGGGAATTTCGAGCGGAAGCTTTTCGATATACAGCCTGCGAATCAGACCATCCACACGTCGCGCGTCTTCGGGTTTCAGCGGATCATCCTTGAGGATCGTAAACGTTCGCGACTTCAGTTCTGCGGCGATGCCCTCCGCTTCCTTCCATCCCAAGTGAGTGAAGAACATTAATTGATACTGTAACGCGCGCAATGACAATCCGTCGGGATCGCGTTTGCGGATTTCGGCAGCAAGCGCATCCACTCTCTTATCGGCGAGTTCCCGCTCCTTCCCTTTGGATTCCTCGTTCCAAATGGTGAGTCCGATGAGAAATCGCGCTTCGAGCGAAAGCGAAATGGCGTCGCGGGCGCTATCGGGCGGCCCTTTCTCGGCAGTTTCCGTTTCGAGCAATTTACGCGCAACGGGACCCCACATGGGCGACGTCAGAAAAACGAGGCAAACAGCAAATAGAAGCGTAAAAAACCAAGTTCGCCCCGGCGGCACAAGAATTTGCGGAGACGGATTCGAATCCATAGAGCGATCTTCGTAGGGGTTGTTGTCGGGCATGTCCATGAATTCCGCCGATTCAGCGCGGGGAGTATTTCACACGCCGCGCGGTCGCGCAATCGCGCTTGCTTCCGTACTCGAAGACCCTGAAACTGATTTGCTGGCTTCGTGGGATGTCTTTACATCTATGCATCGTCGTACTGAAACCCCGCTATTTGCCGCATTTTTCATTGCGGCTGCATTGTTACGTTTCTACGGCTTGAGCCAAGAAAGCTTATGGGGGGATGAATATTACAGCCTCCATTTGATGTCACAAAACAGCTTTAGCGAAATTGCAAGGCTGACCGCGCAAGATTCCCATCCTCCCTTGTACTACTTCTGCCTTCGACTCTGGCGCGAGTTCTTTATGCTCACGCCCGCGTCGGCGCGTGCCTTTTCCGCGCTAGTATCCCTTCTGACTTTGCCCATCTATTGGCGACTCGCAAGGAGACTCTTTGGGGTCTCGGGTGGCATGATCGCGGTGGGTCTCTTGTCCCTTTCCCCTTTTCATTTATGGTACGCCCAAGAGGCACGGATGTACTCTCTGTTAGTACTGGGCGAAGTGTCCTTGGCCTGCTCACTTGTCATTTTTCTCGATCCTGTTACGACAAATGCGCGAAAACTAAAAGCCGGATTCGCCATAGTTCTTTCAACCGTAGTGGTGGTATTCACACATTTTTTCTTTATTTTCATCGTGCTTTTCGCATCCGTGTTTTGGTTCATGCAACTATTGCAATCAAAATGCTCGAATAGAAAAGCGTGGATGCTCTGGGGATTGTGGTGCGCGGGTACGAGTGCGCTTTCCATCACGAGTGCTCTTTCCATACCCGGCTTTTTGCAAATTACCGACCGAATACAAATAGGTTTTGCTAAATGGATACCAGCCCTTTCCATCAGCACTTTGAAGGGTATCATTCACGGATTCTGTTACGGGGTGTTCATCCATCCCAAACCCTATTGGATTATTTATCCGCTTACCCTGATTAACCTAGTGACCCTAGTTGTGGCTTTCAAGAAACGCGTCATCGGTTCTCAAAATTCATGGGTTTCCGATCCAAGGTGGTTTGTCGGCCTTTGGGGGTTCTGCACTTTAGGAGTACCTTTCTTGATTTCCTTTTGGAGACCTATTCTCTGGTACGGACAACGTTATGAGATCATTGCGACTCCCGCATATTATCTTGCAATCGCTATGGGAATATCAGGTTTGATAAATTCAAAAAGGACATTGGGGCGGTGGGTTGGCACTGTGGCCTTGGTTGTAATTGTTGCCGGGAATATTCGATATGCCGTGGACTATTTCGACAGCCGTCAAAAACGCCCCTACGACACGGCGGCAGGGATCATTGATAAAGAGGGTTCGCCTCAGGATCTGATCGTTATTTACCCCGAATACACCGCGCAAGTATTGTCATATTATCTAAAACGACCCAAGAAATATGCGCTGCTTGACGAAGCTGCCATTCGTGCTGAGTTGCCCGTCCGGACAGGACATTCACTTTGGGTTGTCACCTTTTCGCCCGACCCAGATGTAGTTGAGAATGCGCTCATGGAGAGTGGAGCAATCACACCAACCCGAACCGACATGCTCGATCTTATGGATATCCCCGAGCAGTCGTTCCGTGTTGCCCGTTACACCATCCGATAATGCGAAACCGCGTTTCGTCGTGTGTTGCTTCTGGACAATCCACGGTGTCAACCCTACAAGTGAGCGTCAACCGCCCGTTCGCTTTGCTTTGCGCGCGACGGATGCTCCTCGATACTCCATGAACACTTCACAATCACTTCCCCCGCTACTGGTCGTCGGCGCTGGGTGGCTTCCGCCCGAATCGCCCGAGCGGCTTCACCTGCCCGGCGTTCGCGTTTGGGGAATCGCGCGCGAACTTGTAAAAGCGGGACATCCGGTGCGGCTCGCGAGTTTCGTATATGAAGGCGCGGACGTGACCGAGTTACACATGCGCGACGTTCGCACAGAGCAAAACTCAAATGGCGAGATCGCCGTCCGACTTCAACCCCGACGAACCCTTCAGATTCCCGCCAACGAACCTGCCGCCGAATTGGATCGCGAGTCGCGCGAATTCGGCGCGGCGGCGGTGATCGGCTGCCTCGATATGGTCAACCGGCACATGGGACGGATGGCTTCTGAACTTCCGATGTGGTGCGATCATCCGGGCGATCCGATGGCCGAGCGGCAGTTGCTCGCCCGCGCGTGGGATTCGGATTACTTACTCGCTGACCAATGGCGGACGCTCGCCGAAAGCCTTTCGCGCGCGGATCGTGTCTCCGGTTTTTCTCGCGCGCAAACCGGCGCTCTCGCGGGTGAGATGGCGGCCTTGGGGCGGCTCAACCAATACACGGCGCATGAAGAATTGATCCATTGCATTCCGCCGTGGCATGAACCGCGCGAAAAGGGGGACTGGCTGAAGCAAAGCGACTGCCTGTCCCCCTTTTCGCACCTTTCCGGCGATCCACTCGTGCGTGAACGCCGCGCGCCGAAGGACGCTTTCATCATCGCGCAGACGGGGGGATTCAATTCGTGGCTCGACGAGGAAACGCTTTTCGTGGCCTTGGAAACCGCCATGCGCCGCGACGCCCGAATTCATTTCGCTGCGACGGGCGGCGGCATTCCCGGCCACAACGAGCGGACGTTCAATAACTTTGCTAGACTCGTCGCCGCTTCGGAATTCAGGGAGCGTTTCCATCTTCTCGGATGGATCGCGCTTTCCGATGTGGATCGTGTGCTCTCCGAGGCCGACGTAGCAATTCTCGCCGATAGGCCGGGAGTCGAAGGTTGGCTCGGAGGCCGCTATCGCCTCGTGGATTGGATCGCGGCGGGTCTGCCGATTGTCGCAACGCTCGGATGCGAATTGGCACAGGAGTTATCAGCACTGGAATTAATTTCGGGCGTCCCGCAACGAGATTCTGCGGCTTTGGCGGAAGCGATTCTCGACATGGCGAAAGACCCTACGCGAACTCGCGAACGGGCAAATCATGCGCGAGAATACTTCCTGCGCGAATACGATATTCATAAAGTTCTCCGCCCGCTACTCGATTGGGCGCGCGATCCAAAACCCGCGTCCGATCTTGCGGCTTGGCGTGCGGGCGCGCGCCCGAATGCCCTATGGATCGGCCGCAAAGGGGAAACCGATCAGCTCGATCAACTGGAAAAAACTGGAGCCGAACTAAATCGCATCCGACGCAAACTTAAAATCATGAAAGGATCGCGACTCGTCCGCGCGGCGATAAAACTCCGCTAGAACTAATATAATAACAAGTCATGCCATCCACCTTGCAACAATATCTCAATCATCCCGAGCGGCTTGCGCTGACCTCTCGACTATTGCCTTTAATGGCCGATCCGATCCATTCGAAGCTTTCCGATGACGATTTTAATGATCTTGCTCTTGGCGTATTCCGGTTTCAGTTCGAGCGATGCGAACCGTTCCGGAGATTATGTCTCTCGCGCGGTATTTCGCCTGCGGCTACGGACTATCGAACGATACCCTTCGTCCCGACCGACGCATACAAACATTACCGGATGGCTTGTTTCTCTCCTTTCCACGGCGAGATCGAGTTTCACACAAGCGGCACAACACAGGGAAGTCACGGCATCCAGGTCATGCCGACGGCCGAACTTTATGATGCTGCGGCCTGGCGATGGTTTCAGTTACATTGCATACCCGAATTATCACATTCGGATAACATTGGTCCTCCCTTTAAATGTATTTCGCT
>CAZPIK010000178.1:0-8589 GCA_964586185.1 uncultured Candidatus Sumerlaeota bacterium | reverse complement strand
GGATTACCCACGAAATGGGTCTTTTTCGAATCGAACTTGGGATCACTTACGGGTAATCCCGTGAAAAGCGCGATGGCCTTTTTTGCAAACCACCTATTGGCCAAACCGGGATAAGCGTTTTGTTCGTGCAGAGCAATCTTGCTACCGCATCGAAGCGACGCCACGAGCGCAGGTACTGAAATATAATTTCCAAATCCGACGGCAAGATCGGGCGGAGACTTGCGCACGAAATTCGAAATCTGTGCCCACGCGCCAAAAAACTCACGCACAAATTTTGCCGTGTTTAGTACGCCGCGTCTTCTTCCAGAAAGAGGAAGCATGATCGGCTCGATTCCTTCGGAACGATAAATTTCGATTTCACCCGGACGGCAGCCACAACAATACTGGAGTTCCAAGTCTTGATTATTCTCGCGCGCGAATTCCGTTAACGCCTGTCCGAGCGCGATGGCGGGATAGATGTGCCCCCCCGTGCCGCCGGCGGCAAGCAAAATGCAAAATGCGCGAGGAGATGATGGGGGCGTAGTTGAGGATTTCATGCGATCGCGTCGGCGCGTCGAAGCAGAACATTTAACCGCAAACAGCGCAAAGGACGCAAAGGGAAGAAACGGAAAGGAACGTCCCCCATTGAAAGTCAGATATCAAAACTAAACCGAATTCGATTCGCCCTACACGCGATTCCAGAAAATTCGAATAAACGCGGGCAATACACTTCCCTGAATACACCGAATATCAACGTCCCCGAATATCGAATGCGCGGTTCTTATCGTATACGCGTCTTCGCATCTCGAATCAGCTTCCCCAGTGACTCCACAATCTCCGGATGATTCTGTGATTGGTTGTAATCCTCGCCGGGATCGGATTCGAGATCGAAAAGCAACCCCGGCCGGTAAAATCCGTGCTGTTCCATGTTGACGTTGATATTGCGGTAGCGCGTCGCCAAAACGAGTTTCCATTTGCCCGAGCGAACCGCGACAATATCATTATTGTCGAAATAAAAATACGGTCTTTCGGCAAATTCATTTTCAGTTCTCCGATCCTTCTTCAGGATCGGAAGAATGCTCTTGCCGTCGAGCGGATACGAATCCGCATGTTGTTTGGGAATTTGGTAACCCGCGATTTCCGCAAGCGTCGGAAATAGGTCGAGATTGCTCGCCGGAATATCCGATTCCATCCCCGCCGGAAAATGTTTCGGCCACTTTGCAATAAACGGAACCCGCATTGAACCTTCCCATGACGACTCACCTTTCCGCTGTCGCAAATGGCCTGCGCTTCCCTCGTACCAAGGACCATTATCGCTCGTAAAAAAGACGATCGTATTCTTGTGCAGTTTCGCGCGCTTGAGCGCCGCCAAAATCTCCCCCACGCTCCAATCAATTTCCTCGACCGCGTCGCCGTAAAGTCCCGCTTTGGATCTGCCGCGAAATCGTTCCGATGCGCCGAGCGGGATGTGCGGCATATGATGCGCAAGATAAAGGAAGAAGGGACGATTCTTGTTTGCCTTAATAAACTTAAGCGATTCCGCCGTATATTTCTGCGTGAGCGTTTCCATCGGGGTGGGTCGCTCGATGATTTCCGATTGCCGATATAGCGTCGGCGTCGCCATATCGTTGCTATAAGGCAAACCATAGAACTGATCGAAGCCACGATTCGTCGGCCAGAATTCCGGCTCGTGACCCAAATGCCACTTGCCAACGCACGCCGTTGCATATCCGCGCGATTTAAGCGCCTGAGCAAGCGTCGTCTCGCCCGACGGAATTCCATTTTTGCTAGCCGGTGCGATCACGTTAACCGCGAGTCCCATGCGAATCGAATACCGTCCGGTCAAAAGCCCCGCACGCGAAGGAGTGCAAACGCTCGCGCTCGCATAAAAATTCGTGAGCCGAACTCCATCAGCTGCCAGCCCATCAATGTTCGGCGTCTTGATCGCCTTCGATCCCTGGCATCCCAAATCGCCGTAACCGAGATCATCACAAAGCACGATGATGATATTCGGCGGAGCGCTTTCCGCGAAAACTCCAGCTCCATTAATTGTGAGGATCATCCACAAAGAAAGAAGAGCGCATTTGAACATTCTGTATCTCCTCCAAATTTCCTCTTCATCTGTGTAATCTGTGTAATCTGCGGATAGAAGATAGTCCACAGATTGCGCAGATTTCGCAGATCGGGATTCTATTCACCATCATTGAAAATTGAAAAATCAATCTTGGGAAAAATGGGATACTGCTTTTCTGTTCGTTCCAGCCAAGTCGCATCAACCTCGGCCTCGGACAAACATTTCCATCCACGCTCGAACTCTTTCAGATGTTCACTCACGCGTTTCGTCGCATAGCTAGCCGCCGTGCCCGACTTAATGAGAAATGGCCAATCTGAGGCCTGCGCCAGCAACAGTTGACGCGCCATTTGATTCAAAGTTCGTCGAGTTATGGGAGCCGCCGCTCGCGCAAAATGTCGTGCGGCGGAAATCATGCGATCCGTCGCGCGATGCAATTGCGGATAAATCCAATCGTTCGATTCATCAATCCACATTCCCGCATAACCGCGTTCGCCCCAAGAACTTTCCGAGGGCATCAGCGTTTGCACCGAAGAATGTCGAGCTAGGTATTCCGTGACCGTGATTGGTTTTACACCTTCGGAATCGGCGTCAAACACCCGCATCAACCGATCCAGAAACTGAGGACCTTCAAACCACCAATGGCCGAACAACTCCGCATCGAATGGCGTAAAAATCAGGGGCGGCCTTTCGGACATGAGGCCGGATAAATAACTCCCTTGTCGTTTCCGATTTGCCGCGAAGTTCTCCGCATGAACAACGGCTAACGCTCCCGCTACCTCGGGATCATATAGTTCCTTCTCTCCAAGCGGAACGTCACGTCCTGTTACGCGATGATATTTGATTCCGGTAAACGTCCGCGCACCCGATGGATCAATGTAGGGAGCGATAAGCGATTCATCGAGATCGTAGCCTAGGTCGCGATAGAACTCGCGGTAACGTCCGTCACCCGGAAATCCTTCTTCCGCGCTCCAGACGGTTCGGGAAGATTCGAGATCGCGACCGAAAACCCTGACGCCATTGGGGCATGAGACGGGGGCAAATACACCGCATGCGGGAGCATGATCCGCATGGAGCAATCCGTGCGCGTCCACAAAAAAATATTGAATACCAGCATGTTTCAGCGGTTCTTCAAGCCCGAGATAGTAACCGCACTCGGCGTTCCACATTCCCCTTGGCTCAGCGCCAAACGCCTCGCGATGCGCTTCAATTCCCAATTTGATCTGCGCATCCACGGCAACAGGATTCGCGCGCAGAATGGGCAATAAGGCATGCGTCGCGCTACACGCACACAGCTCAACCTTGCCCGTTCGAGCGAAATCCGCAAACACACTTGGAATGTCACCGCGATGTCTTTCCCAGAGTTTTTGCGCGCCTTTCCAACGTTGCCAGTACATCTGCGCTAGGCGTTGAAGTTTAGGCTCGCTGCGAGTTCGTATAATTTCCTTTTCAGCAAGCTCGATGAGCAAGTAAAGTCTGCGCTCGAATCGCGAACGTAGGAGCTCATCGCGCATCATTGCAAGAAGCGTGGGCGAGAAAGACATCGAAAGTCGAAACTCAATTCCATCGCGGAGCCAACCTTCAATCACGCTGATGAGCGGCAAATAGCATTCGATCATCGCCTCCTGAAACCAGCGCTCCTCGAGCGGATCGTCGAGTTCCGGATGTCGGACGTAGGGAAGATGCGCGTGAAGATGAAGAAGAAAATATCCGGGGGGGTTCAAGTTTCTATTCAACCTCAACTCACATACGTCCTACTATACGTCCCATACGTCCTATGCCAATCTACCATGCGAGGGATTTGACTCCAATGATATGGCAATGCCGCAACCGGTCTTTTGATTTCTCAAAGCGCGCACTCGTCATGGGGATCCTAAACGTTACGCCTGATTCATTCAGCGATGGCGACAAGTATTTTGACGCGGAAGCCGCTATTGTTCGAGCAGTTGAACTGGCTGTGGAAGGAGCTGATATCTTAGACATCGGCGGCGAATCGAGCCGACCCGGCGCGGAATCGGTGAGCGCTGACGAAGAGCTACGACGCGTTATTCCCGTGATTCGGGAACTCCGCAAGCGAGTGGACGTCGCAATTTCGATTGATACGGTCAAGCTCGAAGTCGCTCATGCGGCACTTGAAGCTGGAGCGGATATCATCAATGACATCAGCGCATTAAGAAACTCGCCTGAAATCGCCAGGCTCGCCACGGATTCCGGCGCGGGAGTTGTTTTGATGCACATGCTGGGAACGCCTGGGACAATGCAAATCGCGCCGGAATATCGCGATGCGCCGGGCGAAATCCGAGATTTCCTATGCGAGCGAATGGCGTGGGCCACCCGGCAAGGAATCCAACTCGATCACATTGCGCTTGATCCGGGCGTGGGTTTTGGCAAACGTTTTGAAGACAATCTCACGATATTGAACCGCTTAAATGAGCTCGCTTCGATTGGACGACCTCTCCTTGTCGGTGTCTCGCGCAAGTCTTTTATTCGCCGGATTTTGACATCGGATTTTGGGGAGACAAGTATTGATCCCAAAATGCTGGACGAAGCTTCACTGGCCGTCGCCGTCTATTCGATCACGCGCGGAGCCAATATGATTCGGGTTCATCATGTCGCCGCCGCTCGACGAGCCGTAGGACTCATCGAGCGACTCGAACATGGCCAATCTTCTTAGTGCGCTCGCGTGGGATCCCAACCTGTTCCCTGAGCAGGGCGCGAAAGAGGCTCGACGTCCATGTAGAGAATTTCTTTCGCTTCGACGACGTAGGTTCCACGAATTGCAGCACCGCCAATAACGGTCATCTGGATCAAAGCAAGATTAAACATGCGCCCGTTCAATGCGAAGGAGTTGGCCGACGATCATTTATATTCCTTCCACGTTTCGGCCTTGTTCGGCCCCTGAATCGCCGCGCGCCAAGCCCCTCGACCGTGCGTGAAGGCGTAGAGTGTTTTGTTGTCTTGGAATTCGAGACTTTCGACAACGACATTCGCAAAGCCGGGGTTATTGACGCTCGCCCAAGAAGCGCCCGAATTCTGCGAAATGAAAACGCCGAGATCGGTTCCGACGTAAACGTTCGTCGGCTGGCCGGGTTGGATCGTAACGCAGTGAGTTGGAAGATCGGGCAGGTTGTTCGTAAGGTTCGTCCACGGCGCTGTTCCCGTCGTCGTTCGGTAAACGTGATTTCCGGGGTTGAAACTCGAATTTGTGACGTAAACCGTGTCGCCTGACGGGTCGTTGGGGTCAACCTCGATCCAACTGATGAACTTATTTCCCGAAATCGTCGGCGAAATGTTTGTCCAAACGGAGACCGACGTATCCGTAAGAGCCGTGGTCGTGCGATAGACCGAGCCGTTACTTGTTCCGACGTAAACCTTGTTGCTGTTGGTGGGAGCGATGGCCCACGCGCTAATTGTTCCAGAAAGCGCCGCGCCCGCCTGGGTCCACGTCACCGCAGACGGAGTCCCCGCTGAAGAGGCATTGTTGCTTCGCCACGGACGATTTCCGCCATACCACACAATTTCGCCATTGCTCGGATCGGTACGGAACGCGCAAATGAACGCAAAATTTCCAGATGCTTCTGTTACCTGACCCACGCCGTTAACGATGTCGGAAAAACCACTGCCGCCAACTGAGCGACGGAGGTTTTTGTTTTGCGTTTCGCCGAATAAAACCGAGATATTGGCGCGATTGTAATCCACGTAACCGCCGTCGCCGCCAATAATCTCCGTCCACCCGTCAATGCCCCCCGCATCATCCCCTTTGAGCGTTCCGTTATCCTGTGCTCCACCAAAATAGGTGGTCGTTGGCGCGGGATAGGGGCGCCCATGATAAAACTGGGTGACGCAATAGTTGTTGTTGAGTTCCGTCCATGCAAATGTCGTGGGCGATGCAAAGGCGTAACAAATTCCGAAACCGCCACCGCCGCCGCTCGATACGGTACCCGATACAGCATTGCCCGTTCTGAAAATTCCGCCGTCGCAACCAATATACATCGTTTGGTTGGCGCTGCCGTCCCACTGCGGATGGAAAACGATGGCGTGTTGATCGGCATGGACATACTGAGAAATGTTCGTGGGCAGCCACCAATAACTCACCAGTCCCCAATTTGCGCCGCCATCGCTTGAACGGAAGAGATCAATACCGCCCGCATACACCATGTTTTCATTGTGCGGCGCGACGGCAATGATGTTGTCGTACCAACCTTGATGGTAAATGTTGTTGGGCTGGCCAATACATGTTGATTGATTCGCGCTCAAAGGGTTCGTCAAGAGCAACCAGTTCGGATTTGTCGAATCGAAGGTCGCGGGAGAAGTCACGCGGATGTTCCACGTCCCGCCGCCGTCGGTGCTGCGATACACATTCAGAAGACGATGACTATTGCCACTATCGGAGACGAGCGCATACATCGTCTGCTGATTGCTGGGAGCGATGGCGAGCGAGGCACGACCGAACCCAGCCGGAGCCGAGACGCGCGTCCATGTTCCTCCTGCATTCAGCGAACGATAGATGCCGTCCGAACGATTGGAGCAGATGAGTGTATCGGTCGTGAGGTCGGTTCGAATGGCCAAATCTTGGATTCCGGCAGACGTAAATACGACAGTGCCATTTGTCCCGCCGCTTCCGTTGTTGTTCAGCACGATGGACCAATTCGCGCCCGAATCCACGCTCTTCCAAACGCCTGTGCGCGTCGCTGCGTAAACGACCGCCGGATTGTTCGGACTGGCCACGATCTTGTTGACGTAATAAAAGTTCGAATTGTTGGTCGTTGCAATTTGCGACCACGTCGCGCCCGAATTGACGGACTTAAAAATCCCCGCGCCCCGAATCGAATCGCTGTTGAAGTAACCTTCGCCCGTTCCCGCATAAATCACGGCGGGATTGACCGATCCGCCACCCTGCCCTTCGAACGCAAGCGTGCAAACGGCGATATTGGCCATGAGGTCGTCGAGTGGCGACCATGACGTTCCGCCGTTGGTCGTTTTCCAAACTCCGCCTCCGACCGCGCCCGCATAAATCGTGCTGGGCGTTGCTGGATCAATAAGGATTGCGCGTGTTCGCCCTCCGATATTTCCGGGACCGAGCTGCGTCCATGAGTTCACGTCGCCGATCGCTTGCGGCATGACAGATTTCTCAGTCCTAGCTTTTTCGTACAGTGAATAATCGATCGGCGCACCGCCCGTGCGTTGCAAAAGATACCAATCCATCGCTTCCTGCGGTTGATCGGGGTTATCAATTTTTTGATGCGCTCTGGATCGCTTGGCGTTCAAGAGCCGCTCAGCCCGATCCAGCAAAGCCTGTTCGTCAAGCGACGCTGCATTTTTTTCCGCAGGTCGTTGTCCCAGCCAGCAACCTCCAAGAACGAGCAGACCGATTGCGCCTGCAATCCACCGCACTTTCATGACCACCCTCCACTAGGACCAGAGTTGAGATCGAAATCGCATATCGCGGAAAGTATATACCAATAGAAAACGCCGCGACATCAAGAAACGTCGCGGCGCAAAATGTAACTCGAAATTTCGTTTAGCGTTAGCCTAATTCCGAGGCAAGCTTTTCCATCAATTCCTTAGCCTTTGCGGCCGATTCGGTGAGCGTCTTATTTTGCTCTTCCAACTCGGCGACTTTAGCCGTCAGCCCATTGGCCTTGCCCTCAAGTTCGGTCGCGCGTACCGTCTGCGACTCGGCAAGTGTTTGAGAATCCTTGAGTTGACCCTCCAAGTCAGCGCAACGCTTTTCAAGGCTTTCGCCCTTGGCGGTCGCCTCTTGCAATTGCGAATCAAGTCCCTTGGACTTGGCGTCCAAATCATTGATTTGCCTCTGCTGCTCGGCGATGACTTCGTCTTTCTCCGCGCTTTCTTTTTTCAGTTCCTGAACTTTGTTGAGAATGGATTCCATGCTCAAGGACATTGTGCTTTCCTCCCGTCGTTGCTTTTCGGCTCCCGCCGCCGATGAGTCCGCCGCGATTGGGGCGATGAACCCGCCGCGCAACGATCTCTCCGTATGATGACGATTCTTGTAGTCAATCCGCTCGGCAAACGCAAGGAGGGAATCATAACGGCTTACGAAATTCTGGTCGATTCAAAATCGGTTGACACGTCTGCGGCGATCATTAAGATGGTGCTGCGCGCGCGTGCATCCATTTAGGATAAATGCGTTGCGATAGTTTGAGACTGGTTCGCCCCGCAGGTTGGCATCATGCTTTTCCACTTTTCTGCTGTCCTTGTCTTCCTTCTCGTAAGCGTAGTTTTTATCTTTGGCAACCTTCTGCTTGGGTGGTTGATCCGACCGACCCGGCCCGGCGCGGAGAAAAACCTCATCTATGAGTGCGGGGAGCCGACCATCGGTTCGTCGTGGGTTCGATACAATATCCGCTTTTACACTATCGCCCTTGTTTACCTTATCTTCGACGTTGAAGTCGTTTTTCTTTTTCCGATTGCTCTCGTAATGAAAAATATGGGGTTAGTGGCTTTAATTGAAGCCCTTACGTTTGTGGGTATTATGACACATGGACAGGTTTATTCCAGGCGATACGGCAATCAAA
>CAZPIK010000177.1:0-8591 GCA_964586185.1 uncultured Candidatus Sumerlaeota bacterium | reverse complement strand
AACGTGTGCTCGTCATCGGAGCGGGGAATAGCGGCTGCGATATCGTTGTGGACGCCGTCCATCGCGCCGCCAAGGTGGATATCAGCGTGCGCCGCGGTTACCACTTCGTCCCGAAATATGTCTTCGGTCGTCCCGCGGATACTCTAGGCGGAGCGTTCAAGCTTCCGCGATGGCTCAAGAATCGGGTTGACCGTAAGCTCTTGGGCATGTTTACCGGCGATCCATCACGATTTGGTTTTCCGAAGCCCGATCACGACCTCTACGAATCGCATCCGATTGTTAATTCGCTGATCCTCTATCACCTCGGGCACGGCGACTTGCGGGTTCAGCCCGATGTTCGGCGATTCGAGGGGAAGCGAGTCTGCTTCGCCGATAACACTAGCGAGGAATATGATCTCATCCTGCTCGCCACGGGATACAAGCTGCACTATCCCTTTATTGACCGAGCCGAATTGAATTGGCAGGGAGCCGCCCCACGGCTTTACCTTAACTGCTTCCATCCCGAACGCGACGATTTGTTCGTGATGGGCATGATCGAGGCGGCGGGATTGGGCTGGCAGGGCCGTTATGAACAGGCGGAACTCGTTGCGCGTTACATCGGCGAATGCGACAAAGATTCGGACAAGGCCCGCAAATTCAGGGGCGTCAAGTCGGGCGCATTTGACGATATGCGCGGCGGAATGAACTATATCAAACTGGATCGGATGGCCTACTACGTTCATAAAGACACTTACCGCCGGGCCGTATTGCGCCACATCGCCGAATTAAGCTGATCGGACCCTTTTCCCTTGCAATCCCTCGACACACTTCGACTCAATTTTAATCCTTCGGCGGTTCAAGCGCTCAACGTAGTTTTGGCTCTTGTAATGTTTGGGGTCGCTTTGGATTTGCGTGTGGCCGATTTCAAACGGGTTGTGATCTCGGGCAAGGGCGTTGCGATTGGCATTTGCACGCAAATGCTTCTTCTCCCCGCGCTCACCTATCTCATGGTGATTGTGATTCAACCTCCGCCGTCGGTGGCGCTCGGCATGATTCTCGTCGGGGCTTGCCCGGGCGGCAACATGTCGAACTTCATTACGCATCGCGCTCGTGGTGACACGGCCCTCTCGGTCACCATCACGGCCATGTCCGCCGTCGCGGCGTTTATCAGCACGCCGATGAATCTCGCCTTTTGGGGAGGACTTAACCCGCTCACCCGCCAAATCCTTCATGATGTTTCGCTCGATTCCGGGGAAGTCGTCCAGACTGTTCTCCTGATTCTTGCACTACCCCTTGCCTTTGGCATGACGCTGGCAACTCGCTGGCCGACTTTTGCCGCACGACTGCGGAAGCCGATGAATCAGTTCACGATGATCGTGTTTGCGCTCATGATCATCAGCGGAGTCGCCGGTAATTACAAAGCGTTCATCCCCTATCTGGGTATGGTGGGAGGGATCGTTCTCATACACAATGGCGGCGCGCTCGCTCTGGGCTATTTCGCGGCGTGGGTCTTTCGCTTGCCCGAAGCCGACCGACGCGCCATCTCGATCGAAGTCGGAATGCAGAACTCTGGGTTGGGACTGGTTCTGATCTTTAACCACTTCGAGGGCAACGGCGGAATGGCTCTAATCGCCGCATGGTGGGGGATTTGGCACATTATTTCCGGACTTATCCTATCAAGTTGGTGGCAACGTCGGGAGCCTCGGCCATGAAACGGACGATCTTCATCACAGGCGGCGCGGGCTATCTGGGATCGAAGCTGGTTCACCGTCTCTTGCAATCGGCCAAATACGAACTGATCGTTACTGACATTAAAGAGAACTCCCCGTTCCCCTCGTCCACAGGACTTTCCTATTTTAAGGCCGACGTGCGTAGCGCCGAAATGGGCGATCTCATCGCGCGAACTCACCCCGAGGTTGTCATTCATCTTGCGGCGATCGTCACGCCTCCCAAGGGGAGCACCCGTGAGTTCGAGCACTCCGTTGACGTTGGCGGAACGAAGAATGTCCTCGACGCCTGTCTGAAGCAAAAAGTCAGAAGGATTGTCATCACGTCAAGCGGCGCGGCCTACGGGTACCATCGCGATAACCCTAAATGGATTAAGGAGACCGATCCGCTGCGGGGCAATGAGGAGTTCGCGTATGCGTTGCACAAGCGACTCGTAGAGGAGATGCTCGCCGAGACCCGCGAGAGCCATCCGGAACTGGAGCAAATCATTTTTCGCGTCGGCACGATCCTTGGTGAAAAGCTCCGGAATCAGATTACGAATATCTTTGATATGCCGCGACTCATCGGCGTGCGCGGCGGCGATGATCGGTTTGTCTTCATCTGGGACGAGGATGTCGCCGGTTGCCTTGAACGCGCCATCGAAAGTCCCGTAACGGGAATTTTTAATGTCGCCGGAGATGGCGCGGTGAGTATGGATGAACTCGCCCGCCGCATGAAGAAAAGTCATATCCGCATTCCCCCCGGCTTGTTCCGATTCGTTCTCGCGCTCGCCAAGCCGCTGGGACTTTCGCAATATGGACCGGAACAAGTAAAGTTTCTGCAGTACCGTCCCGTCCTCGACAATACAAAGCTGAAATCGGAATTCGGTTACGTGCCCCAGAAAAGTTCTTCAGAGGTCTTTGACTTCTTTCTTGAGTCACGCCGTCGCGGCGAGTAGTGACGAAGGCTTTCATAAAAACTGTTCAACATGGCGGATCTTACCAAGGAGCCGAATGAGCATCAGCCCTCCAAGCAGCACACCATGGCGAAGCCGTTTTATTCTTGGAACTGCGGGAATCGCGTGCGCACTGGCTCTTCTAATCGGCGCAAAGTTCGCTTTGGATTATCGAAGCGCGCTGGAATGCCGACACAATCTATTGCGAATTGCCGAAGCCAAGGAACGATGGAGTCGCGTGGATTATCGGGGACGAAACGAAATTCCGTCCGCAGATGATTTGATACCGACCTATTTAGATACCATGCCCAAATGCCCCTCGGGCCATCCTTATCTGATAGGTGGGACGGACCAATCGCCCACATGCTCAAGCGGACTTGCGGGACACCAACTTCCCGACCCGACTGGCACGACCCTCAATTCAAGACCCATTAAACCACTGGCGTGCGGGCGACAAATCGCTCCTCGAACCGCCGGATGAGCGTTCCGCTTTCGGGTGTCTCCGCAATTCCTTCGATCACCCGATTCACATCCACGCCAGCGGCTTCGAGCCTTGCGCGTCTTGGCTGAACGATGAAACGCATCATCTCCGGTTCGTATTCGGGATGAAACTGCACGGATCGAATGTATTCGCCCAGAGCCATGGAGTGGTAGTCGCCCATCGCGCTCGAGGCTAACGCAATCGCGCCGGGCGGCAGTTGGGTCACAATATCTCGATGCGATTGCATGACTTTGAATTTTTGCGGCAATCCCTCGAATAGCGGATCGGTCTGCCCCGCCGCCGTCAATTCGATTTCGAGCGTTCCGACTTCCCAGCCTAAGGGATTTTTTTCAACTTTGCCTCCGAGCGATTGCGCGATGAGCTGATGTCCAAAGCAAATCCCGAGGGTTGGGATTTTGCGTTCCGCCCATTTCCGCACAGCATCCGCAAGCCGAGCGATCCAAGGATCGGGATCGTAGGCGGAAGCCGGGGAGCCACTAATGACCACGCCATCGAACTCTTCGAGCGGAGGATTGGGATCCTGCACGACGTTCCATTGTAGAAACTTGCGCTCACCCGCGCCGAACGCCCGGCGAATCCAATCGCCCACATCCATCGAACAAACAGGCGGCAGATTATCCCCGCGATGCTCCTGTCCCCACTCGACGGCGTTGACGATCAAGATAGTTTTTGCCATGCGCTTTTCCCCGAAGAATTCTGCCACGCATGCAGATCAAACGAAACGGGCAATTCCTTTTCGATCGCAATTAATTGTGGCCTCACGGGGATCGAGAAAGTATAAAATAACTCGCAAGAAACCTCGTTCAAGGAAGTCCCGCTTTCCTTGGCATTGGAGACGAACACCGATGGCGCCACGCCTTGAAGATGACGACGATCCGGAGTATGACGACGACGGCGAACATTCGCCCGTTTCCGATCTCGGATTTTGGCTGGAAGAGGCTTGCCTTGCCGATCCCCGTTTTGAAACGGTGGACCTTCGCGAAGGCGGGGTCCTTGAGGGCGAAGCGTTTCGCGTTTGCATGAACGTCACCCCGGAATCGCATTTCTTCGTCTCGGTGTTGCCCAACGAAATGATCGTCCGGATTGGGCTTTCAACCGAAAACGTCAAGCTCAGCGAAGCCATTGAGAAGACGATTGAGAACGAAGCGGATTCGATGACTGAATATCTCTTAAGCGCGATGAGCGATCGAGACGAACTTGAACACGAGATGCAGCATTTCCACGACGACGCGTATTACTTCTGCTCGGAAATTCCCTACGATTCGGACGCCCAGCTTGGGACAGAAGAAATGCGCGAGGAGATCATGGAATACCTCGACGGTTACGTTGTTGCTCTCGTCGAACTATTATCCGAAGCGGATTGATCCTCGGAGAATCCCATGCGTTTGGCGTTCGCGCGCGGCGCATCACCCCCGTCTCGTAAGGGCTACGCGCTTTATCCGCTCTGGCGCTCGGTTACCTATTTTTCCGCGCTGATCGCTTTCGGTTCGCTTTTTGCAACGGGCGAACTCAACCCGGTCGTCAGCGCCGCGTTTTTTGCCGCCTGGATTTTCGGTTATTTTTTAAAGCGTCCTCCCGAAGCATGGCGGCCGTGGATGAGCCACATGCTCACGCTTGTGGTCATCGCCATTATCGCTTCGGGCGCAAAAGCGCAGTTTTTTCAAAGCATCCTCCATCTCATCCTCTTTCTTGTGCTTTCAAAGTGCTACTCACTTAAGACCAATCGCGATTATCTCCAAACTCAACTTTTGTGTTTCTTCGTTCTTCTCGCCGCGTCCGTCATGACCGTTTCTTTTTACTTCGTGCTTTTTTTTGCCGCGCAGCTTTTCCTTGGCACGACCGGCCTCATGCTATACAGCCTTGCTCGGAGGGAGGAGCCTGCCGGCGCACAGAATCAATCCCGTGCCGACGAAACCTCCCGCATGCTACCCCAGCGCGTGCTCCGAACTTCGGCGGCGCTGACGGGACTTGTCCTCGCGCTCATCATCTTTTATTTCATTTTCATTCCGCACCTTTCGATCCGTCGCCTCGACGCGCCTTTCAGCATGAAAGACGCTCAGCAGGAAGGGGTCACGGGTTTTGGCGAGGAGATTACCTTCGGCGCGTTTAAATCTTTGCAGCCCGACGCACGAACGGTCTTGCAAGTGGAGTTTGTAACTTCCGACGGCCAAACGCTTTCCACACATCCTCCAAGTCTCTATCTGCGCGGATTACCTCTCGAGCATTACGACGAAGTCAAATGGCGGCGATCTCCGCAACGCGATCAAATGTGGACGGGTGACGAGCAAAGACTTATTACCCGAATTGATTCGCTTCAAAAAGGCGAAGAGGCGACGGTCAAAATTTATCAAGACCCCGATGTTACCAAGAGAGTCTTTACACTTCCTAATCCCCTAGAAGTCATCTTTCAATCGTCCCACCGGGTTCGATTTGATCCTCAACTAGCCATCGCGCAGATCATCGCTTTTGGCACAACGCGCGAAAACGCCTATACGAATCCATTCACCTATCACGTTCAAAGCCGCATGATCGAAGAAGCTTCGGGGTTGCTGCCTCATTACATCAACGCCGTTAAAAAGGGGGGCGGACTTGCGGAAGATTCCGGAAATGCCCCATCCATCACATTGGAACAGCTTGCGACAATGAACGCCGAGGCGATGACCTCCGCCGCGCTTGCGCAAAAAGCCGCGACCGCCGCAAGCCGACTCGGCAGCGAAAAGCCTCTGCCTTGGCGCAAGCAGATCCGTCCAATGGAAATGGACGAACAAGAACGCGCGATCAATCTTCAATTGCCGCAAAGCCGGATGACCGAAGCCATCCGTACCTTGGCTCGTCGAATCGCTCCCGGTCCGACTGCCGCCGAGATCATCCACCAGAGCCTGACTTATTTCCGTCGAAACTTCGATTATACCCTCGCGCCGGAGACTCCAAGCGGCGAGCATCCAATTCAAGCGTTTCTTTTCTCGACTCAAAAAGGGCACTGCGAATATTTTGCGACCTCGCTTGCCCTCATGCTACGCACGCGTGGCGTGCCTGCGCGGGTCGTGAATGGATTTTATGCGACCGAGTGGAACCAACTTGCCAAGGTGTTCAACGTCAAGCAGAGCGATGCGCACGCATGGACCGAGGTCTGGTTGGATGGGCAGGGCTGGATCACCGTGGATCCCACACCGCCGAATTCAGCCGGCCGCGCCGCTTATGGACTTGGACAGCCCACTTATCTCACCATGCTCGGCGAGTATCTGCGAATCCAATGGCAACGCTACGTGATTGACTACTCGTCGGGACGTCAAGTGCGGATTTTCCGCGCCGTGCGCGAAGCGCCCGGCTTCCGCGCGCTTTTTGCCATTTCAGAATACGCGCGCAACACGTTTCGACCGAAGCTCTCCAATCCCGGTCGCCAGAACGATCGGCTTGCCAACAACACCGACCCAGTTCAAATGGCGATGAACCGCGTCGTGGATGCCGCCGTGATACTTGGATTCATTTTTGCCGCGGTTTGGATCGGTCGAAAGATTCGCCGTCATTCCAAAGGCGGCACGGGTGTGGATTATTTTGACGAATTGCTTGAACGTTTGGAGCGACTCGGATTCCAGAGGAAGCCTCATCAGACGGCAGGGGAATTCATCCGACTCGTGGAAGCATCCGGTCGAATTTCGACGCCGCTAAATGGCCTGCTCGAACTCTATCAACTCGATCGCTATGCCGAGCGCCCCCCGGGCCGCCATGAGCGAAACC
Source organism: uncultured Candidatus Sumerlaeota bacterium (assembly GCA_964586185.1). Lineage (GTDB taxonomy): Bacteria > Sumerlaeota > Sumerlaeia > MVZB01 > JAJFLK01 > CAZPIK01. The sequence continues at coordinate 1,710 of CAZPIK010000177.1, read as the reverse complement.
GCGCGCGTGAAATCATCCGCGCGCTCAAGGTTGAACGCATTAAGACCGCTTGAAAAACGAATCCGCATTTATCGGCCCGCGCTGCCCACGAGCATGAAGCTGGGGTCTTTTTTGTTCAGGTTTTCGCCGGGGCGCGTGTAGCTGATGAACGCAAACATCATCTCGGCGGTCGTTTCTTCGCCGAACCGCACGGTCTGATTCGGGTCGGGATTGTTCGGATTATTGGCCGAGTTATCGTAGGTCGCTTTGGCATAGAGTTTCGTCCCCTTCGGCAACTGCATCGGCGTCTTGAGTTCGTAAATCGTCTGCCAGTTGAAATCGTAAGCCGGAACCCAAATCACGTCTTTTTCCGTGCCGTCGGGGAGCTTCGCCCAGACTTTCATGTTCTTTCCGCGCAGATGCATGTGAGGAAGCACCGTTCGAAGTTCCATGTCCTCCGGCGCGACCATCATTGCGTTGATGACGTGGTTCTCGGCGTTGGGCGGGATCGCAACCAGCGGATTAAACACGGCTCCCGCACGATACTGCTGCTTCACCGGATAATCGGCGAATTTGATCCCGACGCTCGAACGATCTGTCGTCGCCGATCCCGCACCAGGTTCCTTGTGGTAATGCATTTGGAACATGATCGTCGCGCCCGCGGGAAGCAGAATTCCGACGCCATCGCTAAAGACAAAAGGATTCATCCCCGGCGCGTAACCCCCGAGAAGGTTCGCGCCGTCCGTCAGACTCCCGATTCCTCCGCCCAGTTTGACATTCGGCGCAATGGTGAAAGCGATAATATGATGAACGGCGTCGTAATTCCCCGGACGGCATTCGATCGCTTTCAGCCACCGATCCTCGCGATAACTCGTCTTCATCGCGACGTATCGGTAATCGTCTTCAAGCGAATCGGGAAGCTGCTGATCCTTTGAAAAAGTAAAAATCGCGTCCGGCTCGCCGATCTGCCAACCCTTTTCGAACTTGCGCGCGGGAGGCAAATCCATGGGATCGCCCATCGGAGCGCCCGCATCAGCCCAAGTTTGAATCGTCTTAATATCGTCGTCAGAGAGGCGGCGTTCGTTCTTCCATTCGCCGATGGCGGGATCGGCGTGCCATGGGGGCATGGTTCGATCCGCGACAACCTTCTTGATGGACTTCACCCAGGGGCGCACGTCTTTGTAGTTCATGAACGTCATCGGCGCGGCCTGTCCGGGACGATGGCACTCCTGACAATTCTTCTGCAGTATCGAGGCGACCTTGCCCGCATAAGTGATCTCCTCGGCACGCGCACCCGTCAGCGCGCAGGCAATAAACCCCGCCGCCCCGAGTAAGCCGAGCAATCCTGATGGCCGTGTGAATTTCATTTTCCGCTCCCCTGCATCCGCAGTCTCGTTTCCATTGTCCCACGATACCCCAAGCCGATTCAAGTCGGATTCGGGACTTGCGTGCATCTCGTTAAGTCTGTAGGCAAGCTTTGAATTTAGCCGCGAAAAGGCGCAAGAGGCGCAAAAGTAAAATCGTTCTGTGCCTTTTGTGACTTTTCGCGGCCCAAATCGGGTCAATCATGAAAGCGCCGACGGCATATGGCTAAAGGCCTATCTAAATAGGCGGAAGAGTCGGAAAACCGGGTGTGAATAAGTTGTAGGTTTATTGGATTCGTTCACATCCTTCTTTCTCGATGAATGCTGCGAGGCCGCAACCTCACGGTAGAAGTAGTGCGCCGGATCA
>CAZPIK010000176.1:0-8665 GCA_964586185.1 uncultured Candidatus Sumerlaeota bacterium | reverse complement strand
TCCCGATGCTTCCGACCGCCGCGCCACGGACGGGAATTCGGAACAAGCCGCACCCGCCCGGTCGCTGCGTTCGATGAGTGCATTCTATGCGAACTCGCTCATGCCGCAAGAGGGAATTTTGGACAGATGAAAGTACATTTGGGGCATTAAGCATTGAATCCAGTAGCTGATGCTTATATCCTTGAGATATGTCGCTAACTTTCGAACAGATCATGGAAGAAGCCCTCTCGCTTTCCGCGGACTCAAGGGCACTTTTGGCCGATAGATTGGTAGAAAGCCTTGATCCCGTCGAGGATGAACGTATTCGTGACTTGTGGGTGAACGAGGCACGTCGGCGACTCGATGACGTGCGTTCCGGTCGAGTGAAAACCATTCCCGCCGATCAGGCATTGGAAAGAGTCCGTCGCGCGATCTCTCGATGAGACACGAGTTTCAGCCCGAAGACCTTGATGAGTACGAGCAGGCCGCGCGTTATTTTGAGGATCGTCGGCCCGGATTGTGCGATCTCTTCATTCAAAACGTAGAACATGCCATCGCAGGATAACGAATCACTTTCATTTCACCCGACCCGCAGCGGCGTTCGATTGGCGCATACGGAACTAAGCCTCGCTGGCTGGCCGAGTATCTGCATGAGTATCATTGTATTACTGATCCTGAGTTCTTCTTTCTTGGTCGCAGTTTTAGACGGACGCACTACGTTTCCGTCTCTCAAAATTTCGCCATACCATCTTATCCCCAGCTTCGGCTCGTTATTATTCATGTGCATTTACTTGCTTATAAAGGGAATCAAAGATGTTAAGCGCCATTCTTCAAGAAAAAACCTTAAGCCATCAATGCCTAGAAGACCTTGGTCGTTCGACTATCCATGGAATAGACAATATTCCTATGATCAGTCGTTTAACGTCGCTTTGGAGTATCTGGTCGCTCCGATCTTCATTAGTTGCCTCATTTGGCCATTTATCTATGGAATCCCCATCGCATTTGCCCAACGAAAATGGGGCGCAACTACAGTAGCAATTGTAATTTTTGGAGCGATCATGGTCCTGCTACTGATTTTTACGATCAAGGGCGTCTATTTACTCCTCCGAATGGTAAAATACGGCATCCCACGAGTTGAGCTTGGGCGCTTTCCGTTCTTCCTGGGCGAACCGATGGACGTCTATTGGCAGCCGACGGCTTCCTTAGTGAGTACGGAAGTTGATTGTCGAATCCGCTTTATCCAGGAACAATACGAGTCACCCATTGCCGGAACACGCTCATATACGGAACGTGTCGTATGCCGTTCGATTTATTCGGATTCACTGAAGCTGAAAGTCAGCGATCGTCAGTATCGCGGAGGCGCACCGGAACTCTTGAAGATTTCCTTTGATCTTCCAAAGGAGGACTGTAGCACCAATCTTGTCAATGATCCCGCCAGCTACTGGGAGTTGGATATCAGTATTCCGACGTCGGGCATAAATTACGGTGCGACATTCCTTCTACCAGTCTATCGCAGGAGTTAAAGCCCTTCTGAACTCCAATGCCGCGCCAAACCTAATTACCAGTCTAAATCCCATGACTCATTTTTCGGTCAACTAGCCTTACCGACGGTTCGTTTGGCTTGCGTCCTTGCATCTTGTACTCGATGCGTTTAATTCTTTTCCATTCTTGGAGGAAGTTCATGAACCACGTTCGCATCGCCATGCTCGGATCGGGTTTCGTCGCCGAGTTTTATATGCAGGGTCTGGCCAACGTCAACCGCCAGAGCGTTGTCGTCGCCTATTCGCGCACCGAGGCGACGGCGCATCGGCTCGCCTCGAAGTGGAAGATTCCCGAAACTTCGACCGATCTTGATGCCGTCATCGCGCGGAACGATGTTGATCTCTTCATCGTCGCGCTGCCGAACTTCCAGCACGAGGAAGTCTGCGTGAAACTCGCGAAGGCGGGACGCGCCATCGTCTGCACGAAACCGCTCGCCCGAAACGCCGACGAAGCTCGCCGCATTTTTGAAGCCGTAGAGAAAGCCAAAGTTTTCAACGGCTACGCCGAAACGGAGGTCTTCGCTCCGGCGGTTGTGAAGGCCAAACAACAAATCGAAGCAGGAGCCATCGGCGAGGTGCTCTGGGTCCGTTCGCGCGAAGCCCACGGCGGACCGCACATGCCGTGGTTCTGGAAAAAAGAGAATACGGGCGGCGGAGCACTCAACGACTTGGGGTGCCACTGCGTCGAGGCGGCGCGATATTTTTTCGGCAAGGGAAAAAAGGTGAAACGGGTCATGGCGTGGGGCGCGCGGCTTACGCATCACGATAAGACCGACGCCGAGGACAACGCGCTCCTGCTTATGGAATTCGAGGGGGGCGGACTCGGGCATTGCGAGCTTTCGTGGTCGGCGCGCGGCGGACTCGACCTCCGCAACGAAATCCACGGAAGCCAAGGGGTGATCTTCACCGACGTCACGCGCCACACTCCGATCACGACCTTCAGCTTACCGGGGACGGGCTACCTGATCGAAAAGGCTGAATCAGAAACCGGCTGGACGTTTCCGCTTCCCGAAGAAGCGTTCACCTACGGCTACCAAGGCGAGATGCGGCACTTTGTGGATTGCCTCTTGGAAGGCCGTCCCCCGCGCGAAACGTTCGAGGACGGATACATCGTCAACCTCCTCCTCGACGCGGGCTACCGCTCCATGGAATCGGGAAACTGGGAGAACGTGAGCTATTAGCTTTCGATTTTGCGTCATGCCCGACAAGCGCGTTCAGTCCCTTGATGTCGTTCGTCGCGCGGATGGGCGATGGGTCAGCGCGAGCGATGAACTGACCGTCGAGGAGCCGCTGGAGATTCGTGTCAAGGAAACGCCGCTCGCCGTTCTGATGAGGACGCCGGGCGATGATCTTGCGCTCGCAACCGGGTTCATGCTGACCGAAGGAATTGTCGCTGCGCCCGATCAAATCGGCGCTGTTGTCTCATGTCGCGACGAGGCGACGGGCGAAGCGATGAACGTCGTCAACGTTTCGCTCGCGGGCGGGGTCGCGTTCGATTCCGAGCAGTTCAAGCGAAATTTCTACGCCTCCTCCTCTTGCGGGATTTGCGGCAAGGCGACGATCGAATCGCTTACGAAGCGCGCGCCGGAGATCCAGGGCGATTGGAAATTGGGTCCCGAAATTTTGTTCAACGCCGTGCGGCTCTTGCGCGAAGGGCAAGGCGTTTTCGACCGCACAGGATCACTCCATGCGGCGGGGCTGTTCGATCCCGAAGGGCATCGGCTCGATCTCGCCGAAGACGTTGGACGTCACAACGCGGTGGATAAAATCATTGGGCGCGCGGCGATGGCCGGGACGTGGCCGTTGGATGGCGCATTCTTGATGGTCAGCGGGCGGATCAGTTTTGAGATTGTCCAAAAAGCGCTGATGGCCGCGATACCGGTTGTTGGTGCGGTTTCGGGAACGTCGTCGCTTGCGGTGCAATTAGCCCGCGAAAGCAATATGACGCTCGCGGGATTTATTCGAGAGAAGACAATGACGATCTATTCGAGGCCGGACAGAATCGTTTCGACCCTGGAATAAGTATCAGATTTTGCGGGCGATTCAGGACTTGTCCGGAGTTTTGTAAAGCAACTCGTAGCCGAGTTCTTTGCGTTTGTCGGCGAGCCATTCTTCAACGAGCGTCGCGCCCATAAGGCCAAGATAATCGGCCTCGAACGAACGGCGTTGCTCCGTGAATTCGTCGCGCGTCGGTTCGGCCAAGGATTTCACCCGCCATACGGCGTACCCAAGAGGAGCGCTTTGATCCTCGCCATAAGGGCTGACGCCGACGCTCCCACGAACGATTCCGCGGCTTTCCTGCGCGAAACCGATCAGCGGCGCTTCGAGCGCGTCCACCGATTCAACTCGCGTGAACGGTTTGGATTCGACGGCGGCTTTCGGCGCATCGGCGACGGCGACGTCGAACTCGGCACCGCCCTCAACCGCTTTGCGAGCGGCCTCGGCGGCGGCAAGAGCAAGTTCACCAGCCTTCAACTTTTTGACCTGCTCCTCGACCGCGGCGCGAACTTCGTCGAGTTTTGGAAGATAACTTTCCGTTTCCTCCGCGACCTCGATCACGCAAAGCGTGTCGGGATTCTGCGACGGAATCGGAATAAGCTCGCTCATCTTGCCGGGCTTCATTGCGCGGATATAGGCCGCGTGTTCTTGAAGCGCGCCAACACCGGGGATATTCAAATTTGTAACGGTGACCTGCGTCGTGAGTTCGTCCTTGATGGCGACGCCAGTGGCAAAATCCTTAACCGCGCTATACTTGAGCGCCTCGGCCTCCAGCGTCTTGCGTTTTTCTTTGAAGAGTTCGTCGGCCTTCGAGTCTTTGTAGTGACTCTCAACCTTTGCGTAAATCGTATCCAACGCCGGAACCCCCTCGGCGCGTCGCTCGATCCGTCGCATGACGTGATATCCGGTCGGACCAAGAACGGGCGAACTGATCACGTTATCGGCAAGCGTAAATGCGGATTCTACATAAGATTGCCCGTAAATTCGCTTGGCGTCGTCGCTTCGCTCGATCCAATCTTGAGCGCGGTAGTAAATGCTTTTCTCGGGACTGGCCGCCTGAATTTCGTCTGCGAGTTTATTCCATTCGGTTGCGGCGGGGGCGGCGGCATATGCTTTATTCGCAAGTTCCAGCGCGGCAGTCGAGGGTTGATCCGCGGAGACCGGTATGAAAAACTCCTCAACCTTGACAGCATCGGACTCTTTGAACGCTTCCTGATTTTTCTCGTAGTGGGCTTTTACATCTTCAGGTGTCGGCGCGACGGTCTGCCGCAATTCTTCCTTCGTGACTTTGGCGTAAGCGTATCGCCGCTTGGTCGGAACGCGATAAGCCTCGACATTCTTGTCCAAGTATTCCTGTAAATCGGTTTCGGAAACTTGCACGTTGGAAACGTAATGCTCGACGGGATACGCGGCGACCTTGAGCGTGATCTTCTCTTTGGCGAGCAGGAACTCCTGCCACAACTCAAAGAGCGACGCTCTCGCCTGATTCGCAATGAAGCCCTTCACCCGCGCGGCGGCCGCTTCTTCAGTCAGGTAGTCAATAAACTGATCAACCGTCATTCCCTTTTGCATCGCGGCCTGATCGAGCATGGCGGGATTCGAGCCGTACTGTTGCTTAAGTTCACCAATAATTTCGTCGCGCGAAACGACGATCCCAAGACGACGGCCTTCGGCGCGAAGAATGCGATTGTCCATCGCGAGCTGAACCGCTTCTTCATCCGTCGCCCATTGGGGCATTTGACCCTGCTGCGCAAGAAATTGCATGAGCTGCTGGGGAAGGATTCGGAACTTACGTTGTGCCACTTGCTCACGCGAGGCGCGAACTTCATTAACCGAAATGTATTCCCATTTCCGCCAAGGGAGAAAGGCAAGCGGATCCGACGATTGATAGCGGGCGAAGTTGGCTTCGGCATTGGCGCGGTTGCTGCTTGCGGCGTTCCACCCATAGGCGAATACAAAAGCGATGATGACCACAAAGAAAACGATGTAGAGAAAGAACTTGATCACCGGATGGTGTCTGAAGTCATGAAGTTGCATGGTCGCGGCAATCCTCCGCCGGAGGCGTTCAATCAGGCTCCCGCACAGGGGGCAAACGAAGATCGTCCCAAAATCGGGTCGCGGGAGTCAAATTTATTTCTTGGCTAACCGTTTTTTCATGAGGGACTCGCTAGAACCCAACGTAATGCCGCCATGATCTGCCCCACGGATGCGGAAGCGAAGCCATAGGCGGTATTCCGCACAGAAATTGTAAAGGGAGAAACATTCATGAACACCCTGCCCAAGCCTATTAGGGCTTTTACCTTGATCGAGCTACTGATTGTCGTAGCGATTATCTCGATTCTTGCTGCCATCGCCGTGCCGAACTTTCTGGAGGCGCAAACCCGCGCCAAGGTTTCCCGCGTCAAATCCGATCTGCGCACCCTAGCCACGGCCATGGAAGCCTACTTCGTGGATAACAATTCCTACGTCAAGGATAGCGATTCGAGCCTCGATACGAATGACGTGGGTCCGGCGGCAGGCGACCGCAACGCCCCAGAATTTGCTCTGGCGGCCAACGGACTCCTTTATCTCACGTCGCCCATTTCCTACATCACCTCGCTACCACATGATCCCTTTTCCAACGTGGTTGCAGTTTCGGGCGCTGGCGCCATCAGTTATCGCGTCGGATCGGGTTCCTGGTCGTATAGCGCTCCTCCGATCAATACGGCCGACCATCAGGATTCGCACGTTGTTTTCCCAATCACAGGAGCGGTTCATGCCTGGGTCGCGATTGGAGTCGGTCCCGATGGCAGCCGCGCGCGAATGGGCTACAAGTGCTTTCCGTTCATGCCTGCGAATAACGTCAAGGAAGGCCCACCCAGCACGGCGCTCAACAGCAAAGGCCAGCCATTTTGTTACACCGATTATGATCCCTCGAATGGGACTACGAGCATCGGAGACGTCTATCGCTTTGGCGGAGCCGTCGGCGAAGGGCGTTACATGATCAACGGTCAGACTGTCGGTAACGGAAATTCTCTCGGTGCGGGCGTTTACTAGGGGAAGTCTCCCTTTCCCGAGCGTCTGCTTTTTCCCTCCCACCCCTACTCCATCCCATCCTCCGCGCCTTCCCGTTCGCGACAAACGGGAAGGCGCTTCACCCCAAGTCGAAAGGTAATCGTCATGGTATCCGCAAAAAATTCCGATCATCCGCTGAGCCTCAAGAACCGAATGAAGCGTAACCGTGAGCGGGAAATGCTGCGCGAGGCCGAGTTTGGGACCGACCGACGGGAGTTCCCTTGGTTTTGGGTTGTTGTGGTCGTCATCGTCCTCGGCATGGGAAGCGGTATGGTGCTTTTATCCGCCCATGTCGATGATCAAACCGTGCGATCTTCGTCCACAGTGGCATCGGCGAATGAGTGGCCGGAATAGCGATCAGATTCTCGGCTCTCCCTTGATGCCGCCTCCTGAATGCGATAGGGTACGGGCGATCCGCATGGCGCGCCGCGCAGTTTCGACCCACGCGAAGGGCCGTGCGATCCCACGACTACGGGCGGGAGAGCGGCACCATCATGATTGCATTTTTATCATCAAGTTTTGGAATGAATCCGGGAGCGCCGACGTCCTCGTCGGCTCTTGCGCGTGGGGGCACGCGCGCTCCCAGGAATTCGATTCGAAACTTCCGCTTACCTGCGCTGGGAATTTTGGGGCTGGGCGCAATGCTCTTCATGCCGTTAGGCATTTTCGCGGAGGGTGTTCCTGCGCTTAAGCCTTTCGAACCCGCGATCAAGCCCGCTTCCGACGAAGCCGAGAAGGCGATGAAAAAGTTCCAGCCCGCGCCGGGGATGCAGGTCGAGCTTTTCGCCGCCGAGCCGATGCTCGCCAATCCCGTCTGCCTCTATATTGACCACCAAGGGAAATTCTACGTCGCCGAGACGTTTCGGCATCACAAAGGGGTCTCCGACATGCGCGGTCACATGAGCTGGCTCGCCGACGACCAAGCTTGCCGGACGATTGAGGACCGCCTCGCCGCGATGAAGAAAAATTTGGGTTGGGAGTTTCTGTCCTACTCCGGCTGGCATGATCGTATCCGTCAGATCACCGACACTGACGGCGATGGCAAAGCCGACAAGGCGACGATTTTTGCCGATGGGTTTAACCACGCGCTCGATGGAATCGGTTCAGGAATTCTCGTGGATCGCGGCGACGTTTATTGGACCTGCATTCCCGACCTCTGGAAATTGCGCGATGAAAATGGCGACGGCGTCGCGGAAAAACGCGAATCGCTTTCGACCGGTTACGGCGTCCATATCGGATTCCTTGGGCACGACATGCATGGTCTCCGCAAAGGTCCCGACGGGCGGATTTATTTTTCCATCGGCGACCGCGGATTCAACGTCACGACAAAAGAGGGCAAACATCTTTTCTATCCCGATAAGGGCGCCGTGCTGCGGTGCAACCCCGACGGCAGCGAGTTGGAAGTCTTTCACTCCGGCCTCCGCAATCCGCAGGAAATCGTTTTTGACGATTACGGCAATCTGTTCACCGGCGACAATAATTCCGACGGCGGCGACAAGGCGCGTTGGGTTTATTTGGTCGAAGGGGGCGACAGCGGCTGGACCTACGGCTGGCAGTGGTTTACGAAGCCGACCGCGCGCGGCGCGTGGAACAGCGAGAAAATTTGGCATCCGCAATGGAAAGGTCAGGCCGCGCACATCGTCCCGCCGATCACGAACTTTGCGCAGGGTCCCTCCGGCCTCGCCTATTACCCCGGCACGGGACTTAATGACAACTACAAGGGGCATTTCTTCCTGAGCGATTTCAAAGGCGGCGCGGGCGGAAGCCTCGTTCACTCATTTGTGGCGAACCCCAAGGGCGCTTCGTTCGAACTCGCAAACGCGGAGACTTTTATTAAGGGCGTCCTCGCGACCGATTGCGATTTCGGTATCGAGGGCGGCCTCTACGTTTCCGATTGGACCGAAGGTTGGGATCAGCCGATGAAGGGACGCATCTGGCGCATCTTCGATCCTGCGGCGAAAACCGATCCGCGCGTTGCTGATACGAAGAAGGTATTGTTGGAAGGCGTGACGAAAAAGACCGATTTGGAGTTGGGCGAGTTACTGATGCACGCGGATCAACGGGTAAGGTTCGAGTCGCAGTATGAGTTGGCG
>CAZPIK010000175.1:0-8668 GCA_964586185.1 uncultured Candidatus Sumerlaeota bacterium | reverse complement strand
CGCTTCGGATTCGTTTTTGAGTTGGCTCGCTCCCATGACAAACGCATATTTTTCCTCCGGATGTTCGAGCCGCGCACGCAGCCAGTGACGCGATGCGTCAAGCACGACCGGTCCGCTTATGCCAAAGTGCGTGAAGAGCAATGATCCATTGTTTACATGGAGCGACTTGCCCCGCGAATCACGTAACGCCAGCCTCGCATCGAAACTTAGGCCGCTGAATTCCGCGAACCGACCGCCTAAACTTTTGCCGCTCTCCAAGATGAGCGGAACCAGCGCAGGGGTCAGAGGAATAACGCTATGGCCGAGTTGCCCTGCAATTCTGTAACCCCATCCATCGCTGCCTGACTTGGGCAACGCTTGTCCGCCCGCGGCGAGAATCAATCGGCGGGCGCGAATGGGCGCAATTCCCTTGGCCATTCGCAAAGTGAATCCATCGCTCGCTGCTTCGACCTCTTCGACTCGCGCGCCGCAATTCAATTCAACACCAAGTTCATCCACGCGATGAAGCAGCGCATCAAGAACTGTCCGCGCCTTGTCGGTCGTCGGAAAATATTTCCCGGTCGGCTCAAGTTTGAGAGGAACGCCCATTCCGGCCATCCATTCCAACGTATGCTGTTCGTCAAATGCCTTCAACACTTTGCGAATGATCGTCCGTGGTCCGCCGAAGAAATCGTTTTCCGTAACGCGAGTGTTCGTGACGTTGCATCTTCCGCCACCGCTTACCAGAATCTTCGCACCGGGCTTACTCGCACCTTCAAGCACGAGGATTTTGATATTGCGATCACGCGCGACTTCGGCGGCAAAGATTGCCGCGGAAAGTCCGGCGGCTCCGGCTCCGATGATGACGATGTCGTGGTGATGCATGTATGCTATTTTGCGCAGCGGTTATTCGCCAGCGCCCCAAAGTCGGAGAGTCCGATCAGCGCTTCCTGAAATCAGAAAGCGTGCATCAGGTGAAAAGGCCACGCAGGTCACGGCGTCGGTGTGTCCTTCATAAACGTGCAACGTCGCGCCAGTTTCGACGTTCCAGAGCCGAATCGTTTGATCACTTCCCCCCGAAATTGCGCTTTTGCCATTGGGAGAAAACGCCACGCAACGCGGGATGCGCTCGTGTCCCGACCAACGCGCAATTTCCATTCCCGATTCGACATCCCAAAGTCGGATAAATTTATCGCTGCTCGCGGTCAACGCTCTTTTCCCATCGGGTGAAAACGCGACGCCCCAGACGATTCCGATTGCCTTATCCAACTCGATGGTCCGGTCGCGCTTGCCGGACTGCGCGATCCAGATACATAGGGTCTGATCCAATCCTGCGGAAATGGCTTTACGACCATCGGGTGAAAACGCGACGGACAAAATCGTATCCTTATGGCCGTCCAATTGCTTCAATTCACTGCCGCTCTCGACGTTCCAAATGCGCAGCGTCTTATCTCGACCGCCCGAAACGGCACGACGACCGTCGGGTGAAAAAGCGAGGCAACTCACGATATGTTCGCCCTTGGGGTTCATCAAAAGCAATCCACGTCCATCGTTCGCGTCCCAAAGCCGAAGCGAGCGATCCTCGCCACCAGTCAATATTTTGTTACCGTCTGGCGAAAAATTCGCGCCCGCAACTTCTTTCGTGTGACCCTCGAGTCGTCGCAGTTCTTTCCCAGTATCCAAATCCCAAATACGCGCGGTTAAATCGCCCGTTGAAACCGCTTTTCGACTATCGGGTGCGAACATAACCGACCGGATCGTACCAGAGTGACCCTCGAATCGGCGAATTTCAATCGGCGGATTGATCTGCGGAGCAGGATTCGTGGGGGTTCCTGCAAGAACTACCATGGAAATGGTTTGCTCAATATCAACCGTCGGTTTTACTTCTGGCTCTGGCGCTGTTGTCGGTATCGGTGCGCTTGGCGCGAGGGGTTTCGAATCTGCGGGAATGAGTGTGACTGTTGGTGAAACGAGGGCGATTTCTTTTTCCGGCTTTGGCAACGGAGTCTTCGCGGGCGCTGCGATTGAATCTGGTTGAGTTGCGCCCCATTCCCATACTCGCACGATTCCATCATCGCCGCACGACGCCGCGCGATTTCCATCAGGAGCAAATACGACTCGATTGGCTGGCCCCGAATGCCCCTTGAACGAGATAAGCTGCTCGTTCTTTTCCATATCCCAAAGCCGAACTGACCCGCTCGAATCGGATGAAATCGCCAATCGGCCATTGGGCGAAACCGCAATGCTCTTGATACTTCCCTTGTGCCCTTTGAACGCTCCAGTTTGCTTGCCTGTCGCGGTATCCCAACGTACGATTTCTGCTCCTCCAGAAAAGGCTTCGTTTCGGTTGGGTGAAGCCGCAATGGAAAAAATTGTTTCCGTCGGAAAATCGAACGCGCGAGTCTCTTTTCCGGTCTGGAGATCAAGCCGTCGCAATCCATTGATATAGGCGATCAGGATGCTTGTGCCGTCGGGCATGAGCGCAAAATCGAACGCGGGCGAATCATACTCGCGGATTAATTCGCCCGTCTCGCAATCCCAGAGTCGCAAGGCGGTTTCAATGCCTCCGGAAAGCGCGCGATGACCGTCACTCAAAAAGATAAGTTTATTCTGAGCGCCAAGTCCTTCGCCGAAATTGCGAATCTCATCGCCTTTACCGGCGTCCCACAATCGAATGAATTGATCTGCGCCGGAAGAAAGAATTCGATGACCATCGGGCGAAACGGCAACCGCAGTCGCGCCACTGGGATGTGCCTTGATTTCGAGCGTCGAAAGACTCGTCTGAAGATTCCAGACGCGAATGGATCCGTCTCCGCCCGCCGAAACAATCGAGTTGCCGAACGGCGAAAAGGCCACATCGTTGACGATGCCGACGTGTCCTTTGAATCGGGTACTTTCCCGTTTGCCGCACGCCGTCATCGACATGCACAGCGCAATTCCCGACAGTAGCAGATGAATGTTGAGCCGCTTATGAAAAAGTACTCGAAGTCTTGAATTCATGGTATATCCGTTCACTTCCCCTTAAATGCATCATGAAGGGGAAGGGGATGCTCATAAACAAGATAGCCCGATTCCGCATACACAGTTTGCCAATCGGGCAACGCAAAGGCCGCGCGCAGAGATTCGTGCATCGGCGGAGCGAGCACATACTTCGCCTTAATGGCCGTTAGCAACTGCAAGCGCTCCGAATCGCTCATGTTCATGAAAAAGCGATCGGCAAGTTGTTGTTTCTCGTAAAAGTTCTCCGTCTGAAAACTATGACCGACGTAGGATTGTGCAGTGCAATAGGCGGGTAGAAGGTTTCCCACATTGCTCGTCGTGAAGACGCAATCACCGGGCTGTGCTCGCGAGTCGAGAAATGCAAATGCCGCGAGGAGCGACAAATCAATTCGCCCCTTTTCCGCCTGGCGATACTCAACGTTTTCCTTTGCTCCCGTAAATAGCATTTCAATAACTAGCAAAGCGTAAACCGGCCAGCGCGTATAACCAAAGGGCTGGTTATTTTCGAGATACTTCGTCACAAAGATAATCAGCGGGAATTGTAAGCCGAACACAAGGCGCGCCCTAAATGCAATTGGTGTTAAAACAAAGAGCAATGTCGTCGCGCACCATACAATCAATACGGATGAGGCGGTAATTGCAGGAGTATTCATGTCCAAGCGTTGGAATTTCAGGGCGCCCAAGATCGCCCAAGGCAAGATCGGCGCGAAATAAAGCGCGAGGTCCCCGATACCGATGGGATCGTCGAAAGCGATTTGAGATGCAATTCCGGTAAATGATTGCAGGTAATAATGGACAAGCGCGCCTCCACATCCCGCACAGATGGCAATTGTCAAAGACATCTTTCCTTTATGTCCACATAAGATCTCATATACGAAACAAACAACAACAACGCCCAATACGAGAACCGCATAGTAGGGATTAATGAATCCCAACATCAGGGCGGCAAAGAACACATATGCCACAATTCCATATTTTCGAGAAGAGTCCTTATCCCGGCTTGTTGAGTTGGCGTAACAACCCATCACAAAGAGAAGAATTGTGAGAGCCAATGTCAAATGACCATAGCGATATAACACCTTGAATGTATAAGGATCGGCAAGCGGCGACGGAAGCCGAACAAAATCGGGAAAGAAATGGACGGAGAAAAAATAGTAGGGATATTCGAGGCCCCCACCTAGCAATAGTACGTGCGCAATTTTCCTTGATAAGCCGCTGTTCAGAAATAGCGCGAGAAAAGAGTAGGAGACATAAGAGAAAGCAAAGACAGCGAGAATTCGGAGCGCGTGTGATGCGAAGTAAACATTGCCACATAGTCGTGTGGTCCAACCCAGTAACAGAAACCATGGATTGAAAAGTGCGAATGAGGAGTCGGGATTCTCCGTATAGTAGTTACGAATGAGCCAATCTCCAGCTGCGATATGTTTCGCCCATGCGTAATATTGAAAATAGTCGTCATAATAAAGTGAGCTAGCCCACACGTATTGTTGGTGCGGCGGCGTCAGAAAATAAAATAGCACATAAGGCGCTGTTGAAATCAGTGCGATGAGCAAAGCATACACAACAATCCAGATTTTTTCGGGCTTTGAAAAATTGCGTGGATGGAGCCAATCCATGAATGAAACCATCCTCAATGCGTTAAGGAATCATGAGGTGCGAGCCGCATACCGCTGGCGAGCTTCCTCAAGTGTTTGCAAATTCCCGATATCGAACCACCCGCCCTCAAAGCGAACCGCCTTGACGGGAATTTGCTTTACAAGCCACTGAATGAAATACCCGGGCGCGTCGGGATTATTGCCCTGCTCCAGATACTCACCGATCTTCGCTTTGATCTCGGGCGTAAAAAAGTAGAGACAGATGGAAACCAGATTGGACTTCGGATCGGGAGGTTTTTCACGAAAACTCGTCACGTTTCCTTCTTCGTCAATCATAACTTCGTTATATCGAGATCGGGCTGATGTGCATTCGATTTCGCGCAAGAGCAAAAGCGGACGACCGCCGCGATGGAACATTTCGTAGTACTTCGGCAAGTCGAACTCTAATAGATTATCTCCGGCAACAATCAGCAGTTCGTGTTCGCCCGCGATGTGCTTCATCGCGAAACCCATGTCTCCGATTGCGCCCAACTTATTATCGTCGGTCGTGGAGCCGTCGTTCAAGATGACAACCGGAATGGGTGGATCAATCGAACGCCGCCAGGCTTCAAATTGTTCGCGAAATTTCTCGTTTCCAACGACCAATACCTCGTCAACGGCCTTGATCGCGAGAAGCTTTTCAAGAATCCACGTGAGCATTGGTTTCGCGCCTATCTCAAGCAGCGGTTTGGCTTGATTGAGCGTCAGCGGATGGAGTCGGGTTGCGAACCCTGCGGCGAGAATGACGGCTTTCATTTGTGTTTGGATTTTCAACTTTCAGCAATGATGGGGCGCACGGTCTCGTATCCCGCGCGATGATACGCCTCTTCGATGGCGGGGTAAATGGCTTCCTCGCGCATGACGCCAACCACCGCGCCGCCGGAACCGCAGAACTTAACCGCCGCGCCTTTTTCACGACCGATGCGCACCATCTCGTGATCGCGGTCGCTAAGCTTCCAAATCTTCGCGCGCGTGTCGAAATTCGTGTCCACGAGTCGCATGAATTTCTCCCGCTCACCGTTCAATAGGTAAGGCAATCCTTCATCCACGAGTTTCGGAAACACAGAGATCGCCTCGCGCACATCAGCATCCCCCCGCAACCATCGAAACTTTACGTCGCTATGAACTTTGCCTGAAACTTCGCCCGTACGCGGATCGTAGGCAATATAGAGCGGCGGAAGAATCGCAGGGTCAATTCTCGTGTACGACGCCGCGCTTCTGGGCAGCTTGAAATCCATATGCAATGCGCCTTCGTAAGCTTGAATGACGCGATCCATCGGACCCGCCGCAATGCCGAGTTCTTCCAATTCAGCGGCGAGCGCGATTTCCGCAAGCGTTGCCGGTTCGATTTCGACTTCGAACCATTTCATCAGGGCGCGCATCGTCGCGATCACTAGAGAGCTTGATCCTGCGAGACCAACCTGTCGCGGCACGTCACTTTCATAGCTCATCATGAACGCACCTTTTGAGCTGGGGAGGCGATCCGTTCCAACGTGCGCGACAAAACGTTTGATTGCCCCCTTAAGCAAACGGATTCCGCCGTAGCAACCCTGATCGTTCAGAAGATCAACAAAATTCCCGAATGTGGAGAACGCGAGTTGATCCGCCGGACCGCGAACAATCTCAAAATGATCCGATTCCTCAATTTCAACCCGCGCCGAAAAATTGCGGACGATGAACGCAATAGCCTTGCCTTCATAGCCATCCGATGGATTGCCGAGCAAGCCAGCGCGCGCGTAGGCGATTCCAGTTACCGTTCTCATGCCGCGCGGAATCTATCAAACGGAGCGATGAATGACAAATTCATTGGCGGGTAAAATAGCGCGCCCGTGTTCGCTCTCCGACTTTCGCCACAAACGCGACGAGACGCCCTGCTTGCTTGACGATGTGGATTCGCCCCACTGTTCGGAGTTCGAGGCCAACCTTCGACCGCTCGGCGAACTTAAGCGCTTCCTCCACGGCGGCATAGGTCGGCGGATGCGGTGATGCGGCGAGATTCCAAAGCCAATCGCGAATCAGGCGACGACGTAATGGTGTTGGGGCTGAACGCCAGATTTCGCGCTTCAAGAAAAGTTGTCCAGCAGCGGGTGGCGCGGGCGATGGCGAGGTTAGCCTCGCAAGCGCGAATGCGGCCAACGAATCAAGCGCGGCTGTTTCTTCCTCGATTAGCTCCGAGGCACGGGCGATTCTTGGTGCGACCTCCAGACCCATCCGCTCATCGAGCAGCGGCATTACCGCGCGACGCACCCACGACCGCTTGCGTCGTTCATCCTCGTTCGAGGCGTCCTCGCGCCAATCGAGCTTGCGCGAGCGGAGATGCTCCCGCAGTTCCTCCCGACGAAATCCGAGCAGAGGACGAAGCACCGTCATCCCCTCGACCGTCTCCCGCGCGCGGATCGAAGCAAGCCCGGTCGGACCACTCCCCGAAAGAAGCCGCATGAGAAATGTTTCAGCGCGGTCATCAGCTTGATGCGCGAGCAAAAGATAATCGGCCTTCGACTTACGCATCGCCCGTTTGAAGAATGCGTATCGCGCCTCCCTCATCTCCGCTTCGCTTACCTCTGCACCATCACCCTTCCCTCCGCTATTTCTCCCATTACCACTCCTACTCTTACTCCTACTCGTATTTCTCTTCCCCTCCCACCTCTCCGAAATAAACCGACACCCTATCTCCCGACATCTCGCAGCAACGAACTTCGCCTCTTCCCGGCTCTCCGGTCGTTGCGCGTGGTCAAAATGTGCGACCACGATCTCGCATCCATTCTTCTCCGCATATCGTGCGACAAGATCGAGCAACGCCATCGAATCCCCCCCTGCCGAACAACCGAGAAGGAGCGCCTCGCCATGCCGCGCAGCGCCAACCAGCGTCATCGCTTGGGAAAGTTGAGAATCGAGCACAGATTTCGCGCTTTGCTTCATAGGGTAGGGTTGAAGTTGACCAAGGATATAAACGTAATATGTATCAAACTAAACCTTCAGTTCACTGTCGGGTGGCCAAAGTGCTTGATTGAGCTTCTCAATGCCCTTATGAATCGCGACAAAAGCGCGCACAGCAAAAGCCCAACTAAGCCACCAAGCTATAATTGCCATCGCATCAAGGAATGTTTGCATCGGGATAAAGACAACTCTAGGTAGAAATATCAAGCGATGGGCGGAAATATTAACGTATAGGACATTCAAGGCCAGAGTAAGAATAATCGAGACCACAGCATGAAAAAGATATCTCCCCCCTTCAACTACGGACGTCCGTCTAGTATCGTTTTCGGACAAAACTCGTGCATACGAAAAGCTAATTGAGGCGAGTGACGCAACAGCGGCAAATACCACAGTGAGAATCGGGACTACCTTATCCGGTTTAAATAGCACGAAGGAGACAAAGTAAAAGTAAGATATATCAAGTAATGCAAGCGCGAGACCACCGCGTCTAACTTTGGATTCCACAAAGCCAATCCAAAACCGAGCTGATTTCTCTCTTGCTGCTTTTTGCTTCAGTCTTTTGCTCGTCATTTCAGGCCAACGTCTAGCATCTCAATTGACTGGGCGGATAAGGACAAACATGTAGTTTCAATCAATTTCCGTCGCTGAATCTCATTACGACCGCGAGTTGTTTCCCGCAGACATTCGATCCTTACACGGTTGACGCCACCAGCGCGCGATTTCGTCGTCCGACGTCATCAGATCGCGTTCGATCCGTTCGCGTCGTTGGTCATCGGTCAATCCAGCGTCCTGCTCCGCCAACTGAGCATGGATGCGATTCTTCATTTCAAGGCAGTCGAAAGGTTTTGATTTCGCTTCCATCGGACGAACTCCTTTTCATAGCGTTCACCAAGCACCGAGATGGATCGTACTACATTTCCAATTCAATTCACAAACCCCCAACTCAGAAGTCAGACCTTCTTGCCCACATTACAATGTTGCATTTCCAGCCAATTTATGGGAGGGTCAAGGGCTTGGGCTTGGGAAAAAGCGTTCTTGATGGACGCTCAAGTAGCCCAGAAACGCTGTATCGGGAGTTGGCCGCATGAAAGTCATCCTTTTTCAAAACGTCGAAAACC
>CAZPIK010000174.1:2803-8682 GCA_964586185.1 uncultured Candidatus Sumerlaeota bacterium | reverse complement strand
AAAGGATCAATCGTTCGCGAGCGCGAGTCATCGCGACGTAAAGAAGCCGGATCGCCTCGGCCCTCCTTTCAGTGTCTTCGATCCGCAAAGATGCAAGGCGACTCAAGGTTTCAAGTTTGACGTGGCGATCGGGATCGGCGGCCTTCAGAAAAAGTCCCGCAGCCGAGAATACCCACTCCGAATGCGCGAGCCCTCGATTCGCTCCCGCATCTATCTTGGCGTCGAGCCTTGGCAAGAACACGACGGGAAACTCCAAACCCTTGCTCTTATGGATCGTCATGATCCGAACAGAATTGCGATCCTCATCCGCGTCGTCGGGTGAATCGTCGGAATCATCCTTCTCCTGTTGCCCTGCAAAAGTTAGAAAACGCGATAGATCACCTGAGCCGTTCGTGCGCGCAGAAAAATCACGCATCATTTTTCGCAAAGCATCGAGCCGCCCGAATCGGGATGCGGCGTCGGGCAATCCCATCAAATGCGCGTCGTAATCAGTATCGCGTATGATGGCGTTCAGCGCTTCTTCGGGTTCGGCGCGTTCGGCGCGCATTCGCCAATCGCTAAGCTTGTCAAGAAATGCAACGAGCTTTTCCTTCAACGCCCCTTCGGCGAGATCCTTGCGCGTATCCGCCAGCGCCAATTCTTCCCCTCGACCCGCCGCCGCCCAAACGGCTTCATGAAAAGGTCCATCCTTCTTAGTCATTCGGATTTGCAGCAACTCTGAATCACTAAAACCGAACATCATGGAGCGCATGAGGGCGGCTAAAGGAATATCGCGCAAGGGATTATCCGCAACCCGCAGCGCGCTCATCACGTCCGCAATTTCTAGCCGCTCAAAGAGTCGCGTCGGCTCGCTTCCGCCGACCTTGATTCCCCGCCGTTCAAGCGCGTCACGCCAAAGGGAAATATTGCTTTTCAAGCGGTGCAGAAGAATCGCGCAGTCGCTCTTGCGAAGGCGCCGCAACTCCCCCGACTCCGTATCCCGAATTTCAAGTCCGCTCGCAGGATCGGTCAATTCACGAATTCGGCGCGCTATCCAATCCGCCTCGGTTTCAATTTGCGAATACGTCTCATGCGATTCGGAATCCTTTGCTTCTTCGTTGCTTCCGGTCGAATCGTCGTTCGATTCAATTTCGTCCGATGTGTCCGAATCCTCTTCGTCATCGGTCGAACCGAGAATCCAACGCGCTTCGACGGCAACGCGATCGGCGTCCGGCGGATCTGCGCGCTGTGCATCGAGTCTGGCGTCGGCATCGTAATCGAGTCCGCCCAAAGCGCGATCCATGAGCCGTTCAAACACGGAGTTCACTACGCGGATAATCCCCGGCCTCGAACGATAATTGACCCGCATGTTGATCCGACGTTTGGGCATCGCGTCAGGATCCGATCCATGCTCATCCAACTTGGTTGCAAAAAGCGCGGGATCAGCCCTTCGAAATCGGTAGATGCTCTGTTTGGCGTCGCCGACAATGAAAAGATTCCGCGCGATGTTCGGCGAAGGATCATCGTAACGGGAAAGCCGCCGAATGATCGCGTCTTGTAGCGGCGAGATGTCCTGATACTCATCCACCAAGACATGCTTGAAAAACGTCTGACACTCGCGAGCGATTTCGGAGGGTCCCGCGCCATCCGCGTCAGTAAGCAATTCCATCGCTTTACGTGTAACGTCTGAAAATCCGAGTCCTCCCCGGCGCAATTTAATTTGGTTCGCGTGGTGTTCAACTCGCTCGGCAAGTTCCAGCCATGCCAGACCCTGTTTGGCCGCAAGCTTCTCGCGATCCAGCCAATCTTGCGGATCAGGTAAGAGCCAATGCTTTCTAAATTTCTCGACACGCCCTGCAATGGGTTTCAAGATGCGCTCAACGAAAACCTTGTCTTCGTATAAAGTCTCGCCGCACACCTTTTTGTAATACGCTTTTTCCAAAATGACCGATTGAGATTCGAACCAAGCGGTAGCGCGTGACAACTGATTCACAAGCGATTTCGCCTGAGTCTCGTCCGCCGTCGCGAGCGCAGTCATTTCTTGAATGATCTCTCGCCAATTCCCGACATTCGTTCCGCCTCGCATTGCGGCTTCATCACAAATGCGCGTCCAATCCAAGGCCATGCGTCGGATCGAATCGTTCAATCCTCCCAATAACATTTCTCGATGAGGCAATCCGTCAAGCGAGTTGGCGGCCAGCGTTGCGTTCCAACAATCTCGAACAGATGAAATCCACGCGCGAGGATCGGCCAGCGATCCGGTATAGCGGATCAATTCCATAACGGCTTCGTGCAATTCCGTTGCCCAATTGGCGGAAGAAAGGATCGAAACGATATACCTCAATGAATCGCCATTCTGACTGGGTTCGGCGGATTCTTCGATAACAGATCGTACGGCAAGCGCATAAATCTCCCGCTCCTCTCGTGGCTCGATTTTTCTGAACGCCGGAGGAACGCCCGCGCGATGAAAGTATTTTCGAACAAGGCGGTCGCAGAAAGCGTCGAGCGTTTGAATGGGCGCGCGAGGCAACGCTTCGGTGGCGGCTCTCAAAAACTCGTTATTGCGTTCCGCTGCAAGTCGCTGTGCGATTCTCGATTCAATCCGATGCCGCATCTCGCGCGCAGCTTTGCGAGTGAACGTGACGACCAACACCTCTTCGATGGATGCGGGTTCGCCACGATTACTTGCATCGGGTTCAGTGACGAGTCGCACCACTCGCTCGGTAAGAGCCGCCGTCTTGCCCGAACCCGCCGCCGCCGAAACGAGCAAATCGCATTGACTGTCCTCGATCGCCGCGCGCTGCGCCGCGTTCCATTCACGCGGCCCGAAGTTGGGTTCTGGAGAAGGTTGAGTCATTCCTTCTTCGCCTTCTTCGAAACGCTCTTCTTCTTTATGGTTTTTTCTATCTTGGATTTGTCGTCGTTCTCACCCGACTTCGCGGCCCAATAATTCCTAAAATTACTGATGCTCATACTTGTTAAGCGCCGTTCGGTTCCGGCCGGATACTCGGCAATGCGGCAAACCGCACCGAAATCGCAACGATCGCAGGCTAATTCCGATCTCGAACGAAGCGGAATGGAGGCGATTTCACCCCCGACGATTTGTTTCGCCCGCTCTTGCATCAGGCTTTCGACGTGATGGAGAAATTCTCGATAGCCTTTCGGCGGAAGCCAACCGCCAATATTTTTATATAATCCGCCCTCTTTTGTCGTTCGCCTGAATTTGAACGCGAGCGATGACTCGCCCGGGTCAACCCGTGTATCGAGCTGTAACGCCGCGGCGCTATCAAAGACTCCATTTAGTTTGTCCTTGGCAAAATGCCCACCCTTTTCCAAAGTCTTATCCGCGTGTCTTTCGTCTAACACCACGATGTTGGTTGAAATCGGCCAGTAAAAGAATCCGATCGATTGGACATCGGTTTCCTTTTCGAAAACGAGAGCGTATGCGGGTAATTGAAGATCAACTCCATGCATCAGTTTCTCCCCAGAGAATGTTTTTCCCGACGACTTAAAATCAAAGATTAAGAAACCTGACATCGCATTTTCGTCTCGCAATTTATCTGCGCGATCTATGGTTCCCTTAAGTCCCAGCGCAATGGTGTCATCACGATAAATCCAAAATCCGTTTTTCGACGAAACGAATTCATGCTCCGCTAATATCTGATCGAACGCGTATCGCTTTCCCAAAACTTGCATCGCCCGAACGGTTCGCTTGAGTCGCCGCACCGTCGCGCCCAGACTGAGCAACGCGCTGGCATCCTTCCCCACCCATTCACCCCATCCCGTTTGTTCGGCCTCGCACGCCGCGCCTTCAATGATCGCATCGGCGGCGGCCAAATCCACTTCACCCCAATTGAGCCGACCCCGCACGTTGAGTTCCAAATAAAGCCGCTTCAGGACATTGTGAGTGAACGTGCCAAGGTCCATCGGACTCACCGATTCCGGTTTTTCCGATTTGAGTCTCAACATCCTCTCGGCAAAAAACTTGTAGGGACACGACGCATAAGCTTCGAGCGCAGTCGCCGAAAGATCGGTGACTTCTTTCCAATACCGACGCGAAATTTCAAGATCGAGGCCAGCCTTGATTGATGGGTTCAAACCAGCCCAAATCTTTTTGATCCGCCGCTTCGATCGTTCATTTGATGCACGTACGATCCCACCCTTTCCCTGACACAATATTTGCGACAATTCGCCGGGATCACCCATTCGCGCCTTGTGAAACGCTTGCGCGTAATAGGCTGCATCATCTTCGGCGTTCCACAAACCTGTCACAGCTCCAGATTCATCCGGCGCCAGGTTTGAAGAATACATCGAGCGTATTTGCGTGAACTGCGCCGAAGGTTCCGTCGCCGATCCGGCGGCATCCGTGCGGGAACGCGATACCAACAACTGCTCAGAAGCGCGAGTCATCGCGATGTAAACCAAAAATCGCTCGGTGTCGAGTTTTCGGCGCGAATCGGGGCTCGTCTCCATGCCACCCGACGAAAGGATTTCCCGCTCGCGATCTCCGAACATCGAATCCTCATATTGCAGAAGAGGAAACGCCCCTTCATTCATGCCAAGCACCCATGCCGCGCGAATGCGGGGAGTCCGCGTGCGATCCACTTGACCCACCAAGACCTGATCGCACGTCGGCGGAATAACACCGGCGCGAATTGAAGCGAGGCCGGCTTGAACGCTTTCCAAAATTTCTTCCGCGCTGTCCTGTTGCTCCCCCTCGCCCGAGTGAAGGAATTCGAGCCGATCCACCAGCGCGACCACTTCCGACCAAGCCGCCGAATGAATCAGCGCGGCCTCCTCGTCACCCGATTCGCGCGCTCGATCCATCCAACGATTCAGCGTCTCGGAGGCCTTCACCGATTGGAGAAACTGCCATACCGCCCTCGCGGGGGGATTTTCTCCCGCCGAAAGCGCATGGCAAAACTCCTGCAACGGAGCTACGGCGGTTCTCCACACTTCGAACAGAGAATCGCGTTGAACGGCCTTATCCTTCACGCGTTCCCATGATTCGTTGCGGCGCCAATCTCTCGGTCCCCATCTTCCTTCCCGCGCCATCCGTTCGATTCGCGATACCGCCATCGGAGACGCATTCGGCGCGAGTCCCGACTTCAGATACGACAAGACCGATTCGGTTCGCCATCCCCGCGCGGCAATCTCACATGCCGAGACGAGCAATCGGGAGAGTGGGTGTGAAGTGATGTTGCGTCGTTCATCCAAAAAAAACGGAATACCGTATTTCGGAAATATCTCGCGAATGAGCGGAGCATAAGTCGCGAGATCACGAGTGATGACTGACATTTCCGACCAACGCATCGGCGTTTGATGAAATGCGAATAACCGTCGCGCAGCCAATTCGACTTCCGCTCGGAGTGTCGGAAGTTCGTGGCATTCAATCCTTGAGAGTGAAGATGAGACGGTTTCCTCCGAGACTTTTTCAATCGGCAGTCCGTCCGCTAGTCGCCGTTCGAGGTCGGCGAGTTCCGGCGAATTTCGAAATCGTGGCATGAAACCCTCTTTCGGAAAGGCGATATTTCTCACCGTCCATCCGAGTTCCATCGCGCGAGCCGATAACGTCGAATACGTTTCACGAACTCCCTCAAAGAGTCGTCGCGCGCCCATCGCTTGGCGTTTTTGTGCCATATCGCTCGCCGTTCTCAATGCCTCAGGATCGCAGCACAATGTCATGACCGCGGACTGCGCTCGCAACAGCATCGCCTCAATTATTCGCCGCTCGTGCGGAGTAAAGGACGCGAAGCCATCAATCCAAATCTGCGCGCCATCAAACGCGCTCCACTCCCGGATGCGGGTCAACGCCGCCTCGCCCGCCAGCGCATCATCCACCCACTCCCTTTGGCGAAGCCGCTCCAAATAATCGCTCCAAATAAGCGCGAGATCGGTAA
>CAZPIK010000174.1:2086-2793 GCA_964586185.1 uncultured Candidatus Sumerlaeota bacterium | reverse complement strand
GAGTTCGAGCAATTTAGGCGGGGATGTATCCCCTTCAACTCGCTCACGCTCAGCTCGCAGCTCCTTCGCCCGACGTGCCAAATCGGCCGCACGCCAACCGTACCTTTCGAACTCCTGCAGCGTCTGATGAATCTTTTCCGCGCCGCCAATGAACAGTGATCCCGATGAGAGAGATTGGAGTTGATCGCGTCTCAACCGCAGAATTCGTTGGAGTAAAAGCACTCGCGTTTGCTCGTCTATCCTTCGCGCGTTGATGCTCCCGGACTGCTCAAATGCTTCGGCCTTAAGTCCACTAAATGAAATAACTCGCGCACGGGTATATCCGGGGATTTGGCGCTCCGTAACAAGTTCAAATTCGAGTTGTGCCGTGGCCTGCTCGGGAACGAGCAAAATGAGCGGTGCTCCTCGCGGCGATTCGTGAGTAAGGGCGGCGATGCTTTCCAGACAAGCATGGGTCTTGCCCGAACCGGCGCGACCCGCCCAGAATTCGAACACGCGGTGCTCCGTCTCGTACAAGCCAAAGGCCGCACGGGAATCACGATCGCGTGGCTGCCCCACTGCGCCAGGATTGACGAAGTATCGGCTTTGCGGGTTCAAGACAAAGGAACCGTTATGGCTCGGCCGCGGCTCGATGCCGCGATCGCCGAAAATACTGGGCCGGTGACTATGCCCGAAGAAGCATACGCGCACCTGCGCGGTCATCAAGT
>CAZPIK010000174.1:0-2076 GCA_964586185.1 uncultured Candidatus Sumerlaeota bacterium | reverse complement strand
CTCCGCGTTTCTACACTTTATCCCGCCGGTTTTGTATAGTAGAAAGTTGGACTGAACGCGCGATGCAAAAAGTTGCTGGCGCGTACCCTTCAATTTCAATTATGGAATGGTGAATCTCATGCCAACTTATGAATACGAGTGCCAAAAGTGCGGCAAAACATTTGAAGTTTTCCAATCCATGAAGGACGCTCCGATCACAAAATGCGTGACCCCCAAATGCAGGGGCAAAGTCGTCCGTTTGGTCAGCGCGGGGAGCGGCCTTATCTTCAAAGGTTCCGGTTTTTATATCACCGACTATAAAAAGGATTCGGGTAGCAAGAGCGATTCGGGAAGCACGGAATCCAAGTCGGAGACTAAAACCGAATCGAAAACGGACACCAAAACCGAAACCAAGACTGAATCCAAGTCCACGGAAACAAAAGCCGCCCCTGCAAAAACGGATTCGCCCAAAAAGAAATGAAATCGCGATGCGCGCGATCTGGTTCACTTCTTTACTACTTGTCGGACTTTGCGGCTGCGCGTTCCGTCAACCCGTTCTTCGCGCCAGCATGGTGGACACGACGCCGAAGCCCAACCGTTTGATTGAAGTCAATTCGCTTTGGGCCAAGTGCAAGCCGATCACGGTGCAATGCGTTCCGCCCGGAGCGGGGATGGGTGCGCGCGCATCGGGCGGCATTCCGGTCACGCTGCGCGCGGTACATGACGGTCGAGCCATCGAAATCCTCGCCACTTGGCCGAATCTCTCCAGTTCAAACGAACAAATTACCTATACCGTTGATCCCAAACTTCTGAAGGAAAGCAAAGTGGCGCCCGCGTCGCTCGCGAACGACCGCGTCGCGTGGGTTTGGGATCGCCGAGGCAAACAATACTACCGCGCGGAAACACCCTCCGATTTCTTCGCGCTCAAGTTTTCGATCTCCGGTGCGGCGGATGCCTGCATGATGTCCGGCAGCGAAGGAACCTATGACGTTTGGCAGTGGCGCGATGGATGGACTCACGTGACGGGTTACGCCGACGACCGACTCATGAACGTCACGCGCACCGAGCCAACGAGCGGCGATTTTCGGGTGTATCCCATTTCGAAATGGGATGATTCGGTTGCGGAAAAAGGCGATCAGATTTTTATTCAATGGCACGAGGACAAAGGCGATCTCCCCTATGAATTGCTGCCGCGACCCGCGCGACTCGAACGCCCGATCATGCCCGCGATCCGCGCGCGCCCTCCAACCGGAAGTGCGGGCGACGTTTTTGCCGAAGCCGTTGACCAGCAAGGCGCTTGGGCGCTCGAAATTTGGCGCTTGCTTAAGACCAGAAACGCGGACGATTATCAGTTCGAGGGAAAGGGACCCCATCTCTTCTCCATCGCCGTCAGCGACGGACAAGAAGGACAAGCCCATTTCACCTCGGATTTAATCCGACTCTATCTCGATTGAACCGAAAGGATGTTTCGTATGAAAAGGAATCTGATGTTGGGAATGTTGTTGATCGCCGCGCAGTTCGCATCGGGCTGCGTCTTGAGCTTCCGGGGTGTGGCGGAAGAAAAGCCCGGCAAACCCGAGGAACACGCCATCTTCCTTTTCGCGATTCCCATCTACTACGCTCAGGACACCCGCCCGAAAGGTTGCTCCCACGGCGAAGGTCATGAATGCAAAATGAAGGAAGCCAAGTCCGATTGCTGCAAGGCCAAGGGCGAAGGCGCATCCCACGAAGCAACTCACGAATCCAAGTAACGCGAGGGAAATACAACTCCATCCATTGTTCAAGTGACGATGCCATAGAAAGCAGACGGATGCGTAACAATCGCTTAGGCAGCGCCCTGCAAGGGCGGAGCAACAAAGCCCAAGGCAACGCCTTGGGTCTCCGGCGATTACTTTATGGACAAGCCCTGCAAGGGCGGCGGAAAAACGGGAATCATGGACATTCCGTCGCCCTTGCAAGGCTTGGGAATTTGTGGGGATGGATGACCCAAGGCGTTGCCTTGAGCTTTGAACCCTCGTCCTTACAGGACGCACACATCAAGGGATTCCCATCGTGCGCGGGTTTCGACCCTCGGTGCTTAGAAATTTCCGCTTACGC
>CAZPIK010000173.1:0-8703 GCA_964586185.1 uncultured Candidatus Sumerlaeota bacterium | reverse complement strand
AAGACATCTCGCAATCGGTCACGCAATTCGGCGCGAACATCATCGGCGCGCAAGTGCAAAGCAATCCCAAAACTGCGACGGCAATCATCAAGATGACCGTCCAACTCCCCGACGAAGCCGCTCTAAATACGCTCCTCAACCGACTGAAAACCATCCCCTCCGTTCGCTCGCTCCGGCGTATTATCCACCGCCGGACAGGGGCGTGAGCGACCTGCGTTACCACTAAGGCATTGAGGATTAATGCATGGAGACCGTTTATATCGAAACCACCGTGGTGAGCTATCTGGTGGCTAATCCTAGTCAGGATCGGATTCTGGCGGCCCATCAGGAAATCACGCGAGAATGGTGGCGTGAAGAGCGAGTGCATTATCGCTGTGTGACTTCCGAGGAAGTGATTCGGGAAGCTTCACTGGGTGATCCAATTATGAGCACCCGTCGAGTGGAGGTATTGGCGGAACTCCCCGTGTTACAAACGGATGATGCGGTTCGACTACTTGCGAAGGAACTGCAACGAGAACAACTTTTACCGCAGACAATGTTTTCAGACGCGCTGCACGCGGCCGTGGCCTCTTTGCATAATCTGGATTATCTGCTAACGTGGAACTGTCGGCATCTGGCCAATCCGCACTTGCAGAAAAAGCTGCGTGCATTCATGGCCCGGCGTGGGCTGACGTTGCCGGAGATTTGTACGCCGCTTGACCTTGCGGGAGATTAATCAGATGAAAGCGAACCCCATTCTCGAGGAAGTCTGGCGGATTAAGGATCAACTTGCCGCCGAGGCGGGTTATGACATGGATCAATTTGTCGCCCAATTGCAGGCGTGGTCGGCGGCGCATCCCCATCACGGTCCGATAGTGCATAACGCGGAGGAACTGCGCGCGTTGGCGGCGGATTCCGAACCTGTCTTTCGCGATTCGCGGGGTTGATGCGGGTTCCGAAAACTTAGAGCGGATTTCGAATGAATCGTTTTTATGGTAAGCGTCACGGAATTTCGAAGCGCAGTACGAATGTTTTAAAAGTGAAAGTCACAAATTCATTTTTTTCTTTTGGTAATCGCCCCCGCCCTCGATGAGTGTTACGGGGTTTCAGTATTATGGAAGTTCGGAACGTTGACTCGAAATCCTAGAGTAATATCAATGAGAAAAGATACGTCAAATGTGGGTGCGCTTAATATCATAGTCATGGTTTGCGACATACTTATACTGGCGGTAATTCTTACAATGTTGAGTAGCCGTGGTGGTTCTTCCGAAGAGCCGTATATTTGGTACTGTGCTGGAACTGTCGTATCGCTTCTGATCGGTATTCATTTGATAAAAGTAATAAAACGTTAAGGTACGATTTTCTAAGCTTAGAGACCGCCTCCCGCATTAGGCCCACCCGCATTATCGTCCAGTGCACATGAGTTCAATCTCCCGCAATATTTCATTCGCAGCCTCAGTTCCGCCTCCGAGGTAATCCATCCATTGCACTTTGTCGCAGGATTTCAGTTTAGACTTCAGCAAGGACTCTAATTCCGACCTGCTCACGATAACGCCATCGGCGAATCCCAGAAGCCAGCATTCGAGCTGGCCCGGCATCTCATCCTTTAAGGCGAACCACGTTTCGGGACGCCATCTTGCAACGCGATGGAGTATCGCCGCTTTCACGTCGAAGCTCACGAAAGCATCGGGCGACCAGCGCCGATGGATCATTTCCAACTGGCCGACCAAGCCGGGATCGAGGCGGCGCCGCTCAAGGAGAATTCTAAAAGGTAGTCCCCTCGCGTTCGCTTCGTCGCCGAGCGGCGTTCGCGGCGGCGGGGTTCGCCCCCGCGCGCATCCGACCACCAATGCCTCATGACCCGCTGCAATGGCGGCGCGCGCAAGCCCAAGCGCAAACTCGGAACGCGGTTCGATCTGATCGGTGGTGACGAAGATAAGGAGGCGCATCTGTTTTTACTAATGTGGGAGGCGGTCTCCGACCGCCGATTAAGTAGAAAGGATCGTCGCTCGGAGAGCGACTCCCACATTAAATTCATCCCCCGATAAGTGACAAGCATTAGATGCGCTCAGCCAAATCGCGATCTTTCATATGACTCGGCTCGGGGTTACAATCTAGAGCAATGCGACCCGAAGACCTATATCCCCGCGACAAAGAACGCCTACTGCGCGAAATGGACGCACGGATGAAGGTCAATGATATCCGGCGGCTGCACAATCTGCGCAACATGCTCGCGACGAGGTGGTGGGAGCCTTCGCTCGTCATCATCCTCTTTGCCGCCGCGCTGGGACTCTTGGCTTCGCTTTATCAATACACGGAATGGCGAAGCGCGGCGCGAAAAGCATCGGCGGAAAGATCGATCCGCGCCCATCCCGACACCGTTGCCACGCCGAATTCCGACGACCCAAAAACCACATCATCAAATGGATTGGAACGTCTTTCCGCCCAACAGGAAATCCGCCTCAATAAATGGATGTTATTTTGGTTCGGCCTGATGATCCTCCTGATCGTCCTTTGTTTTCAGATCATTCTTTTCCGAATCTATAATTTCCGGCGATTTGGTGACATCCTCATGAAGATGATGGAAGACCTACAGAAGCGGCAGGCGGAAATTGAAAACGCCTCGGTCAAGACCCCTTCTGCTACACGAGAAAATCAGTCGGACTCATCCGATTAAGAAATCCAGAAACCGTAGTAATAAACCATAAGGCCCGTGACGACCGTCCCGACCAGATCGGCAATGGTGATCCATGCCATGATCTTATGCGTTGGACTAAACCGCGAGGGACCGGGCGGAGCGGGAATAAATTTCAATGCCGCGAACAGCGTCACCGCCCAAAAAATAACTGTCGAAATCGAAAAACAGAGATGAACCGTCAATAAACGATGAAGAAAGTCAGACTCGGCGTAAGGCGAATTCTTGGCCATAGCCCAAAATCCGCCCTGCAGACGCATATCCACTTCAAAAAGCCCAACCACGCCTCCCAAAGCTATGGACAAGAAAATTTGAAGCTTTTTGTGAAGTGAATACGACTTCTTTATTTTGACGAGGTATAGACTAAAGAGAAGCAGCGGCACAACGGCCACAAGCGACACGACAACAAAGTCGAGCATGAAGGAGGCGGAAGTACCCAGAAAACCTTTTCCCATGTCATTAATCCGGTGGAGAGGCAAAGCTCGCGAAAGGAATTTATCTTCCCTGTTTTTGGAAGACATCGTCCCGATTAGGAAAGCAAGCGCGAGAGTGACGGTCAAGTCGAATTGGACTCTTCCAAATAAAAATCCGAATTTGTGACTATTGATCGAACAACTTTGCCATCGCTTGGGCTCGATAATCGAAGATGCGTTCGAGCGAACGTCGGACATAAAGCGCGTTGGCCATTTGTCCCGCAGGTCCCCAACCGACCCGATAAACGACGGTATCGTTCATGCGGGTACCGGCTTCCGTCGTTTCGAATTCATGCGTGTGATGCCAAAAATCGTAAGGACCGCGCAATTGCTGATCCACAAATCGGATCGGCGGCTCGTACTCCGTAATAATCGTCCGCCATCGCAACGGAAACCCCGCAACGCGGATCGAATAATCCATGATCGCTCCCGCTTTCATCACAATCGGCACCGGAGTCAGCAGGGTGAAGCGCAATTCCTTGGGCGTGAGGAGCGCAAGGTTTTCCGGCGACTCAAAAAACGAAAAAACCTCGTTGCGCGGTTTTGCGATGAATTGCTCGCGATGGAAACGATGGGTCGGCGGCGTCACTTGAAAAAATTATCGAGCTTTACCGGACCGTAGGGCGTCTGAATGGAGCCGGTCGGAACCAATCGCGCCGCGCCGATATCTGGCGATTTCAAGAATTGTTGCGCGGCTTCCAGCGCCGAGACCTCGCCGCGCAGCGAGAAGCGTCCCGTCTGATTCGCGCCGATTTCCTGAAGCGAAGTTGCCTTGAGTCCACCGACGCTGATGCTCCCAAGGTTGAGCGCGTAACCAATATCTCCAAGACCAATTCCGAAGATGTTGGGGTTCATCATTTCCGCTTCGACGCCTACTCCTGCCTTGGTCAGCGAGATGTTGGCCGGCTCGATCTTGAGAATCGAAATTTTTGGAATGCGTAGCACGGGAAATTTTCCTGAATGCGAAAGCGGTAGTTCGTGCGTCGTTCCCATGAACGGCAACTGCAACGCACCCTTAAGTGTATAATCAATTTCCTTTGCGTCTTTCAGATTTTGATAGCTCTTCCAAAGATCGGCATAGGTCAGGCGGATCGGAAGCGTCGCAGTTCCGATATTCCGCGCCGGAAGATCGAGCGCCGTCGAAGCCGAACTGTTCATGAACGACGCACCTTGGACATCAAGCCCATACTTAAATTTCGGCGTCTTGATCGCGGTCGGATAAGGATTGTTCACATCCACATCGAAGGCGAGATTGACTCCTTGGAAATCAAGCGATTCGATTCGCGGCTTGATCCCTTTGATTTCCGGTTTCGGCAATCCGGGTATCGAGGCGCATCCCGTCAGGCTGACCAGAATGAAAAAACGGGAAAGCGCGAATTTGAATTTCATGACGCACCTCACAGCGCGGGAACAGTATCAGGATGGAGATTGCCACGATTGTCTATTTTGAAGCTGTAAATGAGACCCGGGCGAAGTTTCTTATAGACGACGCTTCCGTAAATCGCCGAGACGCCGCACGATTTCAGCCGGTCGGGATCATTGGAAAGCTGCCAGACTTCCGACCAAAACATTTCGCGGTTCTTGAGCGAAAGTCGGCTGAAAATGTCGGCGTATCGCGCAGGCTCCGCGCCTTCTTGCTCGATAGGAAGCCCATCACTCGGCGGAGTCGTTTCACCGTAAACGCGCCGCCAGAGATAAAGCGATTTCTCCTTGCCGTCCATGACGACTTGGTTCCCGAACTTCACGATCAGCGCGTCAAAGAAAACGACGTCCCCCTCGATCTCATATTCCTTTTCGAGCACCCGCTTCGTTCCATCCGCGCGATCGGTTTCAACGAAAAGAAGTCGCGTCTTGATCTTGCCGTCCTTTTCCTCCTGCGAGAGCACCTTCGCATATCCGATTTGATTTTCTTCAGTCAGATTCGTGATCGCTTCTTTCAGCGTCTTATTTTCGCCCAGCAATTGATAAATCGTTTTCGATGCATAAAGCGCAGCGTATGCAAAGATGCCGACGACGACTAATGCCACGAATACGACGAGATAGCTGAGGAAAGTCATGAAGGTTCTCCCGCGCCGCCGAGATTGCGCGCATCGAGGTGTTGAACGAAGGAATGGCCATGAGCCACGCGGCATGGATAAAGCCAAATCGCCTGCGAGTCCCGCGTCTTTCCGAAGTTGGTTAAGGTTTCTGGACCTAACATCAATACGGCAAGGGGTTTCCGATTAGACGGAAACAGGCGTCCGATGTCATAGGGAGACTCGGATGCCCAATCAAAGGATTGGCCGATGTGTGCAAAGGATTCCCGGCGAGTGACCATCGTCGGAAGAGGGGTTCTCCTTCGCGACTGCGGCCCATCGCCCCATTCAGGACGACGCTGAAAGCCTACTTCAAAATCAATCCAAATGGCACGCGAAAAATCAGCGCAGGCTACCGACTAGGTTCGTTTCAGGCCAAAGGCAAATCAACCCGCCTGATTGCTCGAACGGACGCCCTTGAAATCGCGGAACATCCCGCCCATTCCACCGCCGCCACGTCGTCCACCGCTTTCGTCGCCGCCGTTGCGCGCGAATTCTTCCATACGTTCCTCGAACTTCTGATCCATTTTGAATTCGCCCGTCAGGTTGCCTTGATCATCCACGGTTCCCTTTGCATGGAGCGTCCCCACGCGGCCACCCAGAAATTCCATCGTAAACGTGTATTCGTTGCCCTGCCATTTCAGATTTTCCAATTTGATCGGCATCACCATGCCTCCGAAAACGAGGAACCACGTCCCTCGGCCCCCTTCTTTGGGCAGGTGCATTGATGTCTTGAAACTCATCATCCCCATATTGCTTGAGATTTGATAGACGTCTTCCTTGGGAAGTTTCGCCGTCAATTTCGCAAGGCGTTTATCCGCGCTTACGGGCTTTAGCTTTGTCCCTTCAACCGGAACCATTTCCAAAAAGCCGAACATCATTTCGTCGGTGGATTGCTCGCCGAACGTCGGCGAGTGATTCGGGTCGGGATTATTCGGATTACCCGAACTGTTGTCGTAAATTCCCGTGATTTCGACTTCGGTATCCGCGGGCAGAATGATTTTCTCCTGCGGATAATAGAACCACTGCCAATTGAAATCGTATTTGGGCACGTCGAGAAGTTTGCGCTCCGTTCCATCAGGGAACTTAGCGACGAAAGTCATCTGCTTGCCCCGCATATGCATGTGCGGAAAGATCGAAACGACTTCAACATCTTGGTTAACGTAATACGTTGACTTCAGAACGTAGTTCGGATCGTTGGCGGGAATTCGGAGATTGAGTTCGCCCGCGAGCGCCGAGCTGATTTCCTTCTTCATTTCGCCCTGACCGAAGTAAAGCGCGACCTGCGTCTTATCCTTCTGCGGCGTTCCATTCGGATGATAATGCATGTTCGCAGTGAGGTTCATCTTGGGGCGAACCGTGCGGCCGCTCCCTTCTGGATAAACGACAGGTCCGGTTCCGACAGCCCAAACCGCCAACGCGTCGAACGTGCCCGAGGCCGATCCCATGGAAATGCCCGCCGTAAAAAGAACGATATGATGCAGCACATCGCGATTGCCGGGTCGCACTTCAACCGCGCGAACCCAACGCGCTTCGGGAACTTCGAGCGACAAATTCAAATTCGGGAAATAGTCGTTGCCCGTGGCGGGAACATCCACTTCAGGCAATTCGATGATGTAATCGGGCTTGCCCAGTTGCCAGCCGTCTGTAAATTCCGGCGGCTTTGGGGCGTCGGCGGGATTGCCTTCGGGCGCGCCGGAATCGGCCCACTTCGCGATCGTCGCGATTTGGGCTTCGGAAAGGCTCAGATCATTTGCCCACTTGCCGCAATTCGGATCGGCGTCCCATGGCGGCATTTCCTGACTGACGACCGATTTCTTGATGGACTTCACCCACGGGCGCGAATCGGCGTAACTCATCAGGCTCATCGGGGCGGCTTCGCCGGGGCGATGGCAAGAAACGCATTTCGAGTAGAAAATCGGAGCCACGTCCTTGCTGAACGTCGGCGCGGCACTCGGGGCGTCGTCGGCATGAACCGTCGGGACCAGCCCCACCACGGCCAACGCTATCCCGCCGATCATCGTGCTTCCCAGCGCTCGATTCCCAATTTTCTTAAACATCGCCAGACTCCTTGCGCCACAAATCCAAAATCTGCAAAACCAATGGGATACTAGCGCGGCGTCCCGCCACGCTCAATTAAAATGACTGCGTGGGAGGTGGCGAAGTTTGGGATATATGGCGGGTATTCCCCGGTTTGTTTCAACTTAAATGCCCGCCCCATTGTCCATAAATGTCGTGGCTTCTCGCGGGGCGACAAAGACGCTGTCGCCGACTTTGAAAGGAGCCGTTCGGAATCGTTCGTGGGGGATTTGTGCGGTCAGCGTGTTCCCGTCGGCGCTTTTGAGTTCAACTTTTACCTGCGGTCCGGCGGCGGAAATCCATTCGATTTGCGCCGCGACAGCTTCGGGGCTGGGTCTTTGCATGTGAATTTCCAATTCATGCGGACGGACAAATAGAGGACCGCTCTGCATTTCCGAAAGCACCGGACGACCCTCTTCCATCCTGCCGTGAAAGAGATTCACGTTGCCCAGAAAGTTCATCACGAACGCGTTGGCGGGTTTGTGGAAAATTTCTTCCGGCGTTCCGATCTGCTCGATCTTCGCGTGATTCATCACGACGACTCGGTCGGCGACTTCGAGCGCTTCCTCTTGATCGTGCGTGACGAAAACGCTCGTGACGTGGATTTCATCGTGCAGTCGTCGCAGCCATCGTCTCAAATCCTGACGCACCTTGGCGTCGAGCGCGCCGAAGGGTTCATCCAAAAGTAACACTTTGGGTTCGATGGCGAGCGCGCGAGCGAGCGCGACCCGCTGCCTTTGTCCGCCTGAAAGTTGCGCGGGAAAGCGATTCTCGATTCCGTCGAGCTGGATCAGCTTCAGAAGTTCCCGCACTTTGGCCTCGATCACTTTTCGAGCCGGACGGACTTTGCGCGGCCTTACCCGCAGGCCGAATGCGATATTTTCAAAGACCGTCATGTGACGGAACAGCGCGTAATGTTGAAACACGAACCCGACCCGCCGCTCACCGACCGATGCGCTCGCGACGTTTTGGTCATCGAGCAAGATTGCGCTTTCGGGATTCGCATCCGGTTCCTCAAGTCCCGCGATGATTCGCAGCAGCGTCGTCTTGCCCGAACCCGAGGGACCAAGCAGCGCAACGAGTTCGCCGTCGGGAACGCGCAGGCTCACGTCGCGCAGGGCGGAAAATGCCCCGAAAGTTTTGCTGATATGTTTCGCTTCGATGCTCATGCGTGTTCCAAATTCCCTCTAACTTCTGCGATGGATTCCCGTTCCTTTTTAGTCTTCCATTCGACGATGCTCTTGGCGACAAGCGTAATTAGCGCGAGAATCGCCAGCACTGACGCCACCGCAAACGCGCCGACAAAGTTATATTCGTTGTAAAGAATCTCGACGTGCAGCGGCAGTGTATTCGTCTTTCCGCGGATGTGTCCCGATACGACTGAGACCGCGCCGAATTCTCC
>CAZPIK010000172.1:7710-8718 GCA_964586185.1 uncultured Candidatus Sumerlaeota bacterium | reverse complement strand
GGTTGCGGCCCGCAGCGACGAGGCCGGAACCTCGTTGAGGTTCGAGTCATGCGTTCCGTTTACCCCATGTAGTCGCTTCGCTCTAACATGGGGCTGAAGGCCACAGCCTCGTTGAGGCTGCCAATCGGAACAATACAGATCAGGACAAAACTTTTGAGAACCACTTGGAATCCCTTTCACCTCTTTCCCCCCGAATGGGGGGATCGAAATAAAGCGAAGGGTGACGCGAAGCGGAACCCTGGAATTCCGTCGCGCAACGCAATCCAAGCCCTGCGAAGGGCGACGGAGATTCCGCAGGGACGCCTTGGCCTTGCGCCGGAGGGGGAGTCGTGAAAGGATTCGGCGGAGCAATGGGCGAAAGGATGACGGTCAACGCCAGAGTCAATGAAGCGACCGTAAGCGCGGCTTGCGGACAAAAGGCGAAAAGTGAATTGCTTTATGGTCAAACGTCCCGGAATTTAAACGTCCCGGAATTTAAGGCCGCTTTGTTCAGCGTCGTAACCGAAATTTGAAGTCGGAGCGGCTTCAAGATTTCCTGGAGCGTTTCCAAAGTAGGATTGCCATCCGCCGAAAGTATTTTGTAGAGACTCGGCCGTTTCAGTCCGACGCGTTGAGCGAGTTTGCCCATTCCGCCCGTAGCTTCCACCACGTCTTTCAATGCGATCAAAAACGCCGCGCCGTCTTTTTGCGCGAGTGTTTGAGCCAGATAATCAGCCGCATATTCGGGATCGCCGAGGCGCTTGATCAGACCCGTTTTATAGTTTCTTAGACGCATGACTTTTGAACTCCCTGCTTTTGTTCACCTTCTCGACCACATCTTGAGTGTCATCTATACATGACACTCGATCAAGACTAAACATGACGGAAATTCGGGGACTGGATGGGCGCATCTCAATGTTGTCACCCGAATGACTGCCGAAGCACGCTTCCTTGGGGTTTTCGTCCTGAAAGGACGACGGTTCAAAGCCCAAGGCAACGCCTTGGGTAGACGATTTCGTTTTGGAATCA
>CAZPIK010000172.1:0-7700 GCA_964586185.1 uncultured Candidatus Sumerlaeota bacterium | reverse complement strand
ATAAAGTACACTAGATAACGACTTAACCTGCCGGTTATTCGGGGACTGTATGGGCGCTTCAATATTTTGTCCGCATATTGACTTCCGAATCTCGCTTCCTTGGGCTTTGCTCTTGCGTCCCTGCGGGACTGGAGAGTCGTTCGCGCGCCTCCAAATCTTTCGGGTGACAACTTTGAGATGCGTCCGA
Source organism: uncultured Candidatus Sumerlaeota bacterium (assembly GCA_964586185.1). Classification (GTDB taxonomy): domain Bacteria; phylum Sumerlaeota; class Sumerlaeia; order MVZB01; family JAJFLK01; genus CAZPIK01. The sequence goes on along the minus strand of CAZPIK010000172.1, from coordinate 7,513 downwards.
CTCAGATTCCCAGCTTGCCCGTCGCGGCGGAGTGGCCTAAATTTCAGAGGCGACTGGAGCGGAACACCATTTGCCGGAAGGGCGGACCCTCGGATGATTCAACGAACCTTTTTTCGCAGTCTGGTTTTTGGCGCGCGCAAGTGGATCGCCGCGATTTCGTCTTTGGGATTGGGACTTCTCCCGCGATCCGTCATCGCGCAGGGGGTCAATTACGACGAATCCAAGATTCCCGTTTATACGCTGCCCGATCCGCTCGTCAGTGCGGCGGGCGAAAAAATTGAATCCGCTGAAGCATGGAACGGAGCGCAGCGCGAGCGCATCCTCGAACTCTTCCGCGAGCATGTTTATGGGCGGTCGCCGGGTCGCCCCGAAGGAATGAAATTCGAGGTCTTGGAGGAGAACGCGAACGCGCTCGAAAACCGCGCGCGCGCCATGAAGATCAAGATTGTCCTCGGAGCCGAACCCGACGCGCCGTCGTTCCGGCTCGATTTGTATTTGCCCAATTCCAATACTCCATCGCCAGTTTTCGTTGGACTCAATCTTTTCGACCGCGATGACGCGCATCCGCAGCCGGGGAAAATTTTCGAGCCGGATGGAAAGACGCCGATCCCTTATCCCGCGCTCCCCGGCGAAAAACTTGCCGAGGAGATTATCGGTCGCGGCTACGGATTCGCGACGATCCATCCCTCCGATTTTGCGCCCGACGACAAAGCGAAATTCGCCGAAGGGGTGATCGGACATTATCGAAAGACGGGCGCGATGCCGGAAAAGAACGACGCGTGGAAGGCGATCTCGGCGTGGGCGTGGGCGCTTTCGCGCGCGCTCGATTACTTTGAAACGAATCCCAGTGTGGATGCCAAGCGCGTCATCGCCATCGGCCACTCGCGCATGGGCAAGACGGCGCTCTGGGCTGCGGCGCAGGACAACCGCTTCGCCGCCGTGATTTCAAACGAATCGGGATGCGGCGGAGCGGCGCTCTCGAAGCGAGTTTTCGGCGAGACCGTCGGCGGGATCAATCGGCAGTTCCCGCATTGGTTCTGCGAGAATTTTCAAAAATACAACGAACGCGAAAACGATTTGCCCGTGGATCAGCACATGCTGATCGCGCTCGCGGCTCCGCGTCCCGTCTATGTCGCGAGCGCGCTGGAGGATAAGTGGGCCGATCCGCGCGGCGAGTTTCTTTCGGCGCAAGGCGCGGACACCGTCTATCGCCTGCTTGGACTCAAAGGACTCGGCGCAAGCGAAATGCCGGAAGCGAATCGTTCCATCGGCAATGAGATCGCTTACCACGTTCGCACCGGCAAACATGCGCTCACCGATTTCGATTGGATGTTCTATCTCGATTTTGCGGATCGCCACTTCGGCAAACCTGTAAGCAGCGGGGATTCAAAAAAAAAAGTAACTGAACTCTTCGCCCGTGAAAACCTCGTGGCGTGGTGCATCGTTCCTTTCGACGCCAAGAAGCGCGGACCCGAAGCGCGCGCCGAAATGCTGCGTCGCCTCGGTTTCACACGATTTGCCTATGATTGGCGTGAGGAGCACATCGCGCAATTCGACGAAGAAATGGAAATGCTGAAACGATGGGGAATCAAGCTGGAGGCGTTTTGGTTTCCCGGCGCGATGAACCGCGAAGCCGAAATCATTCTCGATCTCCTTCGCCGTCATAACATTCAAACTCAACTCTGGGTCTCCATGGACTTCGGCGGAAATTCCGCGAACGCCGACGAACAGCAGGAGAAAATTAGAAAAGCGGCGGAAGCGATTCACCCCATCGCGCAGGCCGCCGCGAAAATCAACTGCACCGTCGGCCTCTATAATCACGGCGGCTGGTTTGGCGATCCGGAAAATCAAATCGCAATTCTGGATCGGCTCGCGATGAAAAACGTCGGGATCGTTTACAACTTTCATCACGGCCACGATCATCTGGATCGTTTTCCTGCGCTGCTGGAAAAAATGCGACCGCATTTGCTTTGCCTGAACCTAAACGGCATGACACGCGACGGCGAGAAGTTGGGAAAAAAAATCATGCCGCTAGCTCAAGGCGAGCTTGATCTCGACCTGCTGAAAATGATCGAGAAAAGCGGCTACACCGGTCCCATCGGCATTCTCGGCCACACGATGGACGATGCCGAAATGACGCTACGCAACAACTTAGACGGTCTCGATTGGTTGGTTCCTCAATTGAATGGCGCGGCTCCTTCGAAACCCAAACCGATCCCGCGCGAGGGCAAACTCTCCGACGCGGATCGCAGTGAAGTCGAAAATCAAATGATCCGCGCCTCACTGCCCGAATCTCATGTCATTCCCGCCGCAAAACCCCATGAACTCACAGCGGCCTCAGTTCAGTCGCCGCCCTTCAATCATTCTTCCTGGCCGCGCTCGAACGGCGATTCTGCCGCAACGCGATACTCCACGCTTGATCAAGTTAACCGATCCAACGTCAAGCGGCTTACTCATGCCTGGACCTACAATTCGGGCGATGGCCGCGCGAACATCCAATGCAACCCCATCATCGTGAACGGAACTCTTTACGCGCCGACGGCGGGAGACCATGTGATCGCTTTGGACGGCGCGACCGGCAAAGAAATTTGGCGGTTTAAGCCGAATGGAAAACCGGCGCACCGCGGGCTTATCTATTGGGCGGGCAGCATGACCGACAAACCGCGAATTCTTTTCAACGCCGGAAACGATCTCTGGGCGCTCGATCCTAGAAGCGGATTGCCAATTGATTCATTTGGACAGGCAGGAAAAGTTGAAACGGGCCCCGTTGTTGTTGCGGGGGGCATCCATGAAAATACTCTCGTGATCGCCGGGTTGAACGGCGATGTTTGGGGTCATGACGTACGGGATGGAAAGAGGTTGTGGAGTTTCCGAACCATTCCCCGCGACGCCGAGTTCGGTGCGGATACATGGAGCGCGCCCGAACAAGGCGCAAACTGCTGGGGCGGACTCGCGCTCGATGAAGCGCGCGGAATCGCCTACGTTGCGACTGGTTCGCCGAAACCGAACTTCACCGGCGGGGGTCATTGGGGAACCAATCTATTCGCCAACTGCGTGCTCGCGCTCGACTCCAAAACGGGAAAGCGGCTTTGGCATTTCCAGGAAATTCGTCACGACATCTGGGACCTCGATCTTCCCGCGTCGCCCGTGTTGATAACGGTCAATCGCGATGGAAAACGCGTGGACGCGGTGGCGCAAGTGACCAAAACAGGCAACACGCTGCTGCTGGATCGGCTCTCCGGAAAACCGCTTTTCCCGATTCGGATGGAACGCGCGCCGCCGTCGAAACTTCCCGGAGAACGAACTTGGCCTTATCAACCTCGCGTTCAATTGCCCGAACCTTTTTCCCGACAGATTTTTTCTTCCGACGACGCAACGACGCGATCCGCCGATGCGCACGATTACGTCATGCGCGGCGTGAATGCGGCGAACATGGGATGGTATGAGCCATTTGAGGAGGGCAAACCCACAATATTTTATGGAATTCACGGCGGCGCTGAATGGACCGGCGCGGCCGTGGATCCGGCAACCGCGCGACTTTACGTCACCGCGAATGAATTGCCGTGGATCATTTCGGTTTTTTCTCCCGATGAAACGCCGCGCGATCCGAACGCGCCTCCGACTCGCGGGGAATTGGTTTACCGTCAGCACTGCGCGCAATGTCATGGCGTGGATCGTATCGGCGCGGGTATGTCGCCGCCGCTTCAAGGTCTCGCGCGACGGATGAACGATGAACAGGTCGCGCAACTTTTGGAAACCGGGCGGAACTCAATGCCCGTTGCGACGCTCACGACTGACGAACGAACCGCGCTGCTCGATTTTTTGTTCCAACGCGATCTCCCCGCGAATTCAAATCCGGCTCCCAAGCCCGCCTTTCCGTCGTTCGTCAGCAATGGTTATCCCAAATTGCTCGATCACGAGGGGTATCCGGGATGCAAGCCGCCGTGGGGCACGCTCAATTGCCTCGATCTGAATTCCGGACGACTGCTTTGGAAAAAACCGCTTGGAGAATATCCCGAACTCGCCGAACAAGGATTGAAAAATACGGGCACCGAAAATTTTGGTGGGGCAATCGTAACGGCGGGGGGACTCGTCTTTTGCAGTGGAACGCCCGATCTCAAGCTCCGCGCATTTGATTCCGATACGGGCGAAGAACTTTGGTCCGGTCAGCTCCCCTGGGGCGGTTATGCTCCCCCCGCAACTTACGAGGCGAACGGTCGGCAATTCGTCGTCATCGCGGCGACGGGCGGCGGCAAACTGGGCGGCGAAATGGGTGACGCTTGGGTGGCGTTTGCATTAACGACCGAATCGCTTGCGAATGCCGATTAGAGCAGTTTTCAAAACTTTTGTTTCAAGATTAAAGATGCCTCGAAGAGGCATCGGCCTCCAGCCCAAGGTTGGCGAGCGAAGCGAAGCCTACCTTGGGTTCGGATGCAAAAAATTGCAACCTCAACGAGGTTGCGGCACGGCGAAGGCCGGAACCTCGTTGAGGTTCAAATATGTTTGCCGTTTACCCCATGTAGTCGCTTCGCTCCAACATGGGGCTGAAGGCCGCAGCCTCGTTGAGGCTGCAATTCGGAACAAGCTACAAAGCTAAGACGCTCCAGCATGTCTTTAGCAAACGCAAAAATCAGCTTTCGAGATCGCGGAAGTGATCGAGGGCGTGATGCGCCGTCGTGTCCACATGCAGCGGTGTGATTGAAACTTTCCCGGCCTTTACGGCGTGGTCGTCCATATCGTGATCGTTGCGGGATGACGGCGCGAACCGTTCGCCGACGTTGCGGAAAATCGAATGCGCGTTTTCTTCCGGATGCGCAACCCGCTCGAAGCGGTCGCGAAAGCCGCTATCCCCTTGCCGCGTGATCACCGTTCCCTTGATCTCTTCGTAAGGTATGGGCGGGATGTTGACATTCAAAAACACGTTGGGCTTGTGATGTTTGGCCGAAAATTTTCGCGTGAGGTCGAGCGCGACTTTGGCCGCCCCGGCAAAATCCATTTTGCTCACGTCGCGATAGGCCAGCGAAAACGCGATGGACGGAACCCCGTTGATCGCCGCCTCGCGCGCCGCGGCGACCGTTCCCGAATAATGGATGTTGACGCCCAAGTTCTGTCCCATGTTGATGCCGGAAAGAACGAGGTCAATCGGCCGTTCGAGTTCCATCCGCGTGAGCGCGATCTTGACGCAATCGGCGGGTCGCCCCTCGAAGCTCCACCCCCAGTGCCGGTCATCGCGAATCACTTTTTCGAGTTTCAGGTTTCGCAGCACGGTGATGGCGTGGCCGGTCGCGCTTCGTTCGCGATGTGGCGCGACGATCAAGAGATCGTAATTCGGCGCGAGAGCGTCGGCCAGCGCGCGCAATCCCGGCGCGTGAATGCCGTCGTCATTGGTGAGCAACAGGTGAGGTCGGCGGCTTTCGCTCATCGTTCATCCGGATCGCGGGCGAGATCGAGCCGATGCTGACTTGCGGCTTCGAGCGCCTTCATAATATCGCTGGAGCCGTCGCGCTGTCCAAGTAGCTCGCGCCATTTCTGAAGCGCCGCGATCCACTTATCAAGTTGCTTCACGAGCGCCTCGGAGTTCTCGGTAAAAATTTGTTCCCACACGTCGGCGGGACCGGCGGCGATGCGCGTCGTGTCGCGGAATCCATTCCCGACGACAGCCTTCAAATAAGGGGTCGAATCGCCCTCTTCATATAAAACTTGAACAAGCGCGACGGCGGCCAAATGAGGCAAATGACTGATCGAGGCCATGAGTTCATCGTGTCGTTTCGGATGAGCAATGACGATGCGGCACCCAACGGCTCGCCAGAATTGCGAGGCCAAGACAATCGCGTTGGGAGCCGTTCGTTCGGTCGGCGTGATGAAGCAGGGCGAACCCTCGAAGAGATCACTCCGCGCCGCTTCAACGCCCGATTTTTCGCTTCCCGCCATCGGATGCGAGCCGATGAAAAGGGTATCCGCGCCGAGCGATTTTTCCGCCGCCGTGACGAGCGCTTCCTTCACGCTCCCTACGTCGGTGACAAAAGTTCCGGGCGCGATGAGCGGCGAAAGGTCGCCCCAGCTTTTTCGGATCGTTCGTGGTGGCGTGCAAACGATGAGCGCGTCGGCCCCCTTCAAGGCTTCAGCGGGATCGGATGAAAAACTATCAATCGAACCCAGTTGCCGCGCGCGTTCGAGCCGCTTGACCGAGCGTCCTAGACCCACGATTTCATCCGTCATGCCGCGACGGCGCATGGCCATGCCGAGCGAACCGCCCAGCAGTCCGACCCCTTGAATTACGGCCCGCTTGAAATGAGGAGGCAAGGCGGCGCGTCCCCCGCTTTATTCTATGATAGATATTAGAACGAGCGCCCAACCGCCGCGGCGATGGGCTTAAGCTCGTCCATAAGTTTCTTGAATCGGAACGGCATGAGCGATTGCGATCCGTCGGAAACGGCTTCTTCGGGATTCGGATGGACTTCGATCATAAGGCCATCGGCTCCCGCCGCGACCGCCGCCCGCGCGAGCGAACCGACCCATTGATAAAGCCCCGCGGCGTGCGAGGGATCAATGAAAACGGGAAGGTGCGACTCAGCCTTAAGCCAAGCCACCGCGCCGATATCGAGCGTGTTGCGCATCGCGGTCTCGAACGTCCGAATGCCCCGCTCGCAAAGAATCACGTTCTGATTGCCGTTCGCCATAATGTATTCGGCGGACATCAGAAGTTCGGCAAGCGTCGTGGACATCCCGCGTTTAAGAAACACCGGCTTTTTCGAAAGCCCGACTTCCTTCAGCAAGTTGAAATTCTGCACATTGCGTGCGCCGATCTGAAGCATATCGGCATATTTTTCGATCAGTTCGACCTGCCGTGGGTCCATAACTTCGGTCACGATGGGAAGTCCCGTAGCTTCGCGAGTTTCCGCGAGCAACTTGAGGCCCTCTTCGCCCATCCCTTGGAACGCATACGGCGAAGTCCGCGGTTTGAACGCGCCGCCCCGGAGCACCCGCGCGCCGCCGGCTTTCACTTCTTTGGCGACCGTCATGATCCCCTCGCGGCTCTCAACCGAGCAGGGACCCGCCATGACGACGAGCCGATCCCCGCCGATTTCAACGCCGCCGACCGTGAACGTCGTGTTGGCCGGGTGCATCTGGCGGTTGGCCAGCTTGTACGGCTTTTGAATCGCTTTTACGGTCTCAACGCCCGGATAGCTATCGAGCGGCTTTTCTTTCAATTTGGATTCGTCCCCTACGGCTCCGATCAAGGTTCGCTCAACTCCTTTGGAAACATGCGCCTGCATTCCGAGTCCCTGGATGGTGTCCACGACGTGCTTGATTTCAGCTTCCGTCGCTTCCGGTTTCATAATGATGATCATCGCTCAATTCCGCCTTCAGGGGTCGCCCCGCGTCTCTGCCGCCTCGCTTCGGGAGTTTTTTCCCGAAGGTATGAACCCGTGATCTTATTGCATTATCCGAGGGGTTGCAAGGGATTTGAGGTTTGAAAAAGGGATAGAAAATATGCTCACGCAGAGGCGCA
>CAZPIK010000171.1:0-8748 GCA_964586185.1 uncultured Candidatus Sumerlaeota bacterium | reverse complement strand
GTAGAAAACTCCAAGCTGAATCAGATTTCCGGGCTTTAGCTGTGCGACCAAATCTTTTTGCGTAATCAGCTTCGATTGATATTGGGCTATGGGGTCGCTCATGGTTGCATTTACCCTGCACATCGTCGGATACGGACAATGGAAGCAGGAGTCTAACGAAAGAGTGGTGAAATTGACACCCGATTCCATGCAAATATTGGAGACAAGCCTGATCTGCGCCCTCCGGAAACTTGGAATTCGCGCGTGGATGCGTTTCCGTGTAGCCTGAAAGCCGCGTAATTCACGCAACGTGGGCCATGCGCATTTTATTCATCAATCACAATCTGCGAGACCGGGGAACCTACCATCGAGCTTTCAACATCGCGTGTGAGTTGGTGAGGCGCGGCCATACCGCAACGCTTTGGTGCGCTTCTCCAGATCATTGGTATCGTCCTCAATTTGATGAATCAGATGGCGTGAAAATCGTCGAGACTCCCTCGTGGAATCCTTGGATCAATCGCGACGATGGTTGGGGACCGCTCGATCTGATGTGGCGGATGGGACATATCCCGTTCGAGTCTTGCGATTTAATTTACGCGTTCGCGCATCCGCCGACGGTTTTTCTGCCCGCCGTCATGGGGCGATTGCTCCGTCGCGTTCCGCTCATCGCCGATTGGTGCGACGTTTATCGCGATGGCATTTTTCCATTACGCGAGAAAATCAGGGCAGAATCAGCTCAACGAGTTAGTGGGCTTCAGCGGACGGCGGAACGCATTGAAGAAAATCTTGAGTGGAGTTTTCTTCGACGTGCCGATGGCGTTACCGTCATCTCAAGTTATCTCGAACATGAGGCCATTCAGGCTGGTGTTTCATCCCAGCGAATACTCCGATGTCATTCCGGCTCGCCGATTGGAGCAATTCATCCGTTGGACAAGAAGATGAGCAGAGAAGCATTACGAGATAAAGGATTCACCTTTGACGATGACTCGATTGTGCTCGGTTATCTCGCATCGTACAATCCCGATGAGCGGTTCCTGCTTGCTTCGCTAAAGACTGTAGTTGCTCGATATCCTAAGGCGCGACTGCTCGCCGTGTGTCCTGAGTTTTCGCAAAGCGCACTTGATGAATATGGCATCGTGGAGAATATCGTCAGCTTGGGCCGTGTTCCATTTAACGAAATCCAGACAACTCTAGGGGCATCCGATATTTTGCTTTTGCCTCTCGAAGACAACGAATCGAATCGCGGACGATGGCCAAACAAATTTGGCGATTACTTAGCTGCGGGGCGTCCCATCGCTACGTGCGATATTGGCGATATCGCGACCTATTTTCCCAAAAAGGAAAATCCAACTTCATACGAAGAAATAGGCGTTGCGACCCCGTGCAATTCGGACGATTACGCGCGCGGAATTATTGATCTGATCGCGCATCCGGAAAAACGTAATGAGATGGGCTTGGCCGCGCGCCGACTCGCCGAAGGGGAGCTTGCTTGGCCCAAAATCGCGGAACAGATCGAAAATTTCTTACAGCGATTTGTTCGCTAGAGTTCAGCCATTGTTTTCTTGATCGCGTCGAGCAATCCCGCGATCTCGTGAGTTCCAATGCTCCCGATATTTCCAATTCGGAACGTATCCACGTTCGTTAGCTTACCCGGATAGATGATGTAGCCCTTTTTGCGAAGTCCATCGTAGAAACGCGCAAAATTGAAATCGGGTTTTGGAAAAAGAAATGATGTGATGATGTGACTTTGAATTTCAGCGGCAACGAGTCCTTTGAATCCCATGGCCGTCATGCCCGCCATCAGCGCCGCGTGGTTGCTTCGGTAACGCTTCTCGCGTCCGACCCAGCCGCCCTCGGCTTCGAGTTCGCGCAACGCTTGGCGGAAGGCCAGCATGACGTGAGTCGGAGGCGTGAACCGGAATTTTCCCGATTGCTCCAAGCCCGTCCATTGTGCGTGAAGATCGAGGCAGACGGATCGTGCGCAGCCCTTGGTCGCTTCCATCGCATCTCGGCGCGAGATGACGAATGCGAATCCCGGAACCCCTTCAACGCACTTGTTCGCCGAACCGGCAAGGTGGTCTATGGGTCCTGCGTCGAAATCAATTTCGCAATTCGCACCAACGGGATAAGCCGCGAAACTTGAAATCGCATCCACAAGATAGCGCCGCTTGTGTTTGGCGACGATGAGGCCAATCTCTCGGATCGGATTCAGGACGCCCGTTGTCGTTTCGCAATGGACGCACGCAACATGCGTGATCGCCGTATCCTTTGCGAGCGCAGCATCAACTTCGGCGGGAATCGGAACAGCGTCTTCAGGAAACACCAACTCGGCATGATTGATTTGAAGAACCTGCGCGACGTTGACCATCCGGCGTCCATACGCGCCGTTATTGATGACGAGTAACTTCCCATCGCGCGGGACGGCAGAGCCGATCATGGCCTCAACGCCAAACGACCCGCTTCCTTGGAGCAACGTGCAAGTGAGATCATCGCGTTTTCCCGCGAGCGCAAGCAGCCCCTCTCGGATTTCTTTAACCAGTTGTATGCAATCGGAATCCCACGAGCCGATATCGAGCGTCATCGCTTCACGGACGGATCGCGTTGTCGTAAGCGGTCCCGGAGTTAGAAGCACGCGATGGCCAAGTTCGTCGGAGGGGGTGAATTCGATCATGTGTGGGCCGCCCGTTTCTGTAGCGTTGTCATTCCTTCATTGCCCGATCCACCGTGGGCTTCCATTCTTCATCGGTCACGCGCCGATAGCCAAGCCATTCGGGAAGGTTCGCCTCGCACCATTGACGATAATCCTCCATCGTCTCCCATGAGCGGTATCCGGGGCCTTCATCCATGACGGGCTTAAAAGTATTCAAACATCCGCGCGTAAGACGCTCCTCGACGGACAGTTTTTGCCATGCGTCGAAATCCGCCCAATCGGCGACGCGTTGCTCAACTTCACTTCGTGCCATCGAGTTACTCCTTATTAATTCACCCGCTTTTCTCGTCCCTTCCATTCTTTTTCGCGCAGGACGAATTTTTTGATTTTCCCCGTCGAGGTCTTCGGAAGCTCGCCGAACTCGACCCTCTTGGGGCACTTGAAGTGTGAGATATTTTCGCGGCAGAACGCGATAATGTCCTCCTCCGTGGGGTTTGTGTGAGGTTTCACGACGACGAACGCTTTCGGAACTTCGCCCCATTTGTCGTCGGGCACTCCGATGACGGCGACCTCTTGAACGTCAGGGTGTTTGTAGATGACGTTCTCGACTTCAATGGAAGAAATATTCTCGCCGCCGCTAATGATGATGTCTTTCGAGCGGTCGCGGATTTCGATGTAACCGTCGGGGTGCATGACCGCGACATCGCCGCTATGGAACCATCCGCCTCGGAACGCTTTGGCCGTCGCTTCGGGCTCATTGTAGTAGCCCATCATCACGTTGTTGCCTCGCATCACGATTTCGCCGGGCACCTCGCCATTAGCCGGAACGTCGTTCATGTTGTCATCCACAACGCGAACTTCGTGCGCCGTGATGTGGGGAACGCCTTGTCGCGCTTTCATCGCGTAACGATGGTCGGTTCCTTTGGCGTCGAACTGCGGTTGCCATTCGCAGATCGTGTGGGGACCATAAGTTTCCGTAAGCCCATATATCTGGTTGATGCGGATGTTGAGCGCTTCCATGTTGCGAATGACCGTGGGCGAGGGGGGCGCGCCACCCGTGAAGACCATCACGGGCTGTTCGATCTTCGCGGTCTTGGCGGCGGGGTGACTATAAAGCGAGATAAGCACCGTCGGCGCTCCACAAAACGCTCCAATCTTTTCTTTTTCAATCAGCCTAAAGATTTCCTGCGGATCCACTTTTCTGAGGCAAACATGGGTTCCACCAACCGCCGTCATGGCCCACGTAAAACACCACCCATTGCAATGGAACATGGGAACGATCCAAAGATAGTTCGTCGCGTTGGTGATGCCACCTTCAAGGCAAAGCCCCAAGCAATTGAGATAAACGCTGCGATGCGTGAACTGCACTCCCTTCGGATTGCCCGTCGTACCGCTCGTATAGTTGATCGAAATAGGATGTCGTTCATCGTCAATCTGGACTTCAATCTTTTCGGGCGAACCTTGCGCGATGAAGTCTTCGTAATCAATCGCCCCTTCGATTCGCTGTCCGGGCATTTCGGGAACTTGATCGTCCACAATGTTCACGAAGAATTTAACATTTGGAATGTTGGCGCGAATCGGCGCGATCAAATGCGAGAACTCGGTATCCACAAACACGGCCTTCGCGCCGCAGTGGTTAATGATGTATTCGATTTCTTTCGGTGCGAGTCGAATATTGATTGTGCAGATCATGGCGCCGAGCAAGGGGAGACCATAATGCCCTTCGAGCATCGGCGGGATATTGGGGCAGATATAGGCGACGACGTCGCCCGACTTGATCCCGTTTTTTCTGAGCGCGTCAGCAAGCCGATAGCATCGCGCGGCGAATTCCGGATAGGTGCGCCGCGATTCGCCGTAAACGACAGCGTCTTTCTCGCGGAAGACATAGGCCGAACGCTCAAGATAAAGCATCGGCGTGATCGGTCGGTCATTGGCGGGAAGTGCACTCATGGTTGCGGCTCCGGTCGTGTGATCGAATCAGCGAATCAATCGCAGCTCAAGGCGGCGAAAACTATTCGGACATTATCCATATTGGGTCGGGCGTGTCCATCCCGGCTATAAGCTGGGTGTTGGGCGCATCTCATAATAGAAACCGGAATCGAAATATGAAATGGCGTAACACATACTTCGAGTCCAAGAAACCCCAAAGGGGTTTAGTCTCAAAGCCCAGGGTTGCCGAGCATAGCGAGGCTACCCTGGGTCCATGACGTCTATTTTTTCCAACCTCAACGAGGTTGCGCCGTTTTGATCGGAACAGATGATAATCATGAAATGCGCCACTGGACGCTTCTGGACGCTTCCCACTTTGCGCTCTTGGCGTTCTTTGCGGTAAAGTATTTCTCTTGGATTTTAACCGCAAAGAGCGCCAAGAGCGCGAAGAAATAGAAAAAAAACCGAATGGGCAACGCTCTTCAAATTCTTCATCAACTCATCGAATCGTCCGCAAGTATCACCGTATTCACCGGAGCGGGTATCAGCACGGAATCGGGAATCCCGGATTTCCGCAGTCCCGGTGGACTCTGGACCAAGCACCAGCCGATCTACTTCGACGACTTTATGCGTTCAGAGGAAATGCGTCGCGAATCATGGCGAAGGAAGATCGCCCTCGATGAGGCGTTCGGAACAGCAAAGCCGAACAGCGGTCATAATGCCATTGCGGGACTTTATCGCACGGGAAAAGTCAGAAAGGTCATCACACAGAATATTGACGGCCTGCATCAAGAATCGGGTATCTCCGACGACGACGTGATCGAGTTGCACGGCAGCACGCGATACGCCAAATGTCTTGATTGTGGAAAGCGCTTCGAGCTACCGCCAATTCTTGCGGCTTTCAAAAAGGATGAACGACTCCCAATTTGCGACACATGCGGCGGAATCATCAAGACGGCGACAATTTCGTTCGGACAAGCGATGCCGGAGATTGAAATGCGCCGAGCGGAAGAGGCGACGCTCTCCTGCGAGCTGTTTTTGGCCATCGGTTCGTCGCTAGTGGTTTATCCGGCGGCGGGATTTCCACTTTTAGCCAAGCAGAACGGCGCGCGGCTTGTGATCATCAACCGCGAGCCGACCGAACTTGACGGCGCGGCGGATCTAGTTGTACGGGGGGAGATTGGGGCTGTGCTAAATGGCGCTTGATAATGAATGAACGCAGAGCGGAGGTTGGAGTTACTGTCGTTGCATCTATGCGCGTTGACGTATTTACAGAACAGGTATAGAAGGGACATGCGGTTTGGAATCGGCGAAAGGATTCTCGCCCGATGCCCGTGTACCGGAATTGCCAAATCTTTTTTCGGAATATAGTGTCCCTGCTTCTGCTTGCATGCGCCACATTCGTTCGCGCCCAATGGACGACGACGATTGCGGATGAAGGCTGGGATACAAAGTACGTCGGAACGTATGCCTCCCAGGCCAGTGTCAATGGACGTCCAGCGATTGCCTACCACAGTTCTCACGATAACGAGATCAAGTTCATTCGGGCGGCGGACATTGCGGGCGTTTCGTGGGATGACCCCGTTACCGCAAGCTCTTTCCCGCAGTATTGTACGGGAATCTCTTTGGCTGTTGTAGATGGCAATCCCGCCTTCGTGGCAAGCTCGGATTACAGTTTGCGGTACGTTCGAGCCAACGATCCTGACGGCAATTCTTGGGGGACACCCGTCTATTTGGAAAGCGTGGTGCCCGATGGCGGGTTCTACGACGCCTCGCTCAGGGTTGTGTCGGGCAATCCCGCCATTGCCATTTATTGCGGTGACAGCGGCTTGATGAGATATATGCGCGCGACAAATTCCACGGGCACTCTCTTGATGGATTGGGGGGCCGCCATCACCGTTGCTGGTTCCGGATCGGCTGGCGTAAGTCTAAGCATGGAATTTGTCTCCGGGGTTCCAGCCATCGCCTACCATAACTACGCGAGCGGCGATTTGAACTACGTTCGCGCGAATTCCGCCGATGGCTCTTCGTGGGGCAGCCCGATCACGCTTGATTCGACCGGCGACGTCGGAAGAGAATGCTCAATGGTCGTGGTCAATGGGAATCCCGCCGTTTCGTATTACGACGCGACGAACAGCAACCTAAAGTATATTCGAGCCAACACCCCCGAAGGCGCGCAGGCAATAGATTGGAGCATCCCATCCGTATTGGATGCTACGGGCAACATGGGAACTTATGACGTGGGCGGTCGCACTTCGCTAATTGTGGCAAACGGAGTTCCTGCTATTTCCTACTATGACTTCACGAACGCGGACTTGAAATTTATCGCTTCCAGCGACTCCGTGGGCGGTGTTTGGATGTCGCCAATTATTCTCGATGCGACAGCAGATGTGGGACGATATGCCTCGCTGGCTATTGCGGATGGCAAACCGTCCGTTGCTTATCTCGATTTGACAAACTGGAATTTGAAATTCATCCGATCCACCACGGCGACAGGCACATCATGGAGCGTGCCGCAGATGATTGACCCGGGTCATGGGGGGGCCGTCGGATGGTTCCCATCGGCGGAGATCGTGAGCGGAAATCCCGCCGTTGCCTACCAAGAGAGGGAGTACAATACCTTCTACCCTTATGGGTTTCATCTACGTTATGTCAGGGCTGCGGATTCATCGGGAATGACTTGGAATACCCCGGCGGTTTTGGACAACGATCTGAGTCCTGCTTCGCGCCAGTCTCTTGCGGTTATCAATGGCAATCCGGCAATTTCCTACGTGAACTTCGACGACTCGCCGTTTGACTTTTTATGCCACCTTAAGTTCATTCGAGCTACGGATGCGGTCGGCTCCTCTTGGGGGACGCCCGTGGTAGTGGTTCCGGCAGCGGATGCTTCCGTGAGTATTTCACTTACGTCCGTCGGCGGCAATCCCGCGATTCTTTATATGGGCACGAGCGACTCGCGCATACGATTTATCCGTGCAATCAATCCATCTGGGACCGCGTGGGGTTCCCCGGTGATCGTTGCTCCGGCCGGATTCTTCTGCGTATCATCCGATATGCTGGCGGTCGTGAATGGCAATCCGGCAATTGCCTGCTACGACACCGTTGGCGTCCGATTCGTTCGGGCCATCAACGCGTTGGGTACCGCATGGGGTTCCCCCGTCACTGTAGTTGCTGAGCAGTATTCGAGTCCTTTTGCGTTTGGGATTGTGAACGGCAACCCTGCAATAGTATTCGGCAGCGCCTTTGGCGATTTGAAGTACGTTCGTGCGACGAATGCCTCGGGCACGGCTTGGGGCGCTCCCGTCACCATTGACGCTGATAGCAGTCTTTATATAGCAAGTGGGGCCTCTCTTGCGGTCATTGGTGGCTTACCTGCGATTTCTTACGGCGCGCAGGATGGGGTTTCGTACGAATACGATTTACGTTACGTTCGTGCGTATGATCCAGTCGGATTGGGTTGGGGATTGCCGGTTACAGTGGATTACGTGGGCGATGTGGGACTCCACACTTCACTAACGCCCGTCAACGGCAATCCGGGAATATCGTATTTTGATGCGGACAATGCGGACTTGAAGTTCGCCAGCTTCGATCCGCCGAACCAATCAACCGATTGGACGTTTTTCGATTAAGCCTCTCCAAGCACTTGCTTCAATATTGCTCATTCCCACGTAGCGCATAGAACTGTCCCCACGAGACGGTGGCGATCATGACGAGCAATACGACTGCCTTGGCCGAAGCCGCGCCGAAGTCGAAGTTCATGAAAGCGTCGGAGAAAATCTGCTCGACGATGACGCTCGTTGATCCCGCCGGACCGCCGCCGGTCATCACGTAAACACGCTCAAAAACTTGAAACGACGCGATGGTATAGATGACCGCGAGATAGAGCGTCGTCGGTCGAAGGAGCGGCATCAAGACGTGTCGGAATCGCGACCATGCTCCCGCGCCGTCGAGTTTTGCGGATTCAAATAATTCGGCGGGTAGCGACGAGATCGCCGCGCCGTAAAGCAGGACGCCGCTGCCGGGAATGGTCGCCGCCGTGGAGATGATGACGCCGAGCAGTGCGAGCTTGGGCGAGGTGAGCCAAGGGTAGGGTCCGAGTCCGATACAGCCGAGTCCGCGATTCACCCAATCGCCCGGATTGGGACCGAGCATCCAAGTCCAGACCATCGCGAGAACCAGCGGCGAGACCA
>CAZPIK010000170.1:0-8760 GCA_964586185.1 uncultured Candidatus Sumerlaeota bacterium | reverse complement strand
CCAGTTGGGCGCTGGCCTGCTTGCTGCTGCCGGCGATGAAACTCGGCGAGCCACCCGCGCGGATCGGTGAACTTCGTGAGAGGACGCAGGATGACGCCTGTGATACCGGTGATGTTGAGTGATTGATTTTGCATCACGCTACAATATTCCACCACAGAGACACAGAGGCACAGAGAATTTCAATAAATAGCGCGGTGCCACGTTTTGTAATTCTCTGTGCCTCTGTGTCTCTGCGGTTGATCTTCATGGACTTCAATCCCTGATTTTGCTTGTCCGTTCGGTCTGCTCGTCCTATCATACCCCGATAGTGACGCGCGCGGGAGCGCAAGGAGCGATTACCTATGAAGTGGATCAAGCCCGAATTCAAGGAAATTTCCCTCTGCATGGAGGCGACAGCCTACGTGAACACGGACGGCTCGGCATCGCGACCGGTCGCGGCCAAGCCCGCCGGTGTCTCTGCGCCTGAGGCCAAGACCGGCAAAGAGCGCACGCGCTAGACTTATTTAGCACTTCGAAATAATGGGTATACCCGCGCTCGATTTCTGGGAGTTAGTTACTGTCCTAGCAATCGGGGCGGTTGCGCTTGCTTTCTTCTTCTACTTCTTTTGGGGGGACTCTTAGTCTCTAATGATTGTCCGCATCTTGGGTTCGGCGGCTGGGGGCGGTTTGCCGCAGTGGAATTGCCGTTGCCCGAATTGCGTCGCCGCGCGCGATTCTTCATCCCGCGTTTTGCCTCGAACCCAATCGTCGCTGGCTGTCAGTTCGGATGGCGAGCACTGGTTTCTCCTCAACGTTTCACCCGATATTCGATTTCAAATTCAACGGCTGCCTGCACCGAAAGGCGGCTCCGGTTTGCGCGGAACCTGTATTGCGGGCTGCATCCTAACCGATGCCGAGATTGACCACACGTCGGGATTGCTCTTCCTCCGCGAGGGAGAAACATTTCCGATTTATTCTTCCGCGCTCGTGCGGCGGATCCTCAATCGTCGGCTTTCCATCGAAGCGATTTTGGGAAGCTTCACGTCGCGGCCATGGAACGAAATGGCGATGGGAGAATGGCTCGAATTGGTTTTGCCGTCGGGTAACGCAACCTCGCTACGCCTACGGGCGATTCCGCTGTCTGCGCATCTTCCCCGATTCGCGCGCGAGGAATTCTCCACTGATTCTGAAATTGCGCAAGCCGTCATCGGACTTGAAATCGAAGATACTTGCGCGGGGGGAAAATTGCTTTATGCCCCGTGCGTCGAAACTTGGGACGCGGCGCTGGATGAAGCGGCAAAGCGGGCCGACGCGATCATCGTAGATGGAACTTTTTGGAGCGATGACGAATTGATTCGGCTTGGCATTGGAACAAGCGCGGCACGAGATATGGGACACCTCCCGATCAGCGGCGCGGGCGGATCGCTCGAACGCCTCGCATCCTATCCGACGAAACAAAAAATCTACGCCCACATCAACAATACGAACCCGATTCTCAATCCCGATTCGCCCGAAGCCGCCGAACTCGTCACGCGTGGAATTACAGTCGCCGAGGATGGTATGACTTGGGAGATCGCTCTCAACGCCAACGCCCGCCGGGATGGATGAACCGAACGCGCTTGCCAACACTGATTGGCCCGACTAGGATCAACTCCTTCCGCCTACGGAATCAGAGTCCGCAAAAGGTGGAGCGACGGAGGTAATCGTCATGTCCGGCCATTCAAAATGGCATTCCATTAAGCACAAGAAGGGCGCACTTGACGCCAAGCGTGGTCGGCTGTTCACCAAGCTACTCAAGGAAGTTGCCGTCGCCGCGCGGATGGGTGGGAGCGACGTTGACGCCAACCCGCGACTGCGCACCGCCGTCCAAGCCGCCAAAGACGCCAACATGGCGAAAGACACGCTTGAGCGCGCGATCAAAAAAGGCGCGGGCGAACTCGAAGGGGTCAACTACGAGGATTTTGCGCTCGAAGGTTACGCCTCGGGCGGCGTCGCGCTCATCATCACCGGCTCGACCGATAACAAGAATCGGACGCTCCCTGAGATTCGTTACATTTTTACCAAGCATGGCGGGAATCTGGGCGAGGTCGGTTGCGTCGGTTTCATGTTCGACCGCAAAGGGGTCATCATCGCGACCGCCGAGGGGAAGAGCGAAGATGAGGCGATGGAAATCGCGCTCGAAGCCGGAGCGGAGGACTTTGAGGGTTCCGACGGAGTCTATCGAATCCTGACTGCGCCGAATGACGTGCAGTCCGTTCGCGAAGCGATCGAAGCCAAGGGGATGAAGATTGATTCGGCGAAGGCCGATCTCATTCCGAAGAACTCCGTAAGGGTCGAGGCCAGAGACGCGGAGAAAGTGCTTAAGCTTATCGCGGCGCTTGAAGATCACGACGACGTGAACTCCGTCGCGGCGAACTATGATATTGATCCCGAATTGATCGAACAATTCAGCGAATAAAATTGCCACTTTCATGCGCGTATTGGGCATAGACCCCGGATTGGCTGATGTCGGTTGGGGCGTTGTCGAGCGTAATGAAGCGACGCGGCGGATCGTCCATATCGCCCACGGCGTCATCAAAACTTCGCCTGCCGATTCGCTATCGAGAAGATTGTTTCAGATTCACCGCGAAGTTCTCGCGCTCATTGAAAAGCAGAATCCCGAAGCCGTCGCCGTCGAGGAATTGTTCTTTGCGACGAATGTAAAGACGGCCGTCGTCGTTGCGCAGGGACGCGGCGCGGCGATCCTCGCGGCGGGCGCAAGCGACAGGCCGCTCGCCGAATACACCCCGCTCGAAATCAAATTGGCCGTCGCAGGGCATGGACGCGCATCGAAGCGGCAGGTGCAAATGATGGTCCGCGCGATTTTGAATTTGAAAGAACTTCCGAAACCCGATCACGCCGCCGATGCGCTTGCCGTTGCGATTTGTCATTTGCATGATATGTCGTCCTCATTCCGTCGGAATTCTGATGCATCAGCGGACGCAAAGTCCAAATCGCGCGGTTCCAAGTCGCCGGACGCGACAGATGAAACCTCAAACCCCAACAAGATACTGCTCGAACAATCGCGTTCGAGACGGCGGAGACGGTCTGCAAACTGATTCAGCAAGGCGGCTACGCGTGCGCCACGCGAATCCGTGAGACGGTCGGTGCTGAACGAATGATTAGCTCGCTTCAGCGAGCTACCGGTTTGCCCCCGGCTTTAGCCGGGGGAAGGCTTGGATTAAAAGCTCGAGCGGGCTTTTAGCCCGGCTTCTCGGACTGCTTTAGCGCAGTTCTCAGGCTTAAGCCAATTCGAAAAGCCGCGCTGAAGCGCGCTTATCAATCTAAAGGAATCGCCCCCCCGGCTGAAGCCGGGGGCAACAACGTGAGCAGGCTGAAGCCTGCTAATAGAATGCAAATAGCTGAACCATTTCCAAGAACTATGAGATGAATTCGACAATTGCAGTTGCTTTCTCTAACCGTGGCGGGGTTCGGGGCAATCGTGTGGATATGTTTCTTGAAGGGCCGGGAGCGAAAGCGCGCGACGCGATCCATCTGATTTTTGCCGGAGAAAAAGTTAGGCCGGAGTATGATTTCCCCGCGCCCGCGCCTTCGGATGCCGTGCGGCTGCCCGGATCGCTCCGCGTCCTGCGGCTCGAGGATCTCATCCGGATGAAACTCACGAGTTTCCGGCGCAAAGATCAGGTACATCTTCAGGATTTAATCGGCGTGGAACTTCTTGGCGAATGCATTCTGCCCAGTTTGCCGCCGCCTCTCGCGGATCGTTTGAAAACTCTGCTCGACGACCCGGAAGGGTGAGCGGTATGAATATTCGATTCTGAACCGATATTGAGATGTCTGTGAATAAATATCGAAGCATATTACAGCGTGCATTCCTGCTCTATGCATTTCTACTTATTGAAGGCTGTGATCATTCCACATCAAACGACAAGGTGAGCGAGGCGCCATCGTTTTCGCAATATGAATCAGATCCATTTTACTACTATTTAACAAACGCATTTTCTGCTGGTAACCGAAGTAATATTCCTCCGGACTATGAGCCTGTTGCAATAGGGTTAAATGATCGTGTTCATGCCGTGGGCACGCTAATCCATGCAAAACATTACTCGTATGTTCTGACGGCCAAACATATATTTTACGGACGTTCTGGTGAGTATACCTGCGAACGACTATCGAACTTAATTCCACGCTCTTATGGCATTTCATCCGTCTATCCGTTAAACGGGGATATTGCCGTGTGCTTTTTGGGGCAGACTAAAATTATTGATGGTGACGCAGACGCGTTTAGGGTTAAGCTATCAACAACCGTAGAATCGACCACTCCAACGCACATTAAATCACTTATTACAGGCAAATACTATCTACTGATGGAAGAGGATGTTGATAAGTATGGATGCGCTATTACGCAATATACCTTCGAATACGATGGATTATATGGCTACGGGGAAAGCGGCATGGGCTTTATCTCTGAGGATGGTGCGCTATTATGTATACTCACCGGTTCCTTTACGTCGGAATCGGATATTGATGTTATGGAAATGATAAACGCACACAAAGGATACCCTGTCATTTGTACTGCAGTGCGCATCGCTAGTATTCGCTCGTTAGTGCATTTCATATGGTTGGGGGCGGAGAGGTATCAGTAATAATTAGAAAGGACGAATTGGATTAACTCTGAGGTTGTGTTGCCAACTTGTTCAATCCAACCTTCTCATCCCCTGCGTGATGGTCATGCGCGAGGCGGAGAGGGCAGGGAGGATGCCTGAGAAGATTCCGATCGCGCAGCCGACCAACAAGGCGAGCAAATAGGTATCTGGCGCGACGGCGAATTGGCGGATGAAGCCTTGCGTCACGCGTCCCAAATCCATGTTGGTGAGCGCGAACGCCCCGGCGCAGGCGAACGTTCCGCCGAGCAGCGCGATGAAGGTTGCTTCGCCGAGAATCAAGGTCAGGATGATGCGGCGAGTGAAGCCGAGCGATTTTAGGATCGCCACTTCGCGCAGGCGTTCGCGGATCGTCATCGCCATCGTGCTCGCGGCGACAAGCAGCATCGTAAAAACGACGACCATCGCGATTGAGCCGAGCAGCGCCTGAATGTTTCCGAGCAGTGAGACGAAGCCGAGCCGGAAAGCTTTCTCGGTTTCCGTTCGCGTCGGAGGGGGCGAGTTGCGGAACATCTTATCCACGGTCTCGATGATGCCGGGCATGGATTCGGGGCCATCGGACATCAGCATGATCATGCCGACCGTGTTGGGGTTGCCGCTGACCTCCTCGAAATAGAGACGGTTGAAATAGAGGAGCAATTGGTTTTCGGGATAGGCGAAGGTCCCGACGATTTTGAGTTCGAAGTTGGCTCCGAGCACGGGATTGATGAGCGTAATCTGATCGCCGACCTTGAACCCGTATTTCTCCATCAGTTGTTCCTGCAAGACGGCTCCGGTCCGCTCGCGCTTGAACGCTTCTTTGGTTTCTTCGCTTGCTATGAAATCGGGGAACATATCCCAAAGTTTTTCGGGGTCGGTTGCAAAGCTCGGGAAAAAGTTTTTCTCTTCGCGGTAGTACGCGCCGATCATCTGCATCGGCAGAACTCCGACGACGTGCGGAACTTCTTCCAATTTGCGGAGGTAAGAAACGGGAAGATTATCGGACAATCCCGTGGGACCGCGGACGACCAGCCGCAATGCTCCGGACTCAGTGATGGGCGGGTTTAGGAGTGTATCGAGAATAGTTCGGAGAAGGATTAGGAGAAAAAGTGAAAAGGCGATGCTGATGATCGTGAGCGCCGCGCGGCGTTTGTTGCGAAAGGCGTTTTTGTAAATGAATCGGTGGAAGGTCATGGAAATGAATGGCTATGAATGGACAGAATAAATATTTCACCGCAAAGACCGGGAAGAGCGCAAAGGGAAGAAATTAACGCAGAGTCGCAAAGGCGCAGAGGCGCAAAGAAGAGCGCGCGTCGAGAATCATGACCGCGTCCATAACTGCATGAAGGATCGGGACTAATTTGAAAGAATAGCAATGACTTGCAAGATGAGTTTTGCTTGTGAAATGTAAGTGCGCTCCTAGCGCCTCTGCGTCTTTGCGCCTTTGCGTTAATTTCTTTGCGCTCGGATGAAGTAGAGCGGTTCATGGAAGCGGGCCTCCGGCTCGGTTTAAGGCTTCCTTGAATTCCGCGCGGTCGGGGGCGAGTTTTGCGGCCTTGTCAAATGCCGCGCGGGCTTCTTCCATTCGACCGGCTCGCGCGAGGCCGAGTCCATACTGAAAATTCGCGTCGGGATGTTCCGGATGAAATTTAATCAGCAGCGTCAATTGTTCGAGCGCTTCGTCCATTCTGCCGGATCGCTGAAGAATCATGGCGAGATTCATCCGACCTTCGTAGAAATCGGATTGTATCCGAACGGCTTCGCGCAAATGCGATTCGGCTTCGGGTAGGCGACCCATTTGGGCAAGCATGGCGGCTAGATTACCCCGCGCGGCGACGTTGCGAGGATTTGTTTCGAGCGCGGTTTGATAATGCGCGAGAGCTTCGTCCGGTTTGCCCTGCGCTTCGAGAAAAATTCCGATGGCGGCGTTAAGATCGGAGTGATAAGGGGCGAGGTCGCGTCCGCTGGCGAAGAGCTTCATCGCTTCGTCGGGTTTGCCCTGTTCGGCGAGCATCGAACCGTAATTGACCAGCGTCTCGATGCTCGCGGGGTCGAGCGTCAATGCCTTTCGATAGTTCTCTTCCGCGCCCGCGAAGTCGCCTTTGAGTTCGAGCGCGCGTCCGAGGTCGTTATACGCCCCTTTGGATTGCGGCATGAAGCCGATGACTTCGCGATACTGCGCGATCCCTTCGTCCAGTTTTCCGTTTCGGATGAGCAAATGCGCGAGACCGAGTTTTGCGTTTTCGTATTCCGGTTTGATTGCAAGCGCGCGCAGATAATTTTCGTGCGCTTCATCGAGCAAGTTGGAATCGGCCTGCGCAAACGCGAGATTGCTGAACGCCGTCCAGCTTGTCGGATTCCGCGCGACGTTGTGCGACCAGAGTTCAAGCGGACCCTTGTAGATTGCCGCCTGACGCCATGTGAGCGCACCTAGCACAAGCAACAACACTGCAATGGCTGCAATTTTTAGTTCCGGGATTGAGCGACCGATTCTCAGCACAATCGCATGGATGGCGGCGGCCATGATGATGTTCAGACCTATGCTGGCAAGATATTGGTATCGGTCGGCGACAAATGAAAGCCTGATAAAACCGAATGTGATGAGTCCCAAGATCGGCACGAGCGTCACTACAAAATAAATTAAAGGGAGCAGAAGAGTTGAACGAAATTTGTGGCGCGTCGCCATAACGGTGAGCGCGATCAAAATGCCCACGCCAAAAACCGATTGAATCGCCGACATGCTTTCGACGTTCCATCGCGGATAGATGGACATGAGCGAATTCGGCCAAAGCGATTTTCCGAGATAAAACACCATCGCCCGTCCCGCGATCATGACTCGTTCCACCATCGCGATTCCGTAGTCTTCGCCGTTTTCGAGTCGCCGCACATAGGCCAGATCACCCGCCGCCATTGCAATGCCGATCACCGCGAACGGCGCAAGCGAGCGGAGATCTTTCATCGAGAGCCGCCCTTTTTCCCAGATCGTCGCCAGCGCCAGCGCCACGGGTAGCGAGATGACGATGGATTTGGTGAGCATCGCGAGGACAAAACAGATGAGCGAGGCTGCATACGCCGAGGGGTTATCTTTTTCGCGCGAATGCCGATACGCGAGAAACGAAAGAAGATAGAGCAGCGTCGAAAGTCCGTCTTTGCGCTCGATGACCCATGCGACCGACTCAACATGCGCGGGATGAAGCGCAAAGATCGCCGCCGCCAGCCAGGCGCAACCGACCCCCATCTGCGCGAGCAGTAACGCAATGAGGATGGCGTTCGCCGCATGCAGGATCACGTTGATCAGGTGATTAATGACAGGATTCAATCCGAAAAGACGATCCTCGAGCCAGTAGGACGTATAGACCATCGGCCAATAATGTTTTTCCTTGAGGTTCGCGGCGGGGGCGGTCCAGATGCCGACGATGCCGGGGGCGGTGCGGACCTGCGGGTTATCGGTGATCGCGTCGTCGTCCCAGACGTATCCCCCCGAAATGGCGGGGAGATAAGCGGCGCAGACCATCGCAAAGATCGCCATGAGCGATGCGGCGGAAAGCGCGATAGGCGAGCGCGCGACGGGCAAAAGGGAAGTGGTTGAATCGGGAGTGGTTGAAAGGGGATTAGAATTCATGGCATGTCCGCGCTCATAGCGGATTCAATGGTCACAACTTCGCGCGAATCGTAGAACGGACGGAGGGCGATTTCGAGGAATTTGAGAAGGGGCGGTGGCGTCTTGGACGGTAGGTCGGGACTCCGACCCAACGTCGGGTTGAAAACCCGACCTACGATCACTCATAGCTCTCCCAATCGCGGGAGGAGTTGGGGGGGATTGCTACGGTAACATTCACGTTAATCACCGGACCGAAGGGGCCGGAGCCGGAACGGGTCATCTGCAATAAATTCGGAAATTCGGGGAAATTCGGGGACGGGAAATTCGGGGACGTTTGACCAAAAAATAATTCACTTTATCTCATTTGTCCACATATCACCTTTTCGTGCGTGAAGTATCGCAGGGAAATTCGGGGACGTTTGACCAAAAAATAATTCACTTTATCTCATTTGTCCACATATCACCTTTTCGTGCGTGAAGTATCGCATAACCCAATCATGCGCGCATACATAAATCGCTGATACAGTATTGTACATT
>CAZPIK010000169.1:0-8766 GCA_964586185.1 uncultured Candidatus Sumerlaeota bacterium | reverse complement strand
ATCGAGGTATCTTATAAAGAAAATAAAACAAGACTTAGTAGCCCGATGTATGGACGATTCAATGCTATGAATATCCTAACGGCAACCGGTTTGAGTCTTGCAATGGGATTGGATATGCAGCAAATCGCTCGCGGCACTGCGGGATTTCATGGCGCGCCGGGACGGTTGGAATCGGTCGACGGGTTGAACGGCATTAAGATTTTTGTGGATTATGCGCATACTCCGGACGCATTGACTAAATTATTACAGAACGCCCGTGGGATGACACGGGGTAGGCTGATTGCTGTGTTTGGATGCGGCGGCGATCGCGATAGGACCAAACGTCCCATCATGGGGCGCTCCGCGACGGAATTGGCCGATATCGTGTATGTTACCAGCGACAATCCTCGGACGGAGAATCCGGATACGATCATCGGAGAAATCATGCGGGGGGTTAATGAATGTAAAAGAGGTAATACAACAATTGAAATTACTCCGGATCGTCGGGAGGCTATTCGCCAAGCAGTTACAGTTGCTAAAGAGGGTGACGTAATTGTCATTGCTGGAAAAGGTCACGAAGATTACCAGATCATCGGAACGACCAAACATCACTTTGACGACCGCGAGGAAGCTCGTAACGCAATAAAAGCTCGAAACAATAACTGACCGTCTGTCCATGTCTTCCATTAATTATATCCGATGAATATTACTCCTTTAAATCAATTAAAACTGAGCGATGTTGCGCACTCGATGGGGGCGCAACTGGAAAGCCGATGGTCGAATTATGTATTCAGTACAATTTCTACCGATACGCGAACGATTCAACGCGGAGAATATTATCTCGCGCTCAAGGGTGAAAACTTTGACGGGCATCAATACTTGGGTATGGCCGTGGAAAAAGGGGCCGCTGGCGTAATTTCGCATCGGGATGTCTCTGCAGATATAGCGGAGAAAGTTCCAGTATTAAGAGTTCAGGACACATTACGTGCTTATGGCGATTTTGCAGCCGAGAGACGACGAACATGGGGGGGTAAAGTTTTCGCGATCTCGGGAAGTGTTGGCAAGACAACGACTCGTCGGATTCTAGCGAAATCGCTTTCCAGGAAATATCGGGTCTTGGAACCGATTAAGAATTTCAATAATCTTATTGGATTGCCGCACACGCTTCTCGAATTGAACTCCACTCATCAAATGGCCGTTTTGGAACTCGGCATGAATATGCCCGGCGAACTCGCGCGCCTTACCGAAATTGCAGCGCCCGATATTGCAGGACTCACTCGAATCGGACGAACACACGTGGGTATGTTTCGTTCGCTGGATGAATTGATTGAAGCGAAATTATCGCTTTTTGCCGGGACGAAACCCGGCGCACCTCTTATTGTTAATGCGGGTTGCCGAAATTCAACTAGAGCGATTCCGCGCTTTTCTTCAGACCATCCAATTGTTACCTTTCGAATTAGCGAGGAAGGATCAGCGGATGTTCGCATACATAATATCCGGCCGCTAAAAATGGAAATAGGATATTCCTATAGTTTGAGCGCGAACGGAACAACTTGGGATAATCTTAAGATGCGGCATTTTGGACGCCATCACTTAGAAGATGCCGCTTGCGCGTCGGCCATGTTGCTGGCGGGCGGTTACGATCCTTCTGAAATTATTGAAGTAGCTGAGAGACTCGAAACGGAGGCTTATCGCGGTCAAGTGGAACGTGTTGGTGATTGGACTTTCATTATTGACTGTTACAATGCTTCGCCCGATTCCATGAAAGGCTCGCTTGAATCGCTGAAAGATTTCAAAAGCGGTGATCGCGACGGTAGCCGTCTGATCCTAGTTTTGGCGGACATGTTGGAGCTGGGCGCACACTCGCATGAGGCGCACGAGGAATTATTACCCCTAATTACCGATTTGTTGCCCGCCATACTTTATGGATTGGGACCCGAATGTATTGCTCTTACGCAGAAAGTGAAAGCTGTGGGTGTCGCCTCGATCGGTTTTACTTCGCGTGATGATTTGCTTGTCGAAATGCAAAAATCTCTCGCGCCAGGAGACATAGTATTTTTTAAAGGGTCACATGGATTCGCGCTTGAGAAAGTGGCGGAAGCCTTGATGAAACAGGGAGGGTCATAATTTGTTGCTGGCTTTGCTCGACTTTCTGAAATGGTATATGCGTCGCGGCGGCGAAGAAGGCGATTTGGGACCGCTCCGTGTATTTCAGTATATCAGCGTCCGCGCGGGTGCAGCTTTGTTGACCGCGTTTGTTCTCTCTTTAATTGCGGGTCCGTGGGTCATAGAAAAACTGCGAGCGCTTAAGGCGGGACAAATTATCCGACGTGCAAAAAAGGAAGGCGCTATATCCTTGCACGAGATGCACGGCAAAAAAGAGGGAACTCCTACGATGGGAGGCATTCTCATCATGATTTCCGTGTTCGGTTCAGTGCTTCTCTTCTGCCGTTTGACGAGCGAGGTCATTCTACTCCTGACGGCCATGAGCCTCGGTTTTGGAGCCATCGGATTTTGGGATGATTATACAAAACTCCTAAAAAAGAATCATTTAGGACTGAGTCCTAGAGGGAAAATTATAGGTCAGATGGTGCTGGGGCTTATCTTGGGGTTGGCGCTATATTTCAATCCGTGGTCTATACGATATGCCGTTACTGGCGACGAGGATTATGCTCATCTGTTAGTTCCTTTTTTTAAGGATTTATATCCCGCCATGGGGATTCTGTTTATTGGATGGGTTATGTTTATTATGGTCGGAGCCTCGAATGCCGTCAATCTAACGGATGGATTGGATGGTCTTGCGATAGGAACAACAGCTTCGTGCGCCGTTGCCTTCACGGTTATGGCTTATTTAACGAGTCGCACTGATATGTCGAGTTACTTATTTATTCCTCACATTCCGGAGGCCGGCGAAATTGTTGTATTTGGATCAGCCCTAATCGGCGCTTCAGCGGGATTTCTCTGGTATAATTCGCATCCTGCGCAGGTCTTCATGGGCGATACGGGTTCTATGATGCTTGGCGGGGCTTTGGGGGCGATGGCTTTGTTATTAAAGCAGGAAATATTATTGGGATTAGTGGGTGGTGTCTTCGTCGCAGAAGCGCTCTCGGTTATCATCCAAGTCACCAGTTACAAGTTGACCAAGAAGCGTGTGTTTCTCATGTCGCCTCTTCATCATCATTACGAAAAGAAGGGGCTGCACGAGAATAAGATCATTATTCGCTTCTGGACGATCAGTTTTCTATTAGCTCTATTGGGATTGGCCACGCTCAAGCTCAGATAACACAAGCAAAACATGAAGCCACGTCGGAAAAACACTCTATTAGACCTTCACCGATATGCCGTCATCGGCGCGGCTAGAAGCGGTATCGGCGCGTCTAAATTGTTGCTCGCACTCGGCAAAGATGTGGCTCTTTATGATGACAAATCCAAATCGGACGATTCTGCAATTGCCGAGCTACAAGCCGACGGCGTTAAAATGAAATGGGGCATGTTGACTTCGGCAGAAGCATTGCAATCGTTAGAAGGCGTTGATGTTGTTATCGCGTCACCAGGATTGCCTGCCTCCTATCCGATTCGGATCGCAGCAAAGGAACTCGGCGTGCCTCTAATTGGCGAGATCGAATTAGCGTGGCTGGCATCGGGGAAATCTAAAATCGTTGCTGTCACCGGAACGAAGGGTAAGACAACGACGACGATGTTAACGCGGCATGTGTTGTCGGGCGCGGGATTTACCGCTGTTGAGGCGGGTAATATTGGCCACACATTCTCGATAGCCGTAATGGAAGCAGGCGATAAACTCGATTCAACGATTTTCTGCGTTGAGGTTAGCAGTTTTCAATTAGAGGACACTCTCGAATTCCGACCCGATGTTGCCGTGGTTACAAATGTTTCGCCGGATCACTTGGATCGGCACAAGAACATGGAAGAATATTGGTCGGCAAAGCAACGAATCACCGCGAAGCAAACACCGGAGGATACGCTCATTGTAAATCAGGACGATGCGGCGTGCCTTCGAATCGAAGCGACAAGCCAAGCGAGAACCCTTCGGTATGCGCTGGAGCGTAAAGTGGAGCGCGGCGCGTGGCTCGATGCCGATTGGCTCGTGATGAGTGACGGCGAAGTCAAGCCGAAGAAACTTGTCGAATTGAATCGCCTTCGACTTCGCGGGATGCACAACGCGGCGAATGCTCTGGCGGCTTCGTGCGCAGCTTATGCTATGGGCGCGCCGACTAAAAAGCTCGGCGACGCCTTAGTCGCATTCAGGGGCGCACCTCACCGGCTTGAACATATCGCGACGATAAGGGGTGTTGAGTATTTCAATGACTCCAAAGCAACCAACATTGAGTCCGTTCGGAGCGCGCTGCAGAGTTTTCATTCGCCCATTCACTTGATCGCGGGTGGGCAGGATAAACAACTGCCATTCGAGCCATTACGCGAAACAGTGCAAGAACGTGTCGCTCGCGCATATCTAATCGGCGAAGCAGCTGAGAAAATCGCGGCGGCGTGGGATGGATGCGTGGAAATCGCACGCACAGGAACACTCGAACGCGCGCTCGAAGAAGCGAGTCAACAGGCCGCCGCAGGTGAAACGATTCTATTATCCCCCGGATGCGCAAGCTTTGATCAATTTCAAAACGCGGAACATCGCGGACGAAGTTTCAACGAGTGGGTTGCCCGGAAAAAATCCGAGTGCGAAGGGAAGGACTGAACATGGAAACGGCTCTCCAACGACCGACATCCTCAAGTGTGCCGGGAACGATTCTCTGCCTCGTTCTTGCGCTCGTCTGCACGGGACTCATTGCCATTTATAGCGCGAGCGGTTCGCTTTCGGGTTATGAGCAGCGACGGCTGGCGCAAAAGCGAGGTGAGCAAATTGTCCCCGCGCATTATCACGACACGGGATACTTGCGAAAACAAATTCTCTCCTGCGGCATCGGTCTGGCGGCGATGGTCTTCTTCTACCGATTCGATTATCGGCGGTTAAAACGGTGGAGTTTTCCGATTCTCGCGGCGTCATTTATCGCGCTTTGCCTCGTTTGGGTTCCGGGTATTGGCGTCGAATCGAACGGCGCGCATCGCTGGATTCGCGGGCTGGGTCAGCCCTCGGAATTTGCGAAACTCGGTCTCATCATTTACATGGCGAAGATGCTCGACGACCGGCATCGTTATATCAAAAGTTTTTTTTCTGGCGTCATGCCCGCAATGATTGTCGCCGGGGCGTTTGCGCTGATCATCGTGCTTGAGCCCGATTTCGGCGCATCGTTTACGCTTTGCGCGACGATTTTCGGCATGTGGGTTTGCGGTGAAATGCGATGGCTTCACATTTTCGGTCTCGTTTTTGCGGCAATTCCGGCGGGCGTCGCCGCGTTTATCATGGAACCGTATCGTATCCGGCGTCTCTTCGCGTTCATCTCCGACGACCCGGAAATTCAAATGCGCGAAGGTTTTCAACTCGGCCAATCACTCATCGCTATTGGTTCGGGCGGACCGTTTGGACTTGGGCTGGGCAATAGTATGCAAAAGCTCCATTACCTGAACGCTGCGCACACCGATTTCATCTTCGCGATTGTCGCGGAAGAATTGGGTTTTGTTCGCTGCTCCGTCATCATTCTTACTTATGCCGTGCTCGTGTTGATGGGTTGGTGGGTTGCGCTCAATACATCGGACTTATTCGGAAGTTTGCTCGCGACGGGGATCACACTCATGCTTTTTCTTTCGGCGAGCATCAACATGTGCGTGGTGCTGGGACTCTTGCCGACCAAAGGGTTGGTGCTTCCGTTTCTCAGCTACGGCGGATCGAACATAATGGTGACACTCGCGGCCATGGGAATTTTAATGAACATTGCCCGGCGACAATTTGCGTTTGCGCCACCCGCGCGACCCTTGGTCGAACTTCCCGTTTGAGGTCGGATTATTTCGTCGAGTCGGGCTTGCGTGGATCCATTGGTCAATGAGATTCGGTAACAACCGGCAATAAAATTCGCGAGGGATGCGCGGCGTCGTGATGGAACGCGTTATGGGCGATGCGCGTTTCGTCATCCGCGCGGAGCGGTTTGCCTGTGTTCGGGTTCGGATCGAAACGCGGGTCGTTGCTGCATGTGATATGAAGCGCGATACGGTGACCCGTGTTGAAAACGTTCGCGGTATTCCAGAGATCAATTTCGATTTTGGCAATCTTCCCCGGCGTCATCATGACCTCTTTGTCCAGTCCTTCGCGATAGCGGAGCCGCAAACCTGCGTCAGTCAAGAGCGCTTCGTAGCCATCGGGATAGACATCCACGAGTTTCGCCATGAAGTCGGTATCGGGCGCATCGGTCTCGACGTAGAGTTCAACTTTGACGGGGCCAATGGCCGTTACGGGAGCTTCGAGCGGGGGCGTCATGAAACGGAAATAATCGGCGCGCTCTCCAACCTCGCGTTGATCCATCGGCCCGCGATTCTGAATGAGGTTCAATCCCCCAACCGTTTTGACCGGATTCTTTGGATCGTACACAAACTGCGTCGCGCTTTCGTCGGTTCCAGTAGGCGCGGAGTTTGAGAGCGTTCCATCGGCTTGCACATAATAAGAAACGGTTTCCGCTTTGGGCGGCCATGTGTCAGCCGTCCGCCATTCATTCCCCGGCGCACCCGGAGTTTCCGCATCGCCCATCAAGAAGTAACGAAACGGTGGCTCGTCCATGATGCCGTTTTGCTCGCCTTTCAGCCAATAATCGAACCAACGAAATTGATCATCGCCGCGCGTGTCGGCTCCTTTATTGGGATACTCCTTGAAGCGCGAGCCGAGCGGACCATGCGCCAGAGCGGCCATGATCAGCTTCTGATTTCCCTTGGCCTTGCCCGCGCCTTTTTCCTGCAGATTGACAAAGTTCTTAAGCGAGCCTTTCTGAAAAATGTCATACCAGCCGCCAATGTTGTAAATCGGGATTTGGACTTTTTCGTAATGGAGCGGCATTTCCATCCAATCCCAATAGGGATCCGAGACCGCTTTCTTCGTCCATTCCTTGCGAACTTCGGTCGCGTTCTGTGCCCCCATCCATCCGTCAATCAACTCTTTATGATAGATACCGTTGATGTGGAGCGTCTCATCGCGCCATGAACTTGGCGCGACGATCACGTAAGCGCAAAGTAAATGCGGCGGGGCAGCCGTAGCCGCAAGGTTCGAAGTGATGCCCAGCGCCGATCCGCCCCACATTCCAATTTTGCCGTTCGACCATTTTTGCGCCGCGCTCCATTCAACCGCGTCGTAGCCGTCTTCGGCGTCGGTCTTAAAGGGGACGTAGTCTCCCTCTGATTTGAAACGCCCGCGGCAATCCTGCGCGACGACGACGTAGCCTCTTTCATTGAACCCCTTCGAAAATCCCTTGATGCCGTCCTTGTTATAAGGTGTGCGGACGAGCACCGTCGGCCACGGTCCTTCGCCGTCGGGGAAATAAATACTTGTCGCGAGCTTCACTCCATCACGCATGGCAACCATCTCGTCGAGAGGTTCGGCGGCGATGGCGATCCAAACGATTTGGAAAAAGAGCAACGCGAAAAGTCCAAAACGGAGTGCGTGTTTCATTTTGCGTGATTCCTTTCGACGGTGTTCACACGCCGATTCTCACGCTCCAACGTGAAATTTGAAACCGTAATTTTTATGGAAGAATTTTTGAGCGGAAGGCAGGCCTTCTAGCCCGCCATAAGGACGCTCGAATGGGAAATGAAGGGCAAGAAAAAGCCCGCCCTCCGTTTGGTGCGATTCTGACGCCGTTTATTTGATTTCTTTGTGCGGAGTATGTTTGCGCTCAAACTTGCAATATTTCTTGATTTCAAGACGCGCGGTCGTGTTCTTGCGGTTCTTGACGGAAACGTAGCGGGAAACGCCGGGCACGCCGCTTGTGGCGCAGGTGGTGCATTCGAGAATGACTTGAATTCGATTTTGTTGCTTGGCCACGTTCCGGCCCTCCTCGTGAAATCCGCGACCGCCCCTGAGCGGTATCGCGCAAAGAACCGAGTCTTATAGCCTTTCATGCCGCGCGAAGTCAAGGGTTTGAAAACAAAAAAACACAACTCGCGAAAGAATTAATTCAAGATTTCCCAGTATTTGGCCGGATCCATCTCGGTCGAATTGATGAGATATTTCTTCAAATTCGGCGTCGAACCCAAGATGGTTTGAATAAAGGGCGGGGAAGAGTTGATCATTTCGACGGCCGCCTGATAAGCGGCTTGCGAGAGACCGCGCCGGTCGTAAAGCGCCAGAAGTTCCTGATAGGCGTCAATCTTATAAGCGGAATCGGCCTTTGCAGTAAGCATGAGATATTGTTGGGTCTCCATGAAAAGCTTTTCATCGCCGGGATTACGGTTTTCGTCTTCGGCGTATTTAGCGCCGAGAGCAAACGTCATATAAGGGGTGACAGGAGTCGCCGGATATTTCGCCACCCATTCTCGTAGTTGGGTTTCCATCCCTTCGGGAATTTTCCGGCGATGCAAATCGGGAAAAGCTTTGGCCGCCGAAAGAGCTTCGATCAAGGGTGCGGCTTCGGCTGGAGGCGGAACGACTTGAATTACAACCGGGGGCTGCCGCTTTAGCGTGAACGGATCGAGTGGCCACGTGTAGCCTTTGACTGGAGAAAGCCGTGCCGTCAGTTCCGCTTCGAGCTGGATGTAATAAATTCCCGGTGTGGGAAAGGCGAGTGTGTTCGAGGTGCCGAGATCGCTCCAGATCATGATCTGGAAAGGCCGTTCCTCAAAAGGATAAAGCAGATAATCCTGCGGCGGGTATTCGCCCGCTTCATACGGACCCAA
>CAZPIK010000168.1:0-8769 GCA_964586185.1 uncultured Candidatus Sumerlaeota bacterium | reverse complement strand
TGTTTGGAGGCGGTGAGAGAGGGATAGAAATCGGCCAGAGCCGTCGGATCGTCGGGTTGTCCACGACCGAGCCGAAATCGTCGAAAATATAGGGAACGGAAAAGCTGTTGGAGTAAGCAATTCCAAGCGCGCATGCGAGAAGAATCAAGGGAGACCCGCCAACGCGCTGAATCAAAGAGGACTGGTGTCGAAATCGTTTCAAACAAACCACCGCAATACGGAACCGAAGTTACACCACGCGGCTCTTCTGCGCCAGCGCGCAGAAGTTTGACAACCGTCTCGCGCAAGCCGTATCGTTACTATTGGAGACCCGCCGACGTGGATTCGATTCTCGATTCGCTTAATCCCGCCCAGCGCGAAGCCGTAACGCTCACCGAAGGTCCCCTGCTCGTCATCGCGGGCGCGGGATCAGGGAAGACGCGCGTCATCACGCATCGCATCGCTCATCTCGTCCACGAGAAGGGGGTCGCGCCGTGGCACGTTTTTGCGGCGACCTTTACCAATAAGGCCGCCGAGGAAATGCGAAATCGCCTTACGGCGATGCTGCCGGGTTACGAAACCGCGCGGCTCACCGTCGCGACGTTTCATTCGATCTGCGTCTCGATCCTGCGACGCGAAGCGCCCAATGCGGGTCTGACGCCTCGATTCACTATCGCCGACGACACCGACCAGATCGCGCTCATCAAGGATTGCCTGCGCGATTTGGATATTCCAGCGTCGCGCCTTAAGCCCGAAGACGTTCGGCTTTGGATTGCAAAAGCGAAGCTCCACATGGCGACTCCCGACGAGGTTCACGAGGCGTTTCTACGTCCCGGCGGCGCGGAGGTGACGGGACTCTTTACGCCTGAAGAATTGCGCTCGGATCTTGCGAATGAGCAAGTGGAAGAATACCTGAAAGTTTATGCGATGTACGAAGCGCGTCTGGCGCAGAGTAACGCCGTGGATTTCGATGATCTTTTACTTAAAACGGTGCGCCTTTTTCGAGAACGACCTGACGTCCTGCAGCTTTATCAGGATCGCTGGCAATATCTTCTCGTGGACGAGTATCAGGACACGAACCGGGTGCAGAGCGAGTTCACTCGCCTCCTCGCGGGGGAACGGCGAAACTTATGCGCGGTCGGCGACGAGGACCAGAGCATCTATAGTTGGCGCGGCGCAGAAATCGAAAATATTCTCAACTTTCCAAAGGAATATCCGGGGACGCGGATCGTGCGGCTCGAACAGAACTATCGCTCGCGTGAGACGATTCTTCATGCGGCGGAAGCGGTCATCAACCGCAATACGATGCGGCACGGCAAGCGGCTCTGGAGCGAGCGCGGCGAAGGTGAACCCATCACGCTCATCGAGGCGATGGACGAACGCGAGGAAGCGGCAATGGTCGTGGACGCGATTCGCAAAATGAACGAACGGATCGGGATCGCTCATCGCGAGTGCGCGATTTTTTACCGCGTCAACGCGCTCTCGCGTCTTTTTGAAGATTACTTGCGCGAGAACAAGATTCCCTATCGAGTGATTGGCGGGGTGCGGTTTTACGATCGAATGGAAATCAAGGACCTGCTCGCGTATCTACGGCTCGTCGTGAACCCGCTCGACGCGATGAGCCTCACGCGAATCGTCAATAAACCGAAGCGTGGCATTGGCGATAAAACGCTGAGCCGGCTTTATTCCGAGTCCACGCGCAAGGGAATCCCGCTCTGGCAGCAGGTGATCGAATCGGCGCAGGACGAGGAGATTCCCAAAAAGGCGCGCGCAGGGTTGGCCGATTTAGTGACGACGCTCCATCGTTGGCGCGAGTTCGGGCTGAACCACACCCCCGTTCAAACGCTCGATCTCATTTTGCGCGAAACCGATTACGAGGCTTCGCTGGGCGATCCGCGGGCGATGGAAACGCTTTCGCGAATCGAAAACATCGCGGAACTTCGGCAAGCCTTAACGGATCATTCGGAACGGCATCCCGATTCAACTCTCGACGATTATCTTGAAATGGTGACGCTCGCGGCGGCGCAGGATTTGATGAACAACGAAGACGATTGTGTCTCGCTGATGTCGCTACATAGCGCCAAGGGGCTGGAGTATCCGTGCGTTTTTTTGACGGGACTCGAAGAGGGAATTTTTCCCGGTTCTCGCTCGGCGGGCGATAAGGCGCGGATGGAAGAAGAACGTCGGCTTTTTTACGTCGGCGTGACTCGCGCGGAAGATCGCCTCTTCCTTTCGCGTTCCGATTGCCGTTCGCTTTATGGGCGACGCCAATACAATCCGCCATCAGTCTTTTGCGAGGAAGTCCCGAAGAAATTGACGCAATCGTATTCGACCGCTATTCGGTCGTGGAAAAGATCGGAAGAGCCGCGCGAGAGCCGCGAATCGCGCCCCGTTCATAAGCCGCGCGCGTCGGGCGAAATGCGCGTCCCGGTTTTCGCGGATACGGCCACCCAGCAAACCGGAGAAATTGAAGCCGATAGCATCGGAATGTTTCCGCCCGGCGCGCGCGTTCGACACGCAAAACTCGGCGAAGGCGAGATCGTTGCCGGACGCGGGCGCGGCGACCAAAGAAAAGTGACGATCCGTTTTGACACGGGGATCGAAGCGGAAATACTCGAGAAATACGGCGGGCTTCAACTCGCCGAGGAACTTCCCTTCTGAGGCCGCGCCATGCCCACTCCACGTTGCGGAAACTGCCACCGGGAAATCCCACCCACGATCCATCCTTACACGATGAAGATCGAATTATTCCCCCGCGTCGAGGAATCGCTCAAGATGATCGAAGCGGGACTTGAAATTGATTGCGACGAGGAAATGAAAAAAATCATCGCGCAGCTCGAAGCCATGGACGAGGAGCAGACGAAATTAGAGGAGGAGCGGGTCTATTCGATCTACCGCTTCGTTGTATGTCCACAGTGCCGTGATCTTCTCGCCGAACAGCTGAAGCGCAACGTTGTTGTGTGATGTGTTCCAGAACTCAATTGATGGGAACGGGTGGAGCGCGACGCGATGCGCGTTGCAATAGCTCTATCACTGTCTCGTCCGTCGTCTGACTGAAGTCTCGATAGTGCGCGCCAACAGCAAAGAAGGGATCGGGATTTTCGAGACAGACGAGTTCATCCACTTCTTTCGCGAAGTCACGCGCGGATTCCATCGGCGCGACCGGCACGGCGAGGATCAAACGTCCGACATCCTTGCGACGGAGGCCGCGCAAGGCCGCTCGCGCGGAAGCTCCGGTCGCAATGCCGTCATCCACGACAATGACCGCTGCTCCCTTCACGGGCACGGGAGGACGTCCGCCTCGGTAAAGCCGCTGCCGCCGTTCTATTTCTCGCAACTCGCGATGGACGACTTTGCTCAGATATTCGCGATCCACCCCATAGGATTGCATCACTTCTTCGTTGAGCGTCATCATCGGGTGATCGCCATCTACCACCGCTCCGATGGCGAGTTCCTCGTGGCCGGGCGCGCCAAGCTTGCGGGCGACAACGATATCGAGCGGGGCGTCAAGCGCTTCGGCAATTTCATAAGCAACTTCAACGCCGCCACGAGGCAAAGCCAAAACGACCGGATGCATGTTTTTATAAGGCATTAAGCGTTCGGCCAAAAGACGCCCCGCCTCGCTTCGATTCTGAAACATCGGTTCCCATCCCTTTCCCGGGATCCACGATCATTTGCGCTACTTCTTATCGCGCAAGTGCTCATGGCAATCCACGCAAGAAGCGGCAATCTGGCCGTACCGAAACGTCGCGGCTTGGAGATTCTTATCCTCGGCGGCCTTCGTCAGCGATTCGACTAGTTCGCGGAAATTGTCGCTGTAGCGTTTGTATTCCACATCGCTCTTTTCCATGTTGATCCACTGATCCAACGTGACGGCCACCTTAAGATTCTCCGCGCCATCTTTAACCTTCTCGAAGTCCTTGAGAGTGATTCCTTCAAGCACGTCTTGAGCCGACTTGAGTTTCGCGCGCATGAGCGATTCTTTCGTGGCGCCCATGAATAACACCGTTCCGATAATACACCCTGCCGCGACGGCGCCAATCCTTGCGACCACACCCCAACTTTTTACATTCCTTTGGATTCTCATCGTCTTGCTCTCCTTTTGAATTTGAATCGAACGCGCATCAATTCCCGCGTTGGGCAATCCCATGAGGACACTCCTCGCACCGTTGCAAAGGCAAGAGTCGTGCCGTAGCGCCAGAAGCAAACATAGGCCTATAGAGATTGTTTTGGATGCGATATGAGGGTTGCATGCCCTTCTACCTGCAACGTTGGTTGCAACGTTAAATCCTTGCGTTGATTGGTTCGTCATCCGATAAATGGCATTGTAGATGCGTCGCGCCGATTTTATGCTGCCTCCATGAAAAAGCGCACTAAGAGGCAAATTGAAGCAGTGGTTAAGACTCTGCAACGGCAGTGCGGACTGGAAATGTGGTCTTTCGACGTTGTGATCGAAAAAGACACGCCCGAATCCAAGCGAAAGGACATCGGGGCGTATATTGACGTCAATCTCGAGTATCGTCGCGGGACGATTCACTTTTACGAGGATCAACTCACCATTGCCAAATCGGGATTGATCCAAAATCTGCGGCACGAACTTATCCACTGCATCGTGGCAATGCGAGAGGAAGCCAAGGTCGAGCACATTAATAATCTTATTTCCCGCTATGAAGATGAGTTGAAAGCCATGCGCGCCAGACTTCGGCGAGCACACTCGAACAAGGGATGAACCGTGTTGTGTCTTGAAAGCGAGAGTTGCATTTTGCGGTTGCTAGAAGCCGCCGATTTTTAGAGCCTCTAGTTATGTTAAATCCCAAAAGCGCCCTTTGGTTGATGATTGCCGCGTTTGCGGGGCTGATTCATTTATCCGTCGCCCCTGCGCTGGGCAACGTGGTTGTGGGCGTGACCAAGATCGTCCCGATGTTCTGCCTTATCATGCTCCTGCCGATTTGGTCGTCGCGAAACGATTTCTATCAAATGGCCATTATGGTCGGATTGGTTTTCTCGGCGATTGGCGATTACTTTATGCTGACCAAAGATGGATTCATTTGGGGACTTTCATCTTTCCTCGTTGGGCATCTTTGCTATATCGCCGCGTTCAGCAGCGGCGGGGCGGATTTGAAGCCCTTGCGCCTCATTCCGTTCCTCGCGCTCGGAATCGGAATCATGTCGTTTTTATGGAGCGGACTTGGCGACCTTCGCGTTCCAGTTGTCGTATACGTCGCCGTGATTCTGACGATGGGTTGGCGTGCGGCAGCAAGGGTCGGCTATGCAGGCGAGCTCCCACGCGGGCAATGGGCGGGACTCATCGGCGCAGTCAGCTTTATCGTTTCGGACAGCCTTATCGCGTTCAATAAATTCAACGCACCGATCCCGTTCGAGCACCTCTTCATCATGCTCACCTACTGGGCGGGACAACTCGGCATCGCGGTTTCAGTGCGACGCAACGATATTCAATTTTAATTTCAATTTACTTTCTCGGAACGTCGTTCAACGATTCGTCGAATTCGAGCCAGAAAAATTTCGGCGGAAACTTTTCCATGTGCTCTGCGTCGTAGGGACGGGAGAAGCGGCGGAGGAACGCCCACGGCGACGAATATTGCCGCTCGAATTCTTCCCAATACTCCTTGATGAGCGGCGAGGCATGGAAGCGTCGCTCGTATTTCTCGTATCGCCCGCGCGTGGGGTCTTGGACAAAACGCCGCGTTTGAGTCTCCAATAACTCGTTCATGTTGCGGGTCGTGAGAGGAGCAGAAGCCAATGGAGCGCATCCCTTCATCCCCCAATTGAGCGCGAAAAGCGCGCGGATGTCGCCATATTCCTCGCTTAGGATTTCCTCGCGGAGCGAGAGGAGCGACCACCTTCTGCCGCCCGCGACGATATCGCGGCGCGAAAGGGGCGAAAGAATCATCCGTGTGCTCTTAATGGATTTGACGGGATATTTTCGAATGACGCGCCGAACCGCGTGAACATTATGCGCGTTGACGAGAAAGGCAAGACGCTCTTGACGGGAAAAATGTTCAAAGGTGTTCCGTCGGACTTGCCGCATTTCCGCAATTTGACGATCGAGTGTTAAGGAGTCCGACTTTAGCGCGGCGTAATCGAATCCCTCGTCGGTCGCACAGCGCGCGAGAACCGATGCCCAAGCTGCATAATTATGATCAAAGGGGGGCAACGGTTCGGCTTTGCGCCCGAACCAAGAGCATGAGGCGAAGAACGGCATCATCATGAGCGCAATGCAAAATCGAAATAATCTTGTCCGGGTTTGTAGGTCGGCTCTTCGAGCCTGCGTCGGGTCAAAGACCCGACCTACGGACAGAACATTAGAGAACGGCTCTAAAAGATGATGTAAATAACGCAAACGACGATCCTCCGCATGGCGAGCGATTAGAACGGTTTGCGAGTCAATTGTCCACTTGTTCACCCGCCCGAAAAGGGTGGCATGACAGCAATTTCGTCGCCGTCGGAAAGCGCGTGGTCGCGAGGTGCGTGTTCTTTATTCACCGCGAAAAGAAGACTCGGAATCAGGGGTTCAAGGGCAGGAGTGTTTTGCCGCAATCGTGTAACCAAATCCGCGACGCGCGCGCCCGATTCGAGTTCAATCGTTTCATTTTCAAGACCGCGAAGTTTTCGTGCCGATTGGAAATAAATAACCCGAACGCGCATGGAGGACACCGCGTGTAGGTCGGGACTGGAGTCCCGACAATTCGAGATACACGTCGGCTCTAGAGAGCCGACCTACCTTTAAGCCAGCGCGTCGGCAAGGACGATGGCGTTATTATGGTGAACTTCGAGAAAGCCGCCGGTGATCTTGTGTTCGGTAATCTGATCGCCCTTACGGAGCGTGAGCTTGCCATCGCGCAGAACGGTCAGCAGTGGTGCGTGGTTCGCCATGACGCCGACGTAGCCGTCTTCGCCGGGAGCGGTGATGGCCGTTACGCTCCCCTCGTAAACCTTCTTTTCCTGCGTGTAGATCGTGACGTTGAAATCGGCCATCAGGAAGCCTGCGCTTTCTTGTGACGCTCGATGACTTCGTCAATCGTGCCCGCCATGTAGAACGACTGCTCGGAAACGTCGTCGAGTTCGCCGTCCACGATCATCTTAAAGCCGCGGAGCGAATCGGCCAGCTTGACGTAAGCGCCGGGGCGACCGGTGAACGGCTCGGCGACGTGGAACGGCTGCGAAAGGAACTTCTGGATTTTGCGCGCGCGCTCGACCGTCCGTTTGTCCTCCTCCGTGAGTTCTTCCATGCCGAGAATCGCGATGATGTCCTGAAGGTCTTTGTAACGCTGAAGCACCGATTGCACCCGCGAGCGGATTTCGTAGTGCTCCTTGCCGACGATCTTGGGATCCATAAGGCGGCTCGTCGAGTCGAGCGGATCCACGGCGGGGTA
The DNA here is from genome assembly GCA_964586185.1 of uncultured Candidatus Sumerlaeota bacterium. Classification (GTDB taxonomy): domain Bacteria; phylum Sumerlaeota; class Sumerlaeia; order MVZB01; family JAJFLK01; genus CAZPIK01. The sequence goes on along the minus strand of CAZPIK010000168.1, from coordinate 1,396 downwards.
GATGCCGAGTTCGGCGATCTGCCGCGAGAGAACCGTGGTCGCGTCCAAGTGGGCGAAGGTGTTGGCGGGGGCGGGATCGGTCAAGTCGTCGGCGGGGACGTAAACGGCCTGCACCGACGTAATCGAGCCTTTCTTCGTTGAGCAAATGCGCTCTTGAAGCGTTCCCATTTCGGTCGTCAAGGTCGGCTGGTAACCGACGGCGGAGGGCATACGTCCCAGAAGCGCGGAGACTTCCGAACCGGCCTGCGTAAAGCGGAAAATGTTATCCACGAAGAGGAGCACGTCCTGCCCCATTTCGTCGCGGAAATATTCGGTCATGGTAAGCGCCGAGAGAGCAACGCGGAGACGCGCGCCGGGCGGCTCGTTCATCTGGCCGAACACGAGCGCGGCTTTGCTTTCGCCCGCGCCGGTCTTGACGACGCCCGATTCGTTCATTTCGAGCCAGAGGTCGTTGCCTTCGCGCGTTCGCTCGCCGACACCCGCAAAGACCGAGTAACCGCCGTGGTGCTTCGCGATGTTGGTGATGAGTTCCATGATGATGACGGTCTTGCCGACACCCGCGCCGCCGAAGAGGCCGATCTTGCCGCCCTTCGCGTAAGGCGCGAGAACGTCAATGACCTTAATGCCCGTTTCGAGAACGGAGGTCGCCGGAAGCGTATCTTCCATCGGCGGACTGGAACGGTGAATGGGCCAACGCTTTTCGGGATTGGGCAATTCGCCGCGACCATCGAGCGTGTCACCGACCAGATTGAAGATGTGGCCAAGCACCTGCTCGCCAACGGGGACGGAAATCGGCGCGCCCGTATCGGTGCATTCCATCCCGCGGACGACGCCGTCGGTCGAGCCGAGCGAAACGCACCGCACGACGTTGTTGCCGACGTGCTGAGCAACCTCGACCGTGAGCTTCTCGCCCGTCGAGTTCTTGAGCGTCAAGGCATTGTAGATGTCCGGCAGGTGATCCGAGTTGAACTCCACGTCCAACGTGGGTCCGATGACTTGTTTGACTTTTCCGATGTTCGCGCTCATTTTCCGTTCCTATTCTTGGGTCGTGTGATGCCACATTCAAATTCTGCGTTCGTTCCTATCCCGAAATCGCCTGCGCGCCGCCGACGATGTCAATCAGCTCGCGGGTGATCTGTGCCTGGCGCGCCTTGTTCATCTTAAGCGTCAGGGCATCGGCCAATTCCTTGCAATTCTTCGTTGCATTGTTCATGGCCAACATTCGCGCGCTGTGCTCGGAGGTCATGACCTCGGCCAGCGTGATATAAATCTTGCTCGTCAGGTATCGCGGCAGGATCGCTTCGAAGACCCGTTCCGCCGAGGGTTCCAAGATGTAATCCAAGGCCTCGGATTTTTTCTCGTCGCCTTTTCCGCCCGCGGCTTTCGCGAGTTCGGC
>CAZPIK010000167.1:0-8773 GCA_964586185.1 uncultured Candidatus Sumerlaeota bacterium | reverse complement strand
GGCAAGGCGCAGGGAGAAATTCGGATCGAGCCTAGGAAATGGGTCGGGCTACGCTATTATTTTCCGGATGACGGCGACGAGGTTCCTAACGTTGCGCCGCTCGCAACGCTCGGTCCTTATGACATTCAGGGAATTGATTTTTCCGGACGTCAGATGACCGACAAGCATCTTCGTAAATTGCTTCACCTGCGCGGATTGCGCTCGCTCAATTTGAATAATACGCATGTCCGCGATTCGGCGTTGGAGATCATCCGTCCGCTCGACGAATTGGAGATTCTGGCGCTTAAGGGAGCTTACATTACCGACCAAGGAGTCGAACAAATCGCCGGGATGAAACATTTGCGGCGGCTCCAACTCAGCTTCACACAAATCACGGATCGCTCGTTGAAGACGATAAGCGCCCTTCAGGAATTGGACACGCTTATTCTCGATTTTACGGGCCTCACCGACGCCGGAATGGAAGAAATTGGAAAGCTGCGAAACCTGAAAATTCTTATCTTGAATGATACTTTCGTCACGGATCACGGACTGAAATACCTTGCCGGATTGGAAACGCTCGATACTCTATATCTTCACAATCTCAATATTACGGACGCGGGATTAGCTCATCTTGCACAGCTCAAGAAAATGGATTCCCTTGACCTAACGCGTACGCGGATCACGAACGAGGGATTGAAACACTTGAGCGGAATGACCTGCATGACCAATCTCTCCCTTCTGGAGACCTCGATTGGCGATGCGGGGATCGAACATCTAAAACCGTTCACCATGCTTCAAAAGATGGGATTCAGCGGAACCAAAGTCACGCAGGATGGAATCAACCAATTCATCCTAACCCACTCCGACTGCGAGATTACCTCCCCGCGCGCAAGGCCGGGTCCCGCATCGGATTGATCATAAAGAATCTCGCATTTACACCCGGCGGCTCTGGGATTATGCTTTTCGCCATATGTTGGGGGAACGGTAGGAAGGGTCTTACTTATGCACAGTCAAACCAAGTGGCGCATTGCGTCCATCATTCTTGTTCTGCAATGGGTCGTCGCTGCGATTGTTTCCGCCGCGCCGATTGCCGATCCCATCAAGGTGGATGGCGGTCAAATTTCCGGCGCAAAGGCGGGCGAGGATACGTCTCTGCTCGTTTACAAAGGTGTTCCCTTCGCGGCGCCGCCCGTGGGTGAATTGCGCTGGAAAGCTCCCGCGCCGGTTAAGCCGTGGGAAGGGGTCAAAGCCTGCACGGCGTATTCGGCGGGATGCGCACAGCCACGCCCGATGATTCCGCTGCCGGGACTCAACCCCCCGCTCGCCAGCGAAGACTGCCTTTATTTGAACGTCTGGACTCCCGCGAAAGATACGGCCGATAAAGTTCCGGTCATGTTCTGGATTCACGGCGGCGGGTTCACGATGGGAACCGGCGGAACGGAAATGTATGACGGCGCGAAACTCGCGTCCAAAGGGGTCGTTGTCGTCACGATCAATTATCGGCTGGGGCCGTTCGGTTTTCTTGCGCATCCCGCGCTGACCAAGGAATCGCCGAATAAGTCGTCCGGCAATTATGGATTGCTCGATCAGATCGAGGCCCTGAAGTGGGTGCAAAGGAACATCGCGTCGTTCGGGGGCGATCCGGGTCGCGTGACAATCTATGGCGAATCGGCGGGCGCGGTCAGCGTTTCGATGCTCATGGTCTCGCCGCTCTCCAAGAACTTGTTTCATGGCGCCATCGCGCAGAGCGGTTCGGTTTCGATTCTTCCGACGCGTCACTTGAACAAGAGTCGCTGGGGCATTAGCTCCATGGAGCAGCAGGGAATCGAATTGGCCAAGGCGCTCGGATGCGATACCGCCACCGATCCGCTTGCGGCCATGCGCGCCAAGACGGTCGAGGAAATCTTCGCCGCGCAGCCCAAGGGAAGCTTTGCCATGACCAATATTTATTCGAACGAAGCGTTCCCTTGGTGGGTCATCACCGACGGATGGGTCATTCCCGAAGATCCGGAAACGATGTTTATCGAGGGTAAAGCGCACAACGTTCCCTTCATGATCGGCACGAACGCCGACGAAGGTTCGATGTTCGCGATGATGACGCCGATCAAGGACCCGGCGGGATATGAAGCGACCGCGCGCGGAACTTTCAAGGAACACGCGGATAAAGTCCTCGCGGCGTATCCCGCTTCTTCGCCGGAGCAAGTTAAGTCCACCATGAACGAATTCTTGACCGACGCGCTCTTCATTCGCGGCGCGAGGTGCATGGCCGTTTGCGCGGCGAATGCGAAGCGCAAAGTTTATTACTATCACTTTACCAAGACTCACAAAACCGGCTTCGGATCGAATCTCGGCGCGCATCACGCCGCCGAACTGCCCTATGTCTTCGGCGGGTTGGAGGCGATGAAGGTTGTGGATCCTTCTGATAAATCGCTATCCGATAAGATGATTGATTACTGGACAAACTTCGCCAAGAAGGGCGATCCCAACGGCGGCGACCTGCCCAAGTGGTCCGCGTATGACGCGGTCGCCGACCACTATTTGGAACTGGGAGAAAAGATCGAAACGAAACTGGGATTGCGCCGCGCGAAAATTGACATCCTTGACGCCATTATGAACGCATGGCGATCCAAAATGGATGCTCCGCTGGGGGGATAATTCGAGGCGCATGATAGTTCAAGTGCCCCAATTCCTTAGGATGAGGCGTCGGATTTCGTTCGCGTTTCTGATCGTGCTGATGGGTAGTATCTTGAATCAAAGTGGAGCACAGGATCAGGAATCACTCGCGCACGAAGCGGGATCGCTTAGTCCGGCGCGGGCGCGCGAGTTGGAAGCAAAGCTCGCCGAAAATCCTTCCGATGTACCCGCGCGTACTCAGCTCCTCGGGTATTACTTTTTGAAGCGAAGGGACAACGGGGCGGCGCGCGAAGGGCACATCCTTTGGCTGATTGAAAATGCCCCGGAGTCCCCCATTTTGAAATCGCCATACGCTTCGCTTAATCCGCATTTGGAACCGGAGGCATACGGGAAGGGCAAGGCCGCTTGGCAGGCGCACGTGGCCAAACAACCCAAAAATCTCAAGATACTGAAACACGCGGCGGCTTACTTCAATCTGCACGACCGAGAATTGGCTGTAGAATATCTTGAGAAAGCTGCGGCGCTCGATCCGGATAATCCCGAATGGCATGAGGAATTAGGACAAAACTACCTCCTGAAAATGAATACCAACTCCATGAAGGAGCAGACGTCGGCGGCGCAGAAAGCATTTGAAGAATTTCAGAAGGCCCACGATTTATCCACGCCGCAAGGGCGTGAATTGCTCTATATCGAACTCGCCAAGTCGGCGTACTCTGCGGAGAAATTCGATAAGGCGAAAGAGTATGCCGAAAAATGCCTGACCGTGGGCGATGACGACTGGAATGCGGGCAATTTAATTCATCACGGCAACTTGATCCTCGGCCGAATCGCGCTTCGGGATGGTGACATCGAAAAGGCGAAGAGTCGTTTGCTCGACGCCGGTCGGACCAAGGGATCGCCCCAATTGGATTCGTTTGGACCCAACATGGCTCTGGCCAAGGAGTTGCTGGAAAAGAACGAGCGCGAGGTCGTCATCCAGTATTTTGAATTGTGCGGCAAATTCTGGAAGATGAATCGTGGTAAGTTACAACAATGGACCGAAGCCGTGAAGGCGAACAAGACCCCAGATTTTAGAGCTAATTTGATTTACTGAGTTAGATTCATACGGCATCCCGAAGGGATCGGCAGCCATTAGCCGGGGGTTGAGGCCGTTAGGCCGACACCCCCGGTAAAGTGACCCCTATTCCGACCCCGAAGGGCGTCGCAGATTCTGGCACCCACTTCGGGGTGCGAAATTTTCTACCGCCTTCCCGGTGGTATCGCTTCGCTCAACCACCGGCTAATGGCTGCGAACCCTTCGGGTTCACGAACGGCATGAAGCCAAAGAATGGGCTGGATTCTCACCCTCCCAACCACTTCAGCCATTTCGGCTTGATGATCGTTCCGGCGATGAGTAGGCGCAATTTTTCGTTCTCGCCGCAGAGAAGTTCGGCGTTGGCGAGGGCGTTTCGTGCGGCGCGGTTTTCCCCGAGCTTGGCGTGCGAGAGTGCCTTGCGGTACCACGCGTAAGGAAAATCGCGGTTGCGCGCAATCGCCGCTTCATAAGCGTGAATCGCCAATCGGTTTTGCCGATCCGACTCTTGGAGCCTTCCCCAAAGAAGCGGCGTTCGCCAATCGTCAACTGCAATGAGAGCCAGACCCGAACGCCATGCGGATTCGTCGGGACGCTTGCCGTCGCCGCTCACCGCATAAGCGCGCGCCAGAACCACGTTCGCCTCGTTCGGATTTTGCTCGCAAAGCTTCGCCCCGCGTTCGCGGGCTTCGGCGATTCTCCCTGACCGTGCATAAGCAACAACCCGGAGCGCGTGAAAAACAGGCAACGAAGAATGAATCGCAAGCGCGCGGGCGACCCATGCGTCGTCGGCGTGTGCGGCATCGAGCGCAAAGGCTATCAGAATATGGACAATCCACGCGTCGGGAAATTCCGGCGATTCGACCATGACCCGCGAAACGAACCGAAGCGCCTCCCGTTCATCCCCGGCGAAAAGCAGCCGGTTGGCTTCTTCCCAAAGCGCGCGGGAATTCGGGTCGGCCGGAGCGTTCATCCCACACTTTGATTCCTCATGAAATCTTGGGGAAAGCAAGTAGGTCGGGTTTCCAGACCCGACGAAATTGGGCGACATTTTAGCCCTGTCGGCTCTGGAGAGCCGACCTACTCGGATTTTTTTTCGGCGTCTTGATTTGCGTCGGGCTTGAATTTCATCGAGACCGAGTTGATGCAATAACGAAGTCCCGTCGGCGGAGGGCCGTCCTCGAAGACGTGTCCCAAATGCCCATCGCATCTCGCGCAATGAACTTCCGTTCGCACCATGCCATGGCTGTAATCCACTTCGCTTTCGACCGCGCCGGGGAGCGGATCCCAAAAGCTCGGCCAACCGGTTCCCGATTCGAACTTTTTGCCCGCGCGAAAGAGTTCGAGTTCGCATCCGGCGCAAACATAAGTTCCCAATCGCTTTTCCTTCCAAAGTTCGCCCGTGCAGGCGCGTTCGGTGCCCTTGTTGCGCAAAACCTCGAACTGCTCGGGTGTGAGCCTTTTTTTCCATTCCTCTTTCGAGAGCACCAGCTTTTCAATTTTTTTGGGCGCTGATTCCATTTTTCCGACTTCCTTTCCGGTCGCCGTCACTTGATAAATGACGCCGCGAAATTTGCTGCAAAGATAAACTTCCCCCGCCTCGTCCTCGCCGAAGGTCGGGATGTAAAAGCCGGGGCGTAGGTGTTCGGTCGCCGCCCATTTTCCGTCCTTCTCTTCGAGCGTCCAAATTCGGCTCGTCGAGTAATCCGCAAAAACATATTTGCCCTGAAGTTCCGGAAATTGCGATCCGCGATAGACGTAACCGCCGGTGACGCTAAGTCCGCCCTTCTCCTCGCTGTGATCGTATTCGTGAATCGGGAGAATAAGGTCCGGCGATTCGCAGTTCTCTTTGGGATTGAAACAATGATTGCCTTCCATGAATCGCCAACCGTAGTTGCCGCCCTTCACGATGATATCTATCTCTTCCCAAAGTTTCTGCCCGACATCGCCGCAGAAAAGTCGTCCGGTTCCGCGATCAAAAGAAAAGCGCCAAGGATTGCGAAGTCCCCACGCGTAGATTTCCGGTCGGTTCCCCTTTTGATCCCTTTTGCCCGCAAAAGGATTGTCGGCGGGAATCGCATAAGCCAGCGGCGGTTCGGCGCGATCCACGTCAATCCGCAAAATTTTTCCGAGAAGCGTAGTTGTATCCTGTCCGTTCCCGATTTTCGGATTATGTCCCGGACCTTTATCATCCGCGAATCCGCCGTCCCCAAGGCCGATATAAAGGAGGCCATCCGGACCAAACGCGATCATCCCGCCATTGTGGTTCCATTGCGGCTGCGGAATGGGTCCCATGATTATTTTTTCGGTGGGATCGGCAACTTCGGGATCGGACGCCGAAACCTTGTATTCAGCGATGATTGTCGAGTCCTCTTTCAGCTTGGTGTAATTGACAAAGAAGCGGCCGTTCTCCTTGAATTTTGGATGGAACGCCAATCCGAGCAGACCGCGTTCGTCCGAGCCATCCTTCGGACGAGAAACTCGATCCAAGCCGGTGGCGCTGAGATCGAGAAACGGTTTCTCGGCCGCCTTGCCATCACGAATCACGCGAATTGTCCCCGCGTGCTCGACGACAAAGATGCGTCCGCTTCCGTCCCCCGCATGGGTGATATAAAGCGGTTCGGCAAAGCCGGTCGCGACCTCTCGGAGTTCAATCCCCAGCGATGAGCCAGCGATCGGAATTGCAAAAAACAAAGCCACCGAAAGCGCGAACTTTGATGCAAGATTTTTCATTACGTCCATGTTCTTCTTCCTTCACTCACTATTCATAGGGTATCGGATGACCCGGCCGATATAAACAAGAAATAGGAAGTGCTCTAGGGCGCGGTTGACTTTGCACGTGCCGCGCGACAACATCTTGGGGTCAATCGCGCTCCAGCGGGCAAGCGGTTTGGCGGTTCCCTTACGGGATTCGCGCCTCGCGCCCTGCGATTGCCTTCAGTTTCGGAAGGAGTTCCATCATGCGTCGTCGTTCGTTTATCGCCGCTTCGCTCGCACTCGCTTGGGCGGGTGTAAGTTTCGCGCAGACTGCCGATGAAATCATCGCCAAGAATATTGAGGCGGTCGGCGGGATGAAGAAAATCGAGAAGATCACGTCCATCTCCCGGAGAGGAGACCTAAATCTCAATGGACAGTTTGGCGAGATGACGGGCACGACCGAATTCATGGCCGTCATCGGGAAGAAAACCTATCAGGCAATTGACCTTGGCGCATATTACCGCAAATCCGGTTGGCCCGGCGGCGACAAAGGCTGGCAGGACGACACGATGGCGGGACTCAAAGATATTTCAGGCGACGAGATTGGGATTTTGACCAATCAATCGCAGGTGAGTCCGCTTGTCGGTTACAAGAAAAGCGGCGCAACGGCGACGAAACTCGAGGACACGAAGGTCGAAAAGATCAGCATGGCTCCGCCGCCCATTCCGGCTTCGCCTTCTGCTTCTGGAGCGCCCGCCGCGCCAGCTCCGCCGCCTCCCGCACCCGAGACCGTGGATTGCTACACGCTCGAAATGACGCCTCCGGGCGGCAAGCCGTTTAAAATTTACATTGATAAGAAAACGAATCTGCTCTTCCAGATGCGTTTCATCCAGACCGACGAACAGTTCGGCGAGGTCGAGGCAACCGTCGAATACACCGAGTATGAGGAAAAGGACGGAGTCAAACTCGTGAAGAATATGAAGCTCCGCACGGGCGAAGTTTTCACGCTCGAAATGATCTACAACGAGACGACGCTGAACGAAGCCATTGACGAAAAAGTGTTCGAGAAACCCGAACCTCCGGCTCCGGCAGTTCCGGCAGCGGCAACCGATCCGGCTCCAGCAGCGAAATAGCGCAACGCGAAATAGAGAATAAAGACCGAACCAAGGGACGCACGAAAAGCGCGTCCCTTTCGTTTTGGTATCTTGTTTGTCTTACTCTTACTCTTACTCCTACTCCTACTCGGCAATTTAAATACTTCGAGTAGGAGTAGGAGAAGAAGTTTGAAAAATTGGGCGATTAGTTGGCGCGAGTTAAAAAAATGTATCGCGAGAGGCAAAGGATGACGAGCAGAAGCAGCACAATGATATGAGCTTCTTGGCTCACTTGATTGAAATACTGGCTCCAGAAAAATCCAATAAAGACGCCGACAAAGAGCATCGTGCATTCTTTAATATAGGCCAGAGTTGCTGCGCGCTTTCGGCGTTCGTCTTCGGTCAAGTGCTCGTCGTCATGATCGCTCATAGGAAGGGCCTCGCTGGGGTAGCAGGGTCAAGATTGATCCAACGCGCGCGGTTCGTCAAACGGTTTATAGCTGTCAATTTTGACGCGGATTGCCCAAGTTTGCTGGCGAGCGGGCATGTGACGAAATAGAAGAAAATTCAAAGCCCTTGACCCCTTCGACCTGAGCGAGCAAATTGAACGGCGGCTAAGACGCATTCAGGGAATCAAGCAAAGGCAAGTCTGATACAGAGCAGGGATTCCAACTACGCGTTGGGACGAACGGAATTTAGGTTTTACTCGATGATGAAGTCCAAGGCGCACAATTCCGATGCGGCTGCGCTATCCGCCTCCATCCGTGGCTGGATGGAACGATTTGCGAAAGCCGTTCGCGAGCGGGATTTTGAAAAAGGGAAATCGCTTTGCGTCGCCGACATCCATTCGTTCGGCACGGTTTGCGACCGAGCCGATTCGCTCGAAGAACTCGCCGCGAATCAATGGCTTCAAGTTTGGCCCGCCACGCGCGATTTTGATTTCGATTACGGATCGGTAAAGTGCGAAAGAGAAGGTTCGCTGGTCGTGGTTACCGCGCGCTGGACTTCGCGCGAGGATTTTTCGAATGAAACTTCGCAACTTCGAAGAGGCCGAGTCACCATGGTTCTTCGCGAAATCGAGGGAACGTGGCTCGCAACGCACACGCATTTTTCGCTCAATCCCAGCACGGCTCCGTCATGATTTATTGTCTGGTCACCGGGCCGCACACGTTTCCTTTTGGCGAGTTTTGTCGCACTTGGGGTAAAGGTCTTTCGGATCGCCTGAAAATTCAGCCTTACGAACGACTTCCGCTTCGGAGTCCCATTCCGTCGGGAACCTATCTCTTCGCCGATCTTG
>CAZPIK010000166.1:0-8815 GCA_964586185.1 uncultured Candidatus Sumerlaeota bacterium | reverse complement strand
AAAGCGCAGGCGAATCCGGTTTTGCAGTGAGCGCGACGCCAACCCACCAACCCGTAAGAAGCGCGGGTATGGGAAAGATGCCGCAGAAAAAATAATCGGTGAAACCCGCCCCCTTGCCGACCGCCGCCCACCAATAGCCGATGAGCGCTAAAAAAAGAAACGGGACTGAAAGTTCGATCTTCTTCAGGGAACGGAGAATCCAAACGACGAGGGCCGCCGGAAGAGCGAGACCCCAAAGCCAGGCGCTGAAAGTTTGCGTCCATCCGGATGAAGCCGTCGCAAATGAATATCGGTCGAGCGTTTCGAGGAGCAATCGCGTTGCGAGGGATATCCGTTCCGAAAGCGGCTGCTGCGCCGATTCGGTCTGATTGAGCGTCCCCTTGATATAAGGGATGAGATTGCCCGGGCCGGGCTTAAGTTCATTAATGATCGGAGGGATATAAAGGAGCGCGAGAAAGATGGAAAGCGCGGTTCCATACTGCGCCCATTTCTTGATAGGTTCCGCGCGGAGTTCGGCGCGGTATCGAAAAGCCATCCACGCGATAAAAAGAGTTGCGAGCGCGGTCACCGGCACGCCCGTCGTATGCCAGTGGGGAACCATCGAAATGAGGGCAATGCCCGCCATTAGGCTTGCGAGCGGCGAACGCGGGAATTCGAGAATAATGCACGCGAAACAGATCGTCGCGAGCGGGATGAACGTCGGGTTCGAGAGGGTGCGATCCATCTCGACCCAACTGGGGCTAAACGAAAAAACGAGAAGCGGAATGAAACCCGCCCACCGACTCCCCGTCGCGCGGTAAGTCCAAAGCCAATAGAGAAACCCCGCGAGGCATTCGTAGAAGGCGGTGATGACGCCGCCTGCTTTGACGCTGAAACCGCTGAGAGCGATGGGCGGAAGCGTCATGTAATACCAGCCGGGGCCGATCGTGAAATCGCGCGTTACGCTGCGCCAAGGACCGAGCAGCGGCCACTCGCCTTTGAAAACCCAACGCCACGCAATCATGTAAAAATATCCGGAGTCACCCTGGAAGTTCTGAACTTCGTCGAGTCCGGCCGTGCGGTAATAAAACGCGAGAGCTAGAACCACCGCGAGCGGGATATGCCAAGTCCGAAGACGGATCGTCACATTCCAAGCTTCATTAACGGGTAGGACTGGCGAGAATTCATTGTTTGACATCGTGCTCATTGAATTCGCACTTTTCTTTTTTAGTCGGCTCATTTTTCGGCGACGAGAATCATCCTCGGCGAATCGGCATTGAAAGGTTGCCGTTCGTAATCGCCGAACGTGGCGGCAACGCGCAAACCCGCGCGCGAAAGAATGGCTCGTATTTCGTCAAGTTCGTAATAACGAACCGATTCCTCCCAACCCCATTCGAGTCCATCGGACGAAGAGCCTTCAATCCTTTTCACGACGCGTCGTGTGGAGGCGTGAAGAGAGCGGATTTCTCGGACGCGTCCTCCATCGGACAAATCGCGAAAACTTTCTCCTTGAAGATTCAGTCCCAAATGCTCGGCGTTTAAGTGATCGAGCACGAGGGTTCCGCCCGGCGTAAGCAAGCGGGCGATCTCGATGATGACTCGCTCGTTCTCGGCGTCGTCGGCAAAATATCCGAAACTCGTGAAGAGGTTGACGATCAAATCGAATGAACCGGGCGCGAAGGGAGGCGACCGCATGTCCGCTTCGACGAGTCGAAAGTGAAGTTCACTCTGTTTCAAATGCAGTCGCGCGCGTTCCAGCAACCGACGAGAGAGGTCGAGTCCCGTCGCGTAGCCGACGTGCGGCGCGAGTAATGCCAAATGCCGACCGGGGCCGCAGCAGAGATCAAGCAGCCGCGTCGCGCGATTCATCGGCGTGGCTTCGAGAATCAACTCGACGGCGCGAGCGGCATCCTTAAGATCTCGATGCGCGTAGAGATCGAGATACGCCGCGCCGAACGCCTGGCGATACCAAGGGAGCGTAGTGGGAGCGTCGCGGGTCGCCGCATTCACTCGAGTTGATACTCCTCAAGTTTGCGGTACAGCGTCTTGCGTCCGATGCCCAGTTGCTTGGCCGTTTGGGCGCGGTTGCCCTCGCACTGCGCAAGCGTTGCGCGGATCGCCTCGCGCTCGATCTCGGACATCGTCATGCCGAGTCGAACGGGGATCGTGCCGCGCGAAGGAGAACCGGAGCGAATCGGTTCGGGAAGCGCGCGCGGCGGAATTTCCTTCGTGCTTGCGAGCACCACCAGTCCCTCGATGACGTTGCGAAGTTGCCGCACGTTGCCCGGCCAATCGTATTCCTGAAGCAACGCGAGGGCTTTGGGCGAAAGACGCAAATCGGGTTTGGCGTTTTGTTCGCCAAATTCCTTCAGGAAGGCGGCGGTCAAAAGCGCGATGTCGCCCGAGCGTTCGCGAAGCGGCGGCAGCTTAACGCGGACGACATTCAAGCGATAGTAAAGGTCCTCGCGAAATTTTCCCGCGGCGACGAGCGACTCCAGATCGCGATTCGTCGCCGTGATCACGCGAACGTCCACTTTGATGGTCTCGGTTCCGCCCACGCGCTCGAAGGCTTGCTCTTGAAGGACACGCAAGAGCGCGACTTGGAATTCCGGCGAGGTTTCAGTGATTTCGTCGAGAAAGATTGAGCCGCCATCGGCCATTTCGAATCGTCCCGTCCGCGCGCGAATGGCGTGAGTGAACGCGCCTTTTTCATGGCCAAAGAGTTCGCTTTCGACCAGCCCCTGCGAGAGAGCGCCGCAGTTGACCGTCACGAAAGGCCGCCGCGACCTCGGCGAATTAAAGTGAATCGCCCGCGCAATCAGTTCCTTGCCCGTTCCGCTTTCCCCTTGGATGAGAACCGTCGCGCGCGAGGGCGCAACCTGACGCACCAGTTGAAAGACGCTTTCCATCTCCGGCGAGCGACCGATGATGTTTTGAAATCCGTAACGTTCCTCGACGACTTTATGGAGCGCTTCGTTTTCCCGCGCGAGGTTTTGGCTTTGGAGCGCGCGAGCGACCACCAACTTCATTTCGTCCAGACGCACGGGCTTCGTTTGGTAATCGTAGGCCCCCTTGCGCATTGCCTCGACCGCAGTCTCGACGGAACCATGCGCGGTCACGACGACGACTTCAATCGAAGCGTCGTGAGCTTTGATTTTTTCCAAAAGCTCGATGCCGTCCATTCCAGGCATTTTCAGATCGGTGATGACGAGATCGGGGGGATCTTTGCGGATGTGATCGAGGGCGTCCAGAGCGGAAACGGCGAGGGCGATCTCATAATCCTTCCCCTCCAGCCCCCACTTCATCCCCTCGCGTGTGTTCTTCTCATCCTCGACGATCAGAATTTTTTTTCGTTCGGCCATGATTAGCTCGCGCGAGTTCCGGCGGTGCTGCTCAAGAGACGGACGGGGCGCTCGGCCAGCGGAAGCGAAATGACAAAACGCGTTCCGGCTCCGGGTTGCGAATCGGCGTGAATCGAGCCGTGATGCTGCGCCACGATCCGATAAACAACCATGAGGCCAAGTCCGGTCCCTTCCGACTTGGTGGTATAATAGGGTTCGAAAATTTTATCAATGGCTTCCTCGGGAACGCCGGGTCCGTTATCGGCGATTTCAACGGTCGCGCGATCGCCTTCGAGGCGAGTCCGAACAAGAACCATTCGGTGCGGTTTCAAATCGCTACCGTCACGCGACTCGCGCCGTTCTTCAAGATGCGCGTCAATCGCGTTGCGGACGAGATTGCGGAGCGCTTGGAAAATCAGGTGCGCGTCCATGTCAATGGGCGGCATTTCGGGATCAAGATCGGTTTTCCACTCGATGCCCGCTTGAGCGCACTCGGGAGCGAACACCCGCCCCAAATCCTCAATGACTCTCCCGAGATATTTGCGCTGGATCATCGGGCTTTGCGGTCGCGCCGCTTGAAGAAACTCGTTGATGACGTTCGTGAGCCGCGCCGTTTCGTCGAGAATTACTTTGGCCGCGCGCTCAACTTTTTCAGGATCGAGCTGAGCGCTTTCCTCTCGGGCTTCGCGAGATTGCTGCTCCAAAATCTGCGCATGGATATTAAGCGAATTGAGCGGATTCTTGATCTCATGCGCGACGCCGCTTGTGAGAAGCGCAAGCGAAGACAGACGTTGCGCCCGCGATTGCTCCTCCATACGGCGGCTACGCTCGGTCACGTCGGCCAGAATGAACGCCCAAGTTTTTTCCTCTTCCTCGCCCGTATCTCCCGTCGGAGTCTGAATGGGGATCGAAGTAATCGAAAGCCGCCGTTCGAGGTTCGCGCCGAACGGACATTCGTAACCTTGAATCTCGCGCGGGAGACTTTGAAGCGCGCGAAAAATATCGCGCACGGGACCTTCGGACCACAAATCGGAAAGAGGCTCGCCAATCAGGTTCTTCGGCTTGGCCACGCCGAGCATCCGCCGCGCGAAGGGGTTGGCGTAAATCAGCCGCTGGCGGGCGTCGGTGACGATAATCCCCTCGGACAAATGATCGAAAATCGTTTCAAAGAAATTCTTTCGCGATAGAAGCTGGGCAAGGTAATCGCGTATCCGGCGCGGATCAATCTTGCCGAGTTTGGAAAGAAATTTGTCCTCGAAGCCGCTCTTGGTGGTTTGCATCGTCGCCCGTCCGCTGCCCGTCGGATTCATTGTGGCCGACCCGTTCGCGCGGTGTCAAGACGGGGCAAAGCGCTCAGAAAGTGAATCGGGCAATTGAGATCGAGTCACGATGGGGGTAGGATGGCGCACAAGCATTGCGGTCGCACGAGGCTCCGCCATGACCAAGGAGAACGAGTTTTCATGACACAGACGATTGCACTCGGAGCCGATCATGGCGGATTCCATGATAAAGCCGCTCTTTGCTTACATCTGAAATCGAAGGGATTCCGGGTAATTGATATGGGGGCGAGTCATGCGCAGCCTTCCGATTATCCCGTCTTCGGATTTCGCGTTGCCGAGGCGGTTTCGCAAGGCCGCGCTGATTTCGGAGTTCTGCTTTGCCGCTCGGGCAATGGCATGGCGATGGCGGCGAATCGGGTTCGTGGAGTCCGCGCAGCGATTGCCAATAATATCGAACTTGCCAAAGCCGCCCGCGAACACAACGATGCGAACGTGCTCGTCATGGGCAGCGATCATATGGACGGCAACTCGGTTCAACAGGTGCTCGAGGCTTTTCTTTCGGCCAAGGCGGAAGGCGATCGTCATGCGCGGCGTGTGGCGATCATCAACCAATACGATCAAACGCTCAGCTCGACTCTCGCGACGCATCAGCTTGCAGCCTGCGGACAAAGCCCGTGGATTGATGACATCAGCGACGAAATGATCGCCTCGGGCACGCTGAAAAACATGGTGGAGCGTGACGGCGTTCGCGGCCTCACTTCCAATCCCTCGATTTTTGAAAAGGCCATCGTTGGCGGTAAAGGACGTTATCCCGGAGAGCTTGCAAAATTGAGGGCTGCGGGCGCGAGCGCCGAGGCGGCCTACGAAAAACTGACGACCGAAGACATCGCGGCGGCGGCGGATATTCTGCGGCCCCTCTACGATTCGACGGGTGGCGACGACGGCTATGTGAGCCTTGAGGTTCTTCCCGCCTATGCGCACGACGAGGAAACGAGCGTTAAGGAAGCGCAAAGATTGTTCGCCGTGCTCGCGCGACCCAACGTCATGATTAAAGTTCCGGGCACGAAAGAAGGAATTCGCGCGTTCCGACGCCTCACGGCCGCGGGAGTCAACGTCAACGTCACGCTTATTTTTTCGCGCGCGTATTACAACGAGATCGCCCGCGCTTATATCGAGGGATTGCGCGATCGTGTCAAAGCGGGCGGCTACGTTTCGCGCGATCGTTCCGTGGCCAGCGTGTTTGTAAGCCGCATAGATACCGCCGTGGATAAAAGGCTCATCCAACTCAACAAACCCGAAACGACCGAACCGCTCATGCGTCGTGCGGCCATCGCCAACACCAAATTGATCTATCAGGATTTCAAAACTCTTTTTTACGGCGATGAATTCGCCGATCTCACCGAACGCGGAGCCGCGCCTCAGCGACCGCTCTGGGGTAGCACGAGCGCGAAAGACCCTGCGCTGCGCGACACGATCTACGTTGAAGAATTGGTCGGGGCACTGACGGTCAATACGATTCCGACGGCGACGTTCAACGCGCTGCTCGATCACGGAAAAATCCGCGCGAACGCCATCGAGGAAGATTTGGAAGGCGCGAAAAGACTGCTGGCATCGCTCGCTTCACTGGGGCTCGACCTTGAAGCCGTGTGCGCTGATTTACAAACCGCCGGGATTAAATCATTCGCCGATTCGTTCGATCAGCTTTTCGCGACGATCAAGAAGGCCTTGGCGTAAAGTTTTAGCATCCGCCCCAAAAAAGCGCGGGAAGCGCAAAAGTGGAATTGCTTTGTGCCATCTGTGCATCTTCGCGATAATCGGTTTCGGATCGTGAAAGCGCGGGCAACATACGATTAAAGCTTGCGCCGAGTTTATTCATCCGCGTCCCTCGCTGCCTTTGCGTTTGATCCCTGGCCTAGCGCGTCATATCCATGATCGTTCTTCCCATTGACGAACTGATTCCAAGCATCGTCGCGTCGTTGGAATGGCGTCCGAATGCGGTCGTCGTCGCGCCGCCGGGAGCGGGGAAAACAACGCGAATACCGCCCGCGTTGCTTGACGCACAATTTTTGAAACAGAATGAATCGGTCGTGTTGCTTCAGCCTCGCCGAGTGGCCGCGCGGGCCGCTGCCGCGCGCATTGCCGAGGAACGCGGTTGGAAATTGGGCGATGCGGTTGGTTATCAAATTCGCTTCGAGAATCGCACGACGCCGCGCACTCGCGTTCGGGTCATCACCGAGGGAATTCTCACGCGGCGAATATTGGCCGATCCCTATCTCGAAGGAATTGGCTGCGTCATCCTCGACGAATTTCACGAGCGAAGCATCCATACCGATCTTGCGCTGGCGATGCTCCGCGAAATTCAGTCGAGCGTCCGGAGCGATCTCCGCGTCGTTGTGATGTCGGCGACGATGAATCCCAAACCCGTCGCAGAATTTCTGGGCACTGCAAATCGCGACGATCCCGCGCCGATTTTCGAAAGCGCGGGGCGACTCTTCCCGATCGAAATCGCGCATCTTCCGAAACCGCCAGATGGAATCATCTGGGATCACGCTTCGAAAACCATCGCCGAACTTCTGCCCTCTGCTATGACCGAAACCGGTCACATCCTCGCTTTTTTCCCCGGTATGGGTGAAATACGAAGAGTGGAAAAATGGGCGAGCGAGATCGCGAAAAAGACGAACACTGATATTCATATTTTGCATGGGTCTGTTTCGAGCGAAGATCAAGATCGCGCGCTTCGTCCGAGCCAGCGGCGCAAACTGATCCTCGCGACCAACATCGCCGAAACTTCCATCACGATTGACGGCGTGCGGACGGTCGTGGATTCCAGTTACGCTCGCGTCATGGTCGCCGACGCAATGACCGGAATTGATCGGCTGGAGCTTCGCCGGATCAGTCGAGCTTCCGCCGATCAACGAGCCGGACGCGCCGGTCGAACCGCGCCGGGACGTTGCTTTCGACTTTGGTCGAAAGCCGAGGACGCCGCGCTCGCGCCGAGTGATATCCCGGAAATCCACCGGCTCGATCTCGCGGGGACGCTTCTTGCGCTCCGCGCGTTCGGCATGCGCGACCCCGCAAAATTTGCGTGGTTCGATCCGCCTCGCCCTGAACGAATCGCGCGCGACGAAAAACTTTTATTCATGCTCAGCGCGGTGGATTCGCGTGGCGCGATCACCGACCTTGGAAAAAAGATGTCGCAGCTGCCGCTTCATCCGCGTTTGGCTCGGTTGCTCCTCGCGGGCAAAGAACAGGGTCTCCTGCGCGAGGCGGCGACGCTCGCGGCGATGCTTTCAGAGCGCGACGCACTGCCTATTCAGTCGAATAGAAAATCATCAAGTCGCCGCAACAGCACACCCATTGCCAGCGCAGATACTCCCGCAGGATCAGCCCCAACCGACCTCATCGCCCTCATGGAGCTTATGGAAAAAAATCCCCGTTCCGCCGCGTTCGATCCAATCGCCGTCGCAAAAATCCACCGCGTCCGCAACGAACTCATTCGAGCGATGAAAGGCGAATAGGCACCCTATTTGAGCGTTTTTCCACCTGAAGCATCAAGCCCTCGGCGTTCGAGGAGCGAGCCTTCCTGCACGTAAAGGTTGATCTCGCTTTTGAGCGCGTCGGCCAGGCGGATGAAAAGCTGATTGCGGCTCTCGACCAAATCGCGCTGAGCTTGAAACACATCAAGATTCGTCGAAAGGCCGTTGCGCCATTTCTCTTCTTCGTCGCGCAGTTTTTGTTCCTGCAATTCGACGGCAAAGCGCGCAGCGTCAACTCCGGCAATTTTGTTTTTCAGATCAATCCGCGCTTTCAGCACATCGGACTTGATGAGTTGGCGGAGATTATGAAGCGCGCGCTCGTATTGTTGACGCGAGGCTTTGGCCGATTGATAACTTCCCCGCGCCGCTCGATTGGGAATCGGAAACTCGAATTCCGCGCCGATAGAGTAAGAATCGAAATCGCGATCCTCAGCGACATCGAAACTCCGTCCGATGCTTCGACCGCGTCCGGTCGTGCCGTAACTTCCGACCAAATCAAGCTTGGGAAGTAGTTCGTCGCCAACGCGCACCACTTCGATGTTTCCATTTTCAAGATTCAATTCGGCCTCGAACAGATCGGGGCGATGGGCGAGCGCATAAGCAAGACTTTCCTCGTCGCTCCCTTCAAGTTTCGGCAACACGGCCTCATCCATCGGTCGTGGAAGAACATATTTTCCAT
>CAZPIK010000165.1:6510-8855 GCA_964586185.1 uncultured Candidatus Sumerlaeota bacterium | reverse complement strand
CCGCTCGGACGTAACAATCTACGAGGACACCCTTAAACATCGACCAGATAATTATCGGACTCTTCAGAACTTAGGAATTGCTCTATATCGCAAGGGGAATCTTGATGAAGCTAAATCTGCATTTCTACGGTCAGTTGAAATTCAGCCTGGCTTCGCCGACCCTGTCTATATGCTCGGTAGAATCGAATTGGATCGTGGTAATGTGACAGAAGCAGAGAAATATTTTCGAAGATCACTCACACAGTTTCCTGATTATCCTGATCCCTATCCATATCTTGGTGAAGCATTGCGCAGACAGAATAGAATCGAAGAGGCTGAAGTTGTCTTGCGCAATGGAATCAGGTTCAGGCCGGACTCACCGGCAGTACAGTATGCTTTGGCCAACGTATTGGTGGATTCAGGACGAACTGAGGAAGCAGTCGTTGCCTTTGAGAAGCTCTTGGGCATTGCCCCACATTACGCTGAAGCGTGGAATGGGCTGGGAACGATATGGGCGGATCAAGGGAATAATCAGAAGGCCGAAAGCTGCTTTCGTACTGCAATATCTTTATCGCCACAATTCGCAGAAGCTCACAACAATCTCGGTACAATATTAGCTCAAACAGGACGCAACATCGAAGCCGCAGGTGAATTCCGAGAGGCAATTCGGATCAAACCAGAATATTCTTCGGCCATTGAAAATCTAAAGCGATTGCAACAAGAGGCGAACCTTAACTAATCCGGCGGCCGCAAGGTAATGAGACGGATTTCTGGAGGACAGAGAAAACGTAAACGAGGGGCATCGGTTCGTTCCATGCCAATACCTCGTGAGACGGAAATTGTACCAGAGCCAAAAGGAGCGAAGGCGTCCGCAAAGCGGTGAGGCAAACGGGAAAGCGTATAGATCGCGCCGATAAAGGGTAACTGTACTTGTCCACCATGTGTATGTCCGGCCAGCGCGAGAAATCCGGATTTTTCAAAATTAAGCGAGGTCACAAAATCGGGAGCGTGTCCCAAATAAATGTGAAGGTTTTCCGGCGAAGAGTTGCGAATCACAGATTTCATAGACTCCGATCGATGTTCTCGCGAAGCCTTGAGACTAAGCCCGATGATATCCACGACGCATCCCGGTAAAGCAACCTTCGCAACTTCGTTCTCAAGAGCGCGCACGTTTAGATCGGCGAGGGGAGTGCGCCAGAGATCGGAGAAGTCGCAATCGCCCGCGACCGCGAAACTCCCAAACTCAGGCTTTAGTCCCGAACCGCGAATGATGTCGTTTAGCTTCTTGGCTTCGGACTTATATTCATCGGGTGTCCATGTTTGGAGATAATCTCCGCAATAAACAACAAGATCGGGATCCTGAGCGGCAAGTTCGCGGAAAACCCGTTGCTCGAATTCACCGACTCGATCGGTTTGAATATCAGAGACCTGCGCGATGACAATAGGACGGATCAAACCCTTAAGCTTCGGATGTGTGAATTCAAAATGAGTGATTTTAAGACGGCGTGGTTCCACATGGTAGGCAAAGATATAGATGGCAAACACGATCAGCGCCAACGCGATGCTGATATTTCTAAACAGGGGACGCGCTTGAAATAGAAATGATGAGATGAGAAGAACGGCGGGGAGATGCAGAAAAAGCGCTTGTCCCATAAACCGCGCAAGCCCGAAAAAGCGACGTAGATTAAAGTACTGCGTTACACCACTAGCCAATAGCGGAACGGCAAGCGCGATTAATATGACCAATGCAATACGAAGGATCGGTTCCGGCTTTTCTTTTCTTCGATAGGTCAGTGCGAAAAGCACAAAAAAATCCAAGCCACACATCAGGAGGTTGAACGCCGCATCGGCATAAACGACTTTCATCTATTTGAGTTTTCTCCTGCGTCAAACAACTTTTCGATGAAGTTAGAAATCACGCCGACGTTGGGTTCACGCAACATACCATCGTGATCGCCCGGAACTTTTACATAATCAAGCGGACCGGACACTAAACGCTTCCATCCCATGATGGTTTCGGGAGTTCTGGGATCAAATCTCCGTTGATCTGCTGCGCAAAACGTCACGACTCGTCCGTCATAGCGGCCGGGAATATAATCGAGTTTGGCCGTCGCCTGACTTCCGAAAAAGATTTTCCCATCGGGATCCACAACGATTTCGTCGGCGTGATCGGCTGACAACTCATCGGGTGTTTCGAATGGGAGGTTTTCTTCTTCAGCGATTTTCTTCTGCCGTTTTTGCGCGAACGTGTTTACTAACTTTTTGCCCTTCATGAAATTCCTAAGGGAACGCTTCCTAACCCGCTTGTCAGTTAGATCGCGAAGTAGGGCGGCATAACGCCGTAACCAAAGGAAAGCACGTATTTC
>CAZPIK010000165.1:0-6500 GCA_964586185.1 uncultured Candidatus Sumerlaeota bacterium | reverse complement strand
ATGTGGCTAAACGTGAAACTGGATGCAGAAGGCGTCGCAGCCATCTGTACGCCGCATTATCACCCCATGCGTCTAATATAAAAAGTGCGGCGACCTTTTCATTTTTCTCACGGAGCTGTCTCGCCATTTGGTAGGCAATTAGCCCGGCGACGCAATATCCCCCAATCCAGTATGGACCCGTCGGCTGCTTGCGTTTCATGGCGTCAATATAAATAGACGCAACTTGCTCGATTCGCATGTATTTGTGTTCGGACTCCTGCAACCAGTCGGCCTGCAACGCATATACCGGACGTTCGGGATCGAGGCGACGTGCCAATTGTGCGAGAAGCAACGAACTATTCTTGCCATTCATTGCGAAGAAGATCGGAGCTTTATGTCCTCCCGGCTTTACTTCGATTAAATGCGGGAATTCACCCGTCCGGGATTCATCATTCATGGCGGCGACCATTGAGGCCACCGTGCCCGCCTTGAAGATGAGCGAAACGGGGAATGTCTGACCAAATGCACTCCGAATTTCTTCCATGAGCCGGATGACGAGCAGCGAGTGTCCGCCCAAATCGAAAAAATTGTCTTCAATTCCAACAGGATGAACATTGAGCACCTTTTCCCAAATCGCGCAAAGCTGTTCTTCGATGCTGTTGCGCGGAGGTGAATAACGCTTTGCTCCTCGCTCGATTTGCGGCGCAGGAAGTCGTCGGCGATCAACCTTGCCCGTTGGCGATAACGGCAACGACTCAAGGGTAATAAACGCCGAGGGTATCATGTAATTCGGCAGGGTTTTCTTTAGGCGGTTACGAATCGTTTCATGAGCAGGACTTCGACCCTCACGAGGAACGACATAAGCAATGATTCGCTTATCACCCGGTGTGTCCTCTCTCGCAATAACGGCGACCTCCTTAAGATCAGGATGTTCACCAAGAACCGCTTCGATTTCTCCCAACTCAATTCTGAAACCGCGCAATTTAATTTGCCCGTCGCGGCGCCCCATGAACTCGACGTTGCCATCAGGAAGAAATCGTCCGATGTCACCTGTGCGATAGAGCGTTCCACCCGCAACGAATGGATCGAGAATAAAACGTTCACGAGTTAATTCAGGATTGTTCAGATATCCCCTTGCGACTCCATCGCCACCACAATAAATCTCGCCGGGCGCACCGATGGGAACGGGATTCAATCGAGCATCCAGAATGTAGAGCGTGCTATTGGAGACGGGGCGACCGATGGGAATTGAGCGCGCCCCGTCAGGCACGTCGGTTATGTGATACCACGCGCTGAAGGTTGTGTTTTCGGTAGGACCATAACCGTTAAGCAATCGGCGCGGCGGCTGCGAATCCAATACACGCTTGATGGATTGCGGATCGCATGCGTCTCCGCCGACGATGAGCGTTCGAAGAGTCTTGAAGGCATCGGGTCGTTGATGTGCGTATCGGTTGAAAAGGGCAACGGTCATGAACATCGCCGTGACCCCTTTCTCTTCCAATTCGCAGGCGAACCGGTCGGGAGAAGAAAGGATATCTCGCCCAAAAATCTCTATTCGTCCTCCGTTGAGTAAAGCGCCCCAGATTTCCAGGGTCGCCGCATCGAAGTTTACGGTTGAGATGTGCCCAAAGACATCAGTTGAATCAGGTTGAATATAGTTTGAATTGAGTACGAGGCGAGTTACGCCTCGATGTTGAACGGCGACTCCCTTCGGTTTGCCCGTCGAGCCGGACGTAAAATTGACGTAAGCAAGATTCCCTCCGGAAACGCGGTGCGACGGATTGACATCGGAGCGCCGAGCGATGGATTCGCGTTCGGCGCCCCAATCCAGTCGTCGGACGCCCTCGATTTCCGGCATTCGTTCCGCATGTGAAGATGCCGTTAAAACAATTCTGATGGCAGCGTCGCGGGCCAACATCACGAGCCGATCTGGCGGATCGCTGGGATCGAGAGGCAGATAAGCTCCCCCGGCTTTCAAAATTGCGAGAACGGCGACGATGAATTCGATTGAACGTTCCGAGCAAACGCCCACGATTTCGTCAGGCGAAACGCCCAGTTCAATCAGTTCATGCGCAAGGCAGTTTGCACGACGGTTGAGCTCGGCATAGCTGAGTTTCGTTCCATCATGCGAAAGGGCAATTGCATCGGGCGACTTGGCAACCTGATCCTCAACAACAGCTTGGATTGATTGCTCTCGCGGATAGTCGCGGCGAGTATCGTTCCATTGGAAAAGAATCTTCTGACGCTCAGAATCACTCATGATCGGCAGAGCAGAAAGGCGATCACCAGGACGCGCAATGATTCCACTCAGCAGAACCTCGAAGTTCGCCATCATCCGCTCGATTGTCTCCCGATCAAAAAGATCCGAGTTGTATTCGCATTCGAGCGTAAGTCCCTTTCCTTCGCGGAACTCCACCAGCAGATCGAATTTGCATGTGCCATAATGGAATGGAAATCGCTCGATGCTGAGACCGGCGGATGCTGTGCGAGGCGCTGGCTTCGCGTGAAGCTGAAACATCACCTGAACGAGCGGCAAGTGAGAGGGATTGCGTTCCGGCGCGAGCGACTGAACCACTTTCTCGAACGGGACTTCCTGATGTTCGAATGCCCGAAGAGTTTGCGATTGTACGCGCTTCAGCCATTCGCCGAACGTGGGATCATCTCCGACTTCTGCACGATGGACGAGCGTGTTGACAAAGAAGCCGATCAACCTTTCGACATCAGGATGAACGCGCCCCGCGATGGGAAGCCCCACCAAAAAATCATCCTGTCCAGTGTATCGCATGAGCAGCACATCAAACGCCGACAAAAGCAGCATGAAGAGAGTCGTTCCTTCACGCGCGGCCAATTCACGTAACTGCTCAGCGAGCGGATCGGGCAATGAACGGCAAATGAATCCGCCATGATGCGATTGACGCGGCGGCCGCGAATGATCGAGCGGCAACTCGATGAGCGACGGAGCGTTATCAAGCAAACTCCGCCAGTAATCCATTGAGGTTGAAAGTATTCCGCTATCCCATCGCGCCCGTTGCCACGACGCAAAATCGCCAAACTGGACTGGAAGAGAAGGTAAACTCGACGGGGCGTCCGATGTGATTCCAGCGTAATGTGCCAGAGCTTCATCGAGCATGGAATCGTAGGACCAGCCGTCAAAAATAATGTGGTGAAAGTTCGTGAAAAGAATATGGTCGGCTTGATCCAGCCGCAGAAGCATAGCCCGAAAAAGAAAATCGCGTTCAAGATCGAAGGGCTTCTTTGCTTCGGTCTGAATCAGCTCGCGAGCGCGGGGTTCACGCTCAGCAACGTCAAGCGAAGTCAAATTTACGAGCGGCAATTCGAACATTACAGACGGTCGGATCCACGCGACGGGCGCACCGTTCTCGGACCGAAACCCGGAGCGAACTACCTCATGACGGTTTACTACTTCACGAAGCGCGCGTTCAAGTGCGTCATGCCGCAAATTACCTTTTATCCGAACCGCTTCGACTCCGTTGTAATGCGTCGAACCGGGATCGTATTGATCGAGAAACCACAGCCGCTCCTGCGAAAAGGAAAGGGGAAAGGTGTCGGATGCGCTTCGTTTTGGAATACCGCCCGGTGCGACAGGCTCGGTGTCTGTTAACGATGATTTCTGTCCCAGCCTGCGTTCAAGCAGAGCGCGTTTTTCAGGAGAGAGTTGAGATAGTCGCTGTTCGAGATCACCCATCGGCGAGACGCTCATGCCCACCATCTTTGCGGAATTCTAGAGGGCTATCAACTGCCGCGATTTTGTATCGTAAGAAGGTGAATAGAATCACCAGCTTGGTCTTAAAGCGCGTCGCGCGCGTCAGGAAGAATACGATTAAATATCCACATCCCCGCGATAAGACAGCACACCGGAAATACTAGAACGAACGGCAGCGCCCAACGTGAAGGCTCTGCGTGCGGATCGCCCATGGCCGTTTGCGCGAGCGCAACGAAATGTGCCATTGGATTGAGGTTGAGCAACCGCGACCAATTTCCGAGAACCGATCCCGCGACCAGCGAGCGATGGTAAACGACCGGAGTTAACCAGAACCCGACTTGGAGAAGAATCGTGATCAATTGAGCGACATCGCGAAAAAAAACGTGGACGCCCGAAAGCGCAAGCCCCAAACCCAAGGCCGAAGCGCCCGCTGCTGCCATGAGCGCCAAGGAGAGTCCGGCCGTTATCGGAATCGGACGTCCGACAACCCACAAACCCGCGATGAGCGCAAACCAGCCGCCCGCATAAATGATGAAAACATTGAATGCAATCGAACCGTGCAGCAGCGCGGCGGGGAAACGAATTTTTTGAAGAAAGCTGCCGTGATCCGTGAGCGCCGTGACCGACCGACCGAGTGTTTCGGAGAAGACCAACCAGACCATCATACCTGCGCAAAGGTGAATGACGTAAGTGGAGGCATCCGCGTCCCCGCCACGTTTTGAGAATATCGAGGAAAAGACAGCAACATAAATCAGGATCATCGCAACGGGATGGACAAGATTCCAAATCGCGCCGAGCGAGGCGCCCGCGTAACGCGATTTCAAGTCGCGCTTTACGAGCAGCCAAAAGAATTCGCGATTTGAAGCGGAACGTTCGGGTACGTGGGCGGTTGAATCCATAAAGTTTGGAGCCGCGCTACGCTACCCTATTTAGTTACATGAGGGAAACAACTTCGCGAAGATCGGGAACATCCTCTTTCAGCCGTCTTTCGATGCCCATCTTGAGCGTCATTGTTGAGCTTGGGCAACCGCTGCACGAGCCGACGAGCCTGAGCGTCAGGACGCCATCGGAATACTTTTGGAACATGACGTCGCCGCCGTCCGAAGCTACAGCAGGCCGAATTTCCTCATCCAAAATGCGACGAATTTTCGATTCGACGTCTGTGCCGTTCGTCGTGGCCGCTGATTCGGTGGGAGCCTTTACAATAGGTTGGCCGGAAGAAACTGCGGACTCAATTATCTCAATCGCCCGCGACTCAATGTCATCCCATGAGGCATCCATCGTTTTGCGGACCGTCACGAAATCCCGTCCGATAAAAACCCCCTCGACCCCTTTTACGTCAAAAAGCGAGGCCGCTAGGGGAGACTCTTTGGCTTGCGCGGCATTGGCAAACTCAAACGATCCTTTAGATACGATTTCCCGACCCACAATAAACTTCAGGCTATTGGGGTTGGGTGTTGGCTCGACAAAGATGGCGATTTTTTGGATGGCGGCGGACATACGAGGCTCCTTCGATCACGCAAACGTCTCGACTGAATCTTATCACGATTTATTCACGAATGACTATACCCGAGTTTAAGTTCATTCTATTACGGTTGCCCATGTTCGCAAATCGGTATATCCTGCCGTGGAACCCGGACTGTTCCGCGTTGTCTGAATCCCTGCGACGCCCTTGGCGTCCGAATACTTTCCGAAAGGATACTTTTGACCATGTATCGTTATATGAAAACGCTTCCCGGCTGGCTCGGCCTTCTTGCGATGATTGCGTTGATGCCGTCTCCCTCAGCCGCTGAAGAGGCCAAGAAGGACAAACCCGCCAAGCCTGAAGCCAAAGCGGAGAAAGCTCCAGAAGCCCAACCGGCGGCACCCGCAGGGGATGTGCCCAAGGCTAAGGACGAGAATCATCCCATCGTCAAGATGGAAACTTCACTCGGAGATATTTACCTCGAACTTGATGCGGAAAAAGCGCCGATTTCGACTCACAATTTTTTGACCTACGCCAAGGAAGATTACTACGTCGGCACGATTTTCCATCGCGTTATTCCGAACTTCATGATTCAAGGGGGAGGAATGACGACCGAGATGAACGAGAAGCTTGCCGGACAGCATGAGCCGATCAAGAACGAATGGCAGAACGGCCTCAAGAATAAAATCGGGACAATCGCGATGGCGCGCACTCAAGCTCCTGATTCGGCCACATCTCAATTCTTCATTAACGTCGTGGATAACGACATGCTCGATCAAGCCCGTGGCGGAGCGGCCTATGCCGTCTTTGGCAAAGTTGTAAAAGGGATGGATGTCGTCGAAAAAATTCGGACGACCAAATGCGTTGTCCATGAGAAGTATCCTTCGCCCGAACCGGTCGTTCCCGAGACGCCGATCCTCATCAAGTCTGTCAAGATTGTTGGTGAATTTGATCTCGCCAAACTTGAAAAGAAAATGAATGAAGCAAAGGAAGCAAAGAACAAGGAAGTGGAGAAGCAAATGCAGGGCGTTATCAAGAAATTCGAGGATAAATTCAAGGCCAAGTTCACCACAACACCCACGGGTCTGATGATCCTTCACGCTAAAGAAGGACAGGGCGAATCCCCCTCACCCTCGCAGGAGGTTGAAGTCAACTATGAGGGAACCCTCCTTAATGGCACTAAATTCGATAGTTCCTATGATCGCGGGCAGTCTATCAAGTTCATGCTCAATCAGGTGATTGCGGGATGGACCGAAGGCGTCGGAATGATGAAGCCGGGCGGAAAAGCTGTTTTGATCTGCCCTCCCGACCTCGCCTACGGAAAACGGGGTG
>CAZPIK010000164.1:0-8879 GCA_964586185.1 uncultured Candidatus Sumerlaeota bacterium | reverse complement strand
GGTGCTCCAATTTCTTGCTTGGCTGAAGGATTACGAACACGGGGAAATTCTCATCACCGGTGTTCTACTTCAGGGAATTTGCGGTTTGCAGCTTCAGGAAGCCCTGCGGCTTCGTTGGAGCGACGTGGATCTGGAAAGCAAGAAGATCATCATCCAAAGTCATCCCGATGGGGGCGACACAGTGAAAAACGCATATCGGGTGAGGAGACTTCCTCTCCCCATAATCGTCTTGGAGCACTTACAGGAAGTTCAAAAAAAGGACGGTCGTGTAGTTCCATATGATCGGGATTACAAAGCCTACAGTCATCTCCTATCAAGGGCCTTGAAGAAGTGGAATCCGAAGCTTCGGCTTCAACCGAAGGATTTTCGGAACACGCTTCAAACCCACGCGATGGAGAATGCCGTGTCCGAGGGCTGGAACACACTACTGGTTGACCGGTATGTGGGTCATGCGCCAAGGTCTATTGCCGAAAGACATTACTTTGCGGATGTTGGGAGTAGGCTTGAAATCCTCTTCGCAGAGCAGGTTGTCTCGAAGATCGACCTCGTGATTGAAGGCTTGCAAGGGCCTGTAAAAAACGATGTAAAAACGCCAAAATTGCAAAAAATTGCACGAATTATCGAAATGGCGGGTGATCTTGAAAACAGAGAAGAGCCGAAACAGCCTTATTTTACAGGGGTTTAAGGCAATTCCGGCTCTTCGATTTAACTGGTCGGGGCGACTGGATTTGAACCAGCGACCCCTTGCACCCCAAGCAAGTACGCTACCAGGCTGCGCCACGCCCCGACACATTGGCCGTATCGTAGATGAAGAAATACGGGCTTGGCAAGGATTGTAAATCGGGAAGGTCAGATTCGTTGCGTGGTCAATGTAAGGCGTGATCGGTTTAAGGCGTGCCCGCGTTCGGCATGACGCGCAGTCGGAGTTCGAGAGAGTCGCCCTTTCGATCTACTCGCGCGGCGAGAGATCCCACCGCGATATTCATCCCTTCGACCGCCGTGCGGTATTCGATCCACCGCTCCTGATCTTTCTTCTTCAGAACGACCGCCGGAAACGCGTTCATCGAATCGAGCAGTTCCTCGAAATTAAAAGCCACGAAAGCGAGAGGCGGATTTTCAATTTCGTTCCAGACGGAATGGGCGAATTGGCGTTTGGCTTCTGCATGTTTCTGTTTTGCGGGTTCGATATTTACTTCCACGCCGAACGATTTGAAAAATGTCGGATCGCCTTCGCTCTTTGAAATTCTCCAATGGTCAGCCGGTGAATCAATATAGTCTTTTGTAACGCACGATTCCCAAACCGCCGCGACGGGAACCGACTCAACCGGCGACGGAATGAGCGCGAATCCGACGCGATCCTGCGGGCAATCGCCTTTCGATTCTGATCCATCCGCCTCGATAATCCGTTCCCACGCGCTTGCTAGATCGGGTCGCACCCATTCGATATCCCGCGCGCCATCAAGAATTTCATCCCAATCAAATCCGAGCAGTTCCGATCCCTCCGTCACAAACCCCCGCGCGAAATCCATCTGCAAAAGACTCGGTTGAAGACCGGGCGAGGTTGCGGAATCGTCCGCGTTCGCGACCGCGTCCAGCGGGTTCTCTGGATCACGAAACGCAGGACGATCGTGGAGATCGGGTATCGTGAATTCAAACGTAAGATCGAACAATGAATTACCCTCGTCATGAAACCCAACAGCGCTCACCCCTTCAATGCGCTCAAACCACGTATCCCAAAACGCGCGATCCTTTTGTCTTCGTTTCCATTCTTTTTTCGATAACCCTTCCTCAACGTCCGATTCGTGGGTGTAGGCGTACCGCCATTTGTTCATATACGAGGGATACACCGTGCCGCACAAAGGGGAGTTGGATTGGAAGTCCGTCATTCGAAGGCTGGTAAGCACATCTACGTCTGCGGACAACTCATGTACCATTAAACCCGCCGCATGATAATTATTCACAGCATGTTCGAGAGAGGCGTATGCGCCAGAACCAAACGACGCGACGATCCAACCCGCGAACTTCGCAACCGCAAATGCTTCCTCTCCATCTTCGTTCCGATAGGAGAGAATTTTCACCGAACCCAGTCTGATGACTTCGGCATTCTCCTTGGGGGCAAGCAATCTCGCGAGCGGTTCGAGCGGCGCTTTGAATATCGAATCCACTTGGACAAACGCCATGAGTGTTGGTTCGGGTGATTTGTTCTCCTTGCTCACGTCCCAATCGGCCGCGACGATCCACGTTTCCGTTCCAAGCATGAAGAAGAGTGCCTTGAGTTTAGCTTCAAGCGATTCATGTGCCCCTTCCTCGCCGAGTTCTTCTACCATTCCTTCCCATGCGCCCGCCGCATCCAGAAACTTCTCGATCGCTTTGCGTGCGGCCGTATTTCCTCCGCGTTCCTTCCAATGACGGTCATACGCCTCGCCAAAATTCTTGAATCGAATTGCAGCGGCGATTCGCGTGGGAAACAAGAGGGGAGCGGGAAGTTCGGGCCCGCGAGGAAATAGAACAAAAATAAAGAGAATCAGCGCGAACACCGCGACACACGCGAGAATAAAAAAAGTTTTTAGTCTCTTAATTTTCATGTAGTGCGCATCAGTTTTTCAAAGCGCATCTTTGGAGTGCGGCGGCTCGACGCCGCTTTGCTCCTGAAGTCACCGCCCCGTCAAGCCGGGGCGAAGAAAAGCGCAGTCAAGCCTGCGCACTCCAAAGTAAAACCTACCGCGGCATCCCCAAAACCACTTCAGCAATGATGTTGCGCTGAATCTCCGATGTCCCGCCGGAGATCGTGAACGACCGGCTGTAAATCGCCATCTTTGGCATCGTGGTATCGGTCGGATCGAAATTCGGATCGCCCCAAAGTTGCCCGCGCGGGCCCATGAGGTCCGTCCCTAGATCGCAAACGCGCTGAAAAGTTTCCGAAGCGAAAACTTTGATGACCGACGACTCGGGGCCGGGCGGTTCGCCGCGCAAGAGGCGCGTCGTATTGCGGTATCCAAGCGCGCAGACCGCGTCAATCTCCATCGAGGCGCGCGCGAGTTTGTCGCGGTAGTCGGTATCCTCGATCAGCGGGCGACCGTCTTTCATCTCGCGCCGCGCGTAGGCCATGTTTCCTTCGAGCGCGCGCCGGATCAAATCGCCGCCATAAACGCCGACACGCTCGTGCGTCAGCAGCCGCTTGGCGATGTCCCAACCTTGGTTCGGTGCGCCGAGCCGGTTCGCGACGGGCACTCGCACATTCTGAAGAAACACTTCGGAAAAATTACTCGAATCGGTGATTTGATGAATCGGATGAAGCGTGATGCCGGGCGACTTCATATCCATGAGCAGAAAGCTGATCCCTTCCTGCTTTTTCTTCGACGTCGCGTCGGAACGGACGAGCAGAAACATCCAATCCGATTCCTGTCCATTGCTCGTCCAGATTTTCTGGCCGTTCAAAATGTAGTGATCGCCATCGAGAACTGCGGTCGTCGCAAGGGCGGCAAGGTCGCTTCCGGCGTTCGGTTCCGAAAATCCCTGACACCACATCTCCTCGGCGTTCAGCATTTTCGGGAGGTAACGCTCCTTTTGTTCAGGCGTTCCGAACTCCATAATCATCGGCGCGGCCATGATCATGCCAAGGTCCATGTTCGGCGCGCCGGCACGACCCAATTCCTCCATGAAAATGACCTGCTGCGAAAGCGTGAACCCCGGCCCGCCGTACTCCTTCGGCCACTTGGGGCACATCCACCCTTTTTCGCGGAGTCCGCGATAAAACGCGACGCGATACTTCCGCGCGACGGTCGTCCGCGACGATGCGCTGTTGCGAACTTCGCTCGGAACATTATGTTCGAGCCACTCGCGCACTTCCGCGCGGAACGCTTCATCTTCGGGCGAGTAGTGGAGATCCATTTTGTGTTGCCTTGAAAACTATGGGACATATAGGACTCATGGGACCTATTTTTCAATACGAAAAAGTCGCGTCTCCGATCGCAAGTAAAGCGCTTTTCCACTTACGGCAAACGAAGCCATGACTTTTTCCCCCAAGTCACACACGCTTACCAAACGAAACATCCGTTCCGCCGCAATGACAAAAGTCTTCCCCTCTTCATTGGTCAAATAAATGTTTCCCTCCGCCGCCAGAAGCGACGAAGTGAATTCACCCTCCAAACGTTCGCGCCAAATTTCTTCACCCGTCTTCGCGTCGAGGCAAGTCGCGATGCCACGGTCGCTCACCATAAAAAGCAAATCGCCCACAATCACGGGCGAAGGATTATTCGGAACCTGCTTGATGAATTTCCACGCGACTTCCGATTGCGTGACGTTGCCCTTACCCGTGGGGCGGATCGCGAGCAGCTCTGCCGCTTGGAATCCCGTGCAAACATAGACCAATCCATGCGCAAAAACCGGACGCGGCACGTTGGAAAAGCCGTTGTAATCCACCTGCCAAATTTCTTCGCCGTTTTCGGGATCGTAAGCGATGACGCGATCCGCGCCGGGAATGACCATCTGGTTTTGTCCCGCGACTTGATAAACGAGTGGCGTGCAAAACGCCTTGCTCATCTCGCCGGTCTTGCCCACGGGCGGGCGCGAATTCTTCCATCGTATCTCGCCGCTCTTTTTGTCGAGCGCGGCGATGAATTGTTTGTCCGTCCCATCCATCGTCAGGATCAGCAAATCGCCGAAAATAACAGGCGAGCTTCCCGGACCGACTTCATGATCTATTTTCAGAATATCGTTTTTCCAAACGACCGCGCCGTCGGAGGTCGAGAGGCACGCCGTGCCATACGTCCCGAAGTGAACATAGACCCGATCCGATTCAATAACAGGTGAAGGCGAAGCATAGCTGTTCTTGTTATGTTTCGCCGCCAGCGTCTCGATTCGAAAAACTTCGATATCGCGAACGATTTTTCCCTTTTCGCGATCCACGCAAATCGCCCGAAGTGATTTACCATCTTCGGTGGCGGTGGTCAGCCAAATCTGATTGCCGAGGATCACCGGCGACGACCAACCCCGCCCCGGAATTTCAACCGACCATGCGATGTTTTCCGTCGCGCTCCACTTGATCGGTAAACCCGTCGAATCGGAGTGACCCTGTCCATCGGGTCCGCGGAATTGCGGCCAATCGTCGCCTGCAAATATGTGTGCAGACGACGCAAGAACGCAGAGGATTAAAATGCAAGTCCGCAACCAAATTCCCTCATTGCGTCTTTGCGCCTTTGCGTCTTTGCGTTGACTTCTTCGCATCATGACGCCCTCGGATTGAATTTAGAAACCGTTTTCAATCGCTCGTAAAGATCGCGCTCCTGCTCGGTCACTTCCTTCGGAACGTGAATCATGACCTTGAGGTGGAGATCGCCGCGTCCGCCTCCCTTTTGGGGATATCCGCGCCCCGCGAGCCGCAGCTTCTGCCCCGATTTCACCCCTTGCGGCAATTTCATTTCGACGTTCCCTTCGAGCGTCGGGATGGTGAGTTTGCATCCGAGCGCGGCTTCCCACGGCGCGACTTTTAGCTCCGCGACCAAGTCGCCGTTTTCGAACGAGTAAACCGGATGCGGCGCGATCTTGACACGCAGCAGCAAATCGCCCGCGCCCGCCGATCCCTCGCCCTTCAGCCGAATTTTTTGCCCATCCTGAATTCCGGCGGGAATCTTGATGTCGTAAGATTTCTTCGTTTGCGTCATGAATCCGCGCTGATCGCGCTCGGGCACGGCCAGAGTCACTTTCTTTGTCGCGCCGCGGAACGCCTCTTCGAGCGGAATGCTGATTTCGCTCTCGAGATCGGCTCCGGGTGCGCGCCCGCCTCCGCCCATCCCGCCAAAGCCACCTTGAGCATTGCCCGCTTGTTGGAACGCATCTTCAAAACTAAACGCGCCGCCGCCACCCATGCCGCTCAGCATTTCAAAGAGATCGGAAAAACTTCCCCCTGAGCCGTAGTGGAACGTCGTCCCGCCGCGTCCGCCGCGCCCGCCGCCGCCACCACCGAACATTTGCTCCCACTCCGGCGGAGGCGAAAAATTCTGGCCATCCTTAAACGACGAGCCAAGCATGTCGTATTGCTTCCGCTTTTTCTCGTCCCCAAGAATTTCATAGGCTTCGTTCGCCTCTTTGAAATGTTCTTCCGCCTTTTTATTTCCCTTGTTCTTATCGGGATGGTACTTCTTGGCAAGTTCCCGAAACGCTTTTTTAATCTCGTCCGCCGAGGCCGTTCGCCCAACGCCGAGAATCTTGTAGTAGTCTTTATATTTGAGGCTCATGGTTCACGTCCCGCGAGTTCGCCTTCCGACGGGCGCACTATTGTAACGACAATCGGCGCGGGAAACAATCCCTTGACTCGAATCGGTCGCACATTAGCATGAATCCGATGCCGCCTATTCAATCCCTCAAGATGTTTGATGGGCGAATTTCAGAGGAGATCAGGTCATGAAACTTTCGTTGATGCGCGTGTCGGGAATAATTTCGCTGGGCGTTTTGATGGTGTGCGCCTCTGGACTTGAGGCCGCCGATCCAAAGCCCCATCCCCCGGTCGTAAAGCCCGGAGACACGCCCGGAGCGCCACCCGCCGACGCCATCGTCCTTTTTGACGGCAAGGATTTCTCGAAGTGGAGCGATCCGGGCGGCAAGGAGATCAAGTGGAAGCTCGAAGATGGCGCGATGGTCGTCACGACGGGGAGCATTCAAACGAAAGATAACTTTGGCGATGCGCAAATCCACGTCGAGTTTGCGATTCCCCTGATGCCCGATAAGATAGATCAAGATCGCGGTAACAGCGGCGTCTATATGCAGGGGCGTTACGAGGTGCAGGTGCTCGATTCCTACGAGAGCGCGACTTACGCCAATGGCCAATGCGGCGCGATTTATGGCGAACACGTTCCACTCGTCAATGTTTGCCGTCCGCCCGAGCAATGGCAATCCTACGACATCATTTTCCACGCGCCGAAATTTTCCGTCGAGGGTATCCGCACCGCGCCGGGTCGGTTGACCGTCCTGCATAACGGCGTGCTCATTCACGAAAACGCCGATCTCGGCGGCTCGACGACGGCGTCGCTCTATAAGGAACATCCCGGCAACGGCCCGCTTGTCCTGCAGGATCACGGTTGTCCGGTGCGTTATCGGAATATTTGGATACGCCCAATCCCTAGCAAGTAGTTGGCGCGTTTAATGGGGGAAGATTTCAACGCAAAGGACGCAGAGGACGCAAAGGAATAACCGCAGAAATCCTAAAATGAAAAGGTATCTGACCCCTTTTCCTCTCCTGGGCAATCCGACTTTGGGAGGACAATAACATGTATGAAGCAGATGGCGCCTTACATTTAGAGAGCGTTGAGGAATTGGATGAATATGTTGACTTGTGCGAATGCAAAATTGTGTGGATTAAGACTAATTACCTGCCCAAAATTGAAATCGCATTTGATCTAACTATTGCTTGCTTCGGCCACAAGTTTCTTGATCGTTATGGGATGCAACCCGGCGACATCACTATAGAAAACAAGGTGCTTAGAAATATTATCCCGGATCTAACACTCAGAATTACATTTTGTAATGTGGCGTATTTCTTCATTGATAATATGAAGAGTGGAAATGCTTTATATGTGGCTAACCACGATATATCGGATGAGTTCATTGCTCGAGATGATACCAGTATGATATCAACTGGCATCGGCTTCAAGCGTGATTCTGAATTTCTTGATAAGCTTGGCGCTCACCGAGACAAGTTCACTCATGTGGTGATTGACGCGGATTTTATATGCGACATTCATATTGTATGTCACAAACTCGACGTCACATTGCCGCCAGTCACGAAATCGCGGTGATGGAAAGTAAAAGGGGAGTAAAAGGGGTCAGGTACCTTTTTCAATTTAGGATTTCTGACGTTGTTCCTTTGCGTCCTCTGCGTCCTTTGCGTTTAATAGAATGGCGTAGTTCTCGATGTCCACACCCGACCGCAAATCCCCGCCGTTCGATTTCGCCTCCAAGCTCGCGATGACGCTGGCGGCGGTTCTCTATTCGGCGTTCGTCATCGCGCTATGGGGCGAAGCGCATCTTGATGTCGGCGACGGAAATTACATGTATATCGCGTCGCGCATCGCCGAAGGGGCGGTCGTGTATCGCGACGTGCTCGCGCCGCAGCCGCCCTGCCATCTTTTTCTCGGCGCGGCCATCGTCAAATTCACCCAGCTTGCGGGAATGGAGTCCTCGCTTTATCTCTTTCGCGCGTTTTCGCTCCTGCTTCATCTCGCGACGGCGGCGCTCACGGCGGGATTGGCTCGCCGGGCATGGGGCGATTCACGCGTCGGCGCGGTCGCATTTGTCATCTATCTCATTCTTCCACTCGGACTTTGGTGGTCCACGGGATATCAATCGGAGCCGCTCGAGATTTTCTTCCTACTCATGATGATGCGAAGCGCGCTCGATGAAACTCGTAGCGGCGATCTGCAAGCAGGCATCTGGGGCGCGCTCGCCGCGCTTACGAACGCGACGGCGGCCCCGATTCTTCTCGTGCTGATTGTTTATATGCTGCTGCGTAACCCGCGCCGAGCGATGCAAATTGCCGTCCCCGCATTGATTCTCGCGGGGATCGTCACCGCCGCACTGGAAATTTATTCGGGCGGATATTTCATCCGCAACGCCGTGCTGAATCAGGCGGGGACCTATCCGCGTGAAGGTCTCATTCGGTACGCCATCGGCAAACTGATTCGCGAAGGAAGCGACATCATTGGACTCGAAGGGGCGTTCATCATCCTCGCGATCATCGGACTTTTCCGTTTCCTGAAAGCGAGTCCCCTTTCCGCACAAGGTCGGGAGGGGATGGCGTGGTTCTCGCTCGCGACGTTCGGTTCCATCCTCTACGTCACCAAGGGCGGAACGATGGATTACATCTTCACGCTCGCCGAACCTGC
>CAZPIK010000163.1:0-8887 GCA_964586185.1 uncultured Candidatus Sumerlaeota bacterium | reverse complement strand
TCATCGAACCGCAATCTTCAGCCGGATTTGATCTGGGATCATTCGGCGCAAGTTCGCCCGAAGCTTCCGAAACGATCGGTGTTGGAGTTGCCCCTTCGATGAATGGAGAGGGCTTCAAGCAGACGTTCGAGGCCGACGCGATTGGCGCAAAACCGAAGGGCTGGGATGGGGATTTCCCCTATGCTACGCTTACGGTGCAGAATGACACGCCTCCCGCGAACTCGAAGAACTACCTCGTCTATAACAAGAAAGAAGGGGTCGGAAAGGTCTATTACGCCACGAAGTTCCCGAACGTCTCCGGCGTGGTGAGCGTTGAATTCGACCTCCGCTGCAATGACAAAAACAAATTCCTGCTTGGGTTCTACATCGAGAAGGATGAGGACTTCCAACAGGCCATTCATACGAAGATCCTTCGGAGCGAATCGCAGACCGCGCCTTCGATTCATATTCACGGGCAGCCTGCGCCTTATCTGCTCGGCACATGGGCGCGTATCAAGTACGTGGTGGATCTCAACAACGGCAAGGTGGATGGATATGTTGACGGACGTCACATTGCCAAGTCGCTGAGCCTTCCGCAGGTTCCCAAGTATCTGAACACTTTGGCAATCCGCGATAACATCAACACTACAGGCCAACTGTTTATTGATAACATCGAGGTGAAAAAGGTCGGTTGATTTCCAAATGGCGTCATCGCTGGGATTTGACGATCGTCGAAGCCCGCGAGATTCAGGATCAGGGCGGCAACGGGTTTCATTGGAGGCCCGCTTGCCGCCCAAGTTTTTTTCAGCGGACAAGAAACGTCTTTCCGCCGCCCTTTGCAGGGATTGATCCCCCAACCCAACCGTTACCCAAGGCGTTGCCTTGGGCTTTGAACCCTTGTCCTTTCAGGACATCTACCCAAAGGCCAACTCTCCCATGCGCTTGGTTTAGGCTGACAATGTGGGATGCGCGACACTCGCGTTCCGGGTTGATTTCCTTGGGAGACGCGATATGATTTAGGAAAGTTCGAATGGATTAAGCGACACGGTTATTCCATAAGGAAATCCTATCTCCGTCCCTAAGATTCCATTCGCCAAGGATTTTTCTCTTGTCCACCGAACCCTCCATCCGAATCTTGTTCGTCGAAACCTTTGAAGGCAACGGCTATGCGGCGGAGATGTATATCCGAAGCATGAACCGCAAGGACATATTGATTAAGACC
This sequence comes from uncultured Candidatus Sumerlaeota bacterium, assembly GCA_964586185.1. Lineage (GTDB taxonomy): Bacteria > Sumerlaeota > Sumerlaeia > MVZB01 > JAJFLK01 > CAZPIK01. The sequence goes on along the minus strand of CAZPIK010000163.1, from coordinate 7,686 downwards.
GTTGCTTCCGCCGATGAAATCAGAGCCGTCGCCCGTGAAAGTTGGGACGTAGCGATTCTCGATACCGACAAGGCGCACGGGAAGAAAGACGAGCTCGAAGCCAAACTGAAATTGTCGTTCGGTCGGATTCCGATCATTGATCTCGGTTACGGATCGGGCGAGGGGATCGTCTCGGGCAATACCGCGCAACTTGAAGAATATTTTCAACCCGTCAAGGTCAGCGTCCTCGCCCTGATTCGCACGCTGAACCACGTTCTGGAGCGGCGTCGTTTGGCCGAGCAGGTCGAGCGGCTTGAGTCGCGCCTCGCCGAAATTGATCGCGTGGATTCGGCCACCGGAGTTTGGACGCACGATTACATTTTGGAGCGCGTCCATGAACTCTATCTCGATTGGCAGCGCTATAAATATCCGATGACGATTTTCATGATCGAGATTGCCGAGATGGACTCCATCAGCGAAAACTTTGGATTTGAAATCGCCGACAAAGTGGTCGCGACGTTTGGAAAAATGATTCAACAGGCCAAGCGGAGCAATGATTACGCGGGACGGCTTGGGCCGGCGCAGTTTCTGGTCGCGTTCCCCAGCACCCCGATAACGCCCGCCATGATCGGCGTCGAGCGGATTCGCGACGCGCTCAAAAGGACGGTCTTTTCCGGAAAGACTTCCGACAATTTTACCGTCGGCGCGTATTATGGCGTCATCCAAATGGGCGACGAGCATGCCGATTTCGAAAAAGTCATGAACGCGGCGGCAGAAACTCTTGCCCGTTCCAAAAGGCTTGGAATCAATCAAATCGCAACTGTGACCGATCCAACCTAAGACCGCCCGAACCCGCCGCTGACGCTAATCGCCTGCCCCGTAACCCACGACGATTGTTCCGAAGCCAGAAACGTAATCATCGCTGCAATATCGGCGGGCTGGCCCAGCCGACCCAGCGGATAAAACTTTGAAGACGCGGCGATTTGTTCCGGCGTGTAGTTGGCCGTCATCGGTGTGTGCGTAACGCCGGGGCAAACTGCGTTGACGCGCACATTGAACCGTCCCATTTCGCACGCGAGAGCTTTCGTGAAACCAATCACGGCTCCTTTGGTCGCGGAATAAACGACCATTCGCTTTTCGCCAACCTTGCCCGCTTCAGAAGCGATGGTAACGATCGAACCTTTTTTGCGCTCGACCATCACCTGCGCGGCGGCGCGGCAGACATTCAGCACTCCGCGGATGTTGATATCGAGCATTGCGTTCCAATCGGCGGGCTGCGTATCAAGAAAGAATCGGCCGTCAACGACTCCCGCTCCCGCGAGCAGCACGTCCAGTCCGCCGAATTCCTCCGCGGCGAGTTTGACGGCGCGCTCGCAATCGGCGTATTCGCGCACATCCCCGACGCTCCCGCGCGCCTCAGCCCCCGCTTGCCGCAATTCATTAAGAACGGTTTCGAGATTTCCCGCGTGACGATCCGCGAGGACAAGTTTCATCCCCTCCGCAGCGAAGTATTTCGCCGTCTCGCGACCTAGTCCCGAAGCCCCACCCGTGATCAGTGCAACTTTTCCCTTCAATCCCAATTCCATGTTTCTCTCCCCAGTGCCGTGTTCTCAGCGCGATTCCAAATCGGCGCGAACTAATAATTCGAGCAACTCGATGACACGCTCCATCGAAATATGAGTGGTATCGAGAATGACCGCGTCACGTGCCACTCGAAGCGCGCCGACGGGTCGTTCACGGTCACGGCGGTCGCGCTCAGAAATGGTTGCCGTCAACTTTTCCTTGGGGAGCGGTTTGCCTTCGGACTCAAGCTGCGCTCCTCGCCTTCCCGCGCGCTCGGCAGGATCGGCGTCGAGAAAAAACTTCCATCGCGCATCGGGAAAGACGACGGTTCCCATGTCGCGCCCTTCAGCGACCGAAGGATCCGCCGCGCCCATTTCGCGCTGTCGTCGCGCCATTTCCTCGCGAACGGGAACGTGATCGGAAACAACCGAAACGGCAGCGTTGATTTCATGGGTGCGGATCGCTTCTGTTGAGTCCACGCCATTAACGAGGACTCGCTGCCCTGAAGGATCGGGATGAAATTCAAGTTTCAAATCGCGGGCAATGTTACCGCAAATGTCGGCGTCTTCCAATGGCGCGCCACCGCGTTGCGCTGCAAGCGCCACGGCGCGATACATCGCCCCGGTATCGAGATGCCGCCAATTGAGCCGCGCGGCGAGTCGCGAGGCGACCGAACTTTTTCCCACGCCGACGGGACCGTCAATCGCGACGAGATCAATCATGATTTCGGAGCATCCTCGATGCCGAGCTTTTCGAGGAATTCCTTGCGGACGCGACCTTCAAGCGGGCAGGGGCTTCCCTTGAGCATCGCTTTAACCGCTTCCAGTTCCGCGCCCGAGAAAAGCATTCCGTTCATGATGTTGTCATCGAACGCCTCATAGGCATACGGCGCGACGGCCTTGGCGCATTTCGCAAGCGCTTCCGCATAAACGCGGATTTCGTATTGCGCATGGCTATCCGCCCTGAGCTTGATGAAGTGAAAAAGATTATGGAGGTCAATCTGCCAATACCATTCGGTGTAAAGCGAGAGGGGCAGGTTAATCCGGGCGAGTTCGCGGGCAATGTCGTCCTTCAACATATCTTCGTAATGGGCGTAGTTCGACGATTGATCGGAGGTGATGAGATCGCGGACTTTTTGCGCCAGTTCAGGTGGAACCGATTCCTCTTGGCGTCCTTGCCGATTCGTCGTGCTTTGGCGATGAATTTGCTCCGCTTCCGGCACGTAAAATTCGTCCTTCATGACCGAATAGCGTCCGGAGATTTCGTTGAGACGCGCGGTGCGATGCCTGACCCATTGGCGGGCGACAAAGATCGGCATCTTCGTGTGAAACGTCAGCGTGACCTGCTCGAACGGCGAGGTATGACGGTGACGCATTAAATAATTGATGAGTCCTTTATCCTCGCGAACGGTTTTCGTCCCCGCGCCATAGGAGACTCGCGCCGATTGGACGATCCGCGCGTCGCCTCCAAGGTAATCCACCATCCGAACAAAACCCTTATCGAGCACCTTGATCTCGACGTCGAGCAACGCTTCGGCTTCGGGGACGACGACGTGGGCCATTACGGGAATCCTTTCGAGGTTGGGGGTCGCGCTTTGCCCGAAGGCGTCACGCGGTTCGTCCCATGATTCCCTTTGGAAATCAAAGGTTCAAGCGTTTGTTCCGGATCCCCTCTATTTCAATGCATTCAAGAGCAACCTTGCCGCATAATCACGGTAAGGGATGGAGGAATGAAACTCAGACTGTATCCCGACACATCCGACTTTAATCTCCGATTCGACGAACGGAGTCCGGAGCGGCATCGGTTGACTTGCGAATTCTTTGACCGTTCGGATGGGTTCTTGTTGGCTACGTCCGAAGCGGCTCGCGCAGAAATACAACGCGCCGCCGATGATGTCCGACGAGGCATGATGCTTGAGCTTCTGAGCGGCCTGCCGATCCATCCGGTCACGGACGAGATGCGACGATTGGCCGCGTCCTATCTCACGGCAGGGGTATTCACGCCCGCGATGGAAATGGACGCGTTGCATGTTGCCGCCGCGGTAATTTCGCAACAGGATATTCTTGTCTCTTGGAATTTCAAACACTTAGTCAACCGGCGCAGGCGCGGCCTTATCAATATGACCAATGCCGCTTTGGGATTTCCGTTAATCGAAATCATGGCGCCACCCGAAGTTTGATGGAAGAAGGAGCCTGCTTATGTGCGATTATTTTGACTATGAAAAAGTCGGTCATGAAGCTGGACTAACCGAAGATCAAGTCAAGCGGCTTTTGGTACGGTGGCGCGAAGATTACCCAAACGATCCCCTGCTTTTGGAGTTGCGACTCTTGCGCACATGCATGGCTATCAAGGACGGACATTGCACCTTCGAACAGGCGATGGAGCGTGAATCTACGCTGGCGGGAACTGTGTCATCCTGAAATTCCTTCAGTTCGCGGCTCCTGATTATTCCGCTTCGAACGAAATGCCCAGCAAGCTCGATTTATTCAGGTGAAGTCTGTATTATGGAGCGCGCCAAGAATAAACTCGGAATACCCCGGGAGGGAACGATCATGGAAGACAATGATTTGGGTGTCGCCGCCGTTAAGGCCATCAAGCAATTCGCCGAGCCAAAACCGGAACACATCTCACTCGGTAAACCGCTCCGGGCAATTCTCTTTTTTGCGCCCGTTGTTATGTTCGCCTTGTTTCTTATTTGGATGCGAATCCTTTCAAAAGATGGCGGATGGGGCATCCTCGCGCTTTTCTCTGTCCTTGTATGGATCGGCGTCATGGGAATTCGCGTCGCCGCGCAATGGGAACGAGCGCTCATCTTGCGGTTCGGCAAACTTTTAACCATCCGCGAAGGTGGGGTTTTCTATGCCATCCCCGGCGTGGATTACGTTCGCTTCATTGACACCCGAACGCTCGTGCTGAATGTGCCCTGTCAGAAAGTCATCACGAAAGACAACGTCCCGGCGCAAATTGACGGCGCGCTGTTTTTTCTCGTGACCGATCCCGAAAAAGCAGTGTTCAAAATTCAGGATTTCAAGTTTGCAGTGGGGCAGTATTCGCAAGCGGCGCTCCGCGACGTGGTGGGCGGCCTCACCTTGGATGATTTGCTATCCGAGCGCGAACAAATCCAGGATCAGATTCGCAGGATCGTCGAAGATCGGATCAAGGATTGGGGGCTGCACATTGACTCGATCCGACTGCTTGATATTGAACTTCCGGAGGAATTGAAGCGGATGATGTCGCGACAGGCTTCCGCCGAACGCGAAAAGCGGGCGACGATCACTAAGGCGGAAGGAGACAAATTGGCGGCGGTCAATCTTTCCGAAGCGGCGGCGATCATGCAGAAGCATCCCGGAGCGATGCAGTTGCGTTCGCTTCAAACAATTGACGGCCTGGGTCCTTCGCCCTCAAACACGGTCATTCTGTTCCCCGCCGATTTGAATGAAACACTCAAATCGCTTGTCACCTCGCTTGCCAGCAATAATGGAACTGATGACGCAAGAAAGCCCAAGACTCCGGCGCGAAAACGTTAATTCCAGAAACCGAAAGGAAGCACAGTCATGTTAAAGAATTCACAATGGATGAGCGTGGTCTTGTTGTGTGCGATTTCAATCGGGACGGCTTTGGCCGATCCTGCAACAGAAGCCTCGCCGGATAATTCGCCCGCCAAACCCGCAGCCGCAAGACCCCGCACGCTGGGCGTTCTACTTTTTAACGGATTTGAAATGCTTGACGCCTGCGGCCCGATGGAAATGTGGGGGAACGTGACTCCGGGCGTTAAGGTCGTAACGGTTGCAAAGGAAAAAGCGGAAGTCGCGTCGGCGCAAAGCCCGAAGCTTATGCCTGATTACAGCTTTGCCGATTGTCCGCCGCTCGATCTCATTCTCGTTCCGGGCGGGAAGGGCGTTTTGCCCATCTTGAAAGATGCGCCGACGATGGATTGGCTTCGCGAGAAATCCGCTAAAGCCGAGATCACGATGTCGGTTTGCAATGGCGCATCGCTTCTTGCTTCGGCGGGATTGCTCGATGGCCGCCGCGCGACAACCAACAAGGCCTATTGGAAAATGGCAACGACACCAGGTCCCAAGGTCAATTGGGTCGCGCGCGCCCGCTGGGTGGACGATGGCAACATTGTGTCTTCATCTGGAGTTTCAGCCGGAATGGACATGTCGCTCCACGTCATCGCGCGGCTCTTCGGCGAACAAACCGCCGAAGCCATCGCGCAGGGAACCGAATACGAATGGCACCGCGATCCGGCCTGGGACCCGTTCGCGGAGATTCACGGTCTAGCAAAAGCGGAGTGAGAGACGACAGATCATTATCATGCACGATCATCCCATTCGAGCAAGTCGCGAAGCCGTTAGCTTCAGACTTGGACATTCCCAAATCGCTCGGCGGCTCGCTTCGCCACAAGTTCCGGTTTCAGCAACAACATCTGGTGGTTGATCCGCAGTCCTCTCAACTCTTCCATCGTGAGATCAAAATTGCATCCGCGGATGGTGTCGTGGATCGGTCGTTTCCATCGGTCGGTCCAACGGCGCTCATCCATCGAACCGTAGAGCGTCAAGCTCGGAAGATCAAGCGCGTGGGCGATGTGTTGCGGTCCGGAATCCACAGTGATGATTCCTTGCGCGATGGACATGAACGCGATGAAGTCGTCGAGAGAGATTCCGCGCAATAATTGAAGCCGGTCGGGAAGTCGTGAGCCGTAGATTTTTTCAATCGCGGCATCGAGTTTGGGTCGGTCGCGGCTCATGTTAACCGCGCAGACATGCGGGACGGCGTCCAATATGAGCGGGAAAAATTCCGCCCATTGTTCATCGCTCCACTCCTTCGATTTGAATCCCGCATCGGGATTGAGAATGAGAAGTGGCAAATCGCGGATGCTCGCAGGAAATGCAGCCTTCCACTCATGCGCGCGCGCGACTGAATCTGCAGCAGGGGCAATCGTAGGTGGCAGACAATCCGCGACAAACCACGGCATCTCGTGGCGCAGGTTTCCCTTTTCGTCAGTCATTTCCCCCGCGAACAAGCGTTCAAGATTCAGGGTCTCGTGAATTTGCATGATCTTATGAACTTGAAGCGAAATCCGTTCGACATCAATGCGGCGTTCAAGTCCCAGGTCGAAATCGAACGCGGCGAGCGGCGTTGCCGGACGGCGCGATTCATGCGCGACGCGCGTCACCGCGACGCCCCAAATCTTGTGAAGGTAGGGTGAAATAACGAACGGGGAACCGGAACGCGCGATCCAGTCACGCACGAATTTCATCGCGGAGGCGAGTGACGGTTCATCCATCCGGACATGCGTAAGTTGGATTCCGGAAACTCCCCGGTAAACCGACACGGCATTGGGGGGACAAAGCAATTCGATATTCATGTCGGGGCGCTTGGCTAAAAGTCCGCGCAACATGCCCTGAGTAAGTATTTGATCGCCGATGTGACCGAGCGACGCAACGGCAAGGCGCGCGGGGGGTTCCTTGGGGCTGACCCAGCGATGCGGCGGGCGGTATGCCAAGAGGACGCGACGCGCGGCTGTTTTCGAGCGATCCACAAAAATGCGCCGGCCCGCGGCAAGCTTGGCGCGAATAGCGATTTTAGTTGCCGATCTTCCGCGCCGATCCGTTAAGGCAAGCTTGCGTGAAAGCGCGCGGAGCGCGGCCTTGTATCGCGCGGACATCAGGCGATGCGTCATTTTCGATTCACCGAATTGGGTCGTCGCCGGGAGTTTGAAATCGCGTCGGAATTGTTTGAGTTCCTCTTCGCCGCCGACCGGGATCGAATGCCGCCAGACTTGGTAAGCAATCGGCTCGATATCTTCCTCGACTCCTTCGCGACGCGCCCATGATTCACCGTCGCGTTTTGCGCGCTCGAAAAGATATGGGAGCGTCAGCCGTTCCTTTTCGATGTGATGCTCGACACGGAGTTCTGTGTCGAATCTTGCCCGATAACCTCGGATTCGGATCCGCCGCCACCACTCGGCGTCTTCGCGTCCCAAGGCGTAACGTTCAGATTCAGCTTCGGCAAATTCGCCGCCCAACTCTTGAAACTTTTCCTTCAGCGCTAGTTCCGTTCGCATCCAAAGATTCGAGGTGTAGGCGTAATAAAAGGATCCAGCCTCGGGAGTCCAATGACCCGGAACCGAAATCCCAA
>CAZPIK010000162.1:0-9013 GCA_964586185.1 uncultured Candidatus Sumerlaeota bacterium | reverse complement strand
TGAGCCAAAAGATGAACTCCTTTATCGTGGACGAGATCGAAGTCGTGGCGCAGCGGTTTGAATTCGAGGATATCGAAAAGGCGATCCATCGCGCCGCGAAGCACGAGATTCGCTCGATGGGCTGGGTCGCGAAGGAACTGATCCGCGACCGGGCGAGGAAGAAGAAAAAGAGCGAAGAGTGAAGGAAGAAGAGTGAAGTGAGAAAACGGTTTGAGCAAGGGGTGAGAAATGAAGGTCGATTTGTGCGAGAGAACCTTTCAGTTTTCGTTGCGAATCGTCAAGCTGTGCCAGGAATTAAACCGTGAGGATGGGGTTGGCCGGACGATGGCGCGGCAGTTGCTGCGGTCGGGCACTTCCATCGGGGCAAATGTCGAAGAGGGACAGGGAGGGCAAAGTCGGGCTGATTTCATTTCGAAGTATGCCATAGCATGCAAGGAAGCCCGCGAGACGCATTATTGGCTGAGACTGATTACGGCGGCGCAAATCGTTCCCGAATCACGTCTTAAGGAATTGACCAAGGAATGCAATGAATTGGTCGCGATTCTCACGACGATCATCAAGAAAACGAAAGGGCACGTTTCGAAATGACCGGGCACACGGACCACACGCCAAACTTTACGTTTGCGTCCACGTGTATTTCTTTTTCTTACTTCACTCTTCTGACTTCACACTTCACACCTTATGTGACTCTGTTGTGGATCGAAAGTATTAAACAATGACCTCACCTCTAGCCAAACATCACGAACCGGAAGACGATCACGCTCGCTCGCCGAAAAAAAGGGCTACAAAAACCAAAGGCGCGCACGAACCGCAGCCCGTCGCCATCGTGGATAACCTCGATTGGCAGAAGGAATACTTCGTCAATCATCGGCTGGAATCAGCGCAAATTCCGAGGCGATTTTGGAACAAGACGCTCGCGAACTTCGAAACCAAAGGCGACGTAAAGCGCAAACGCCTCGTCGCCGACGCCGAACATTTCATCAAGGGTTTTACATTTCAAAACGAATTTCCCAAGGGACTCTTCATGAGCGGCCCGGTCGGTTGCGGCAAAAGCCATCTCGCCTCGGCCATCCTGCGCGAGATCATTCGAAAAGGTTACAGCGGTCTCTTTTACAACTCGCCCGATCTGCTGCGCGATATTCGCGCGACGTTCGATGAAGGATCGGAACTGACCGAAGATACGCTTCTCGAATACATCGAGGAAGTTGATCTGCTGGTGCTCGACGATCTCGGCGCGGAAAAGGTTTCCGAATTCGTGCTCGACCGCTTCTATTTGATCGTCAACAAGCGTTACGAAGGGTGCAAGCCGCTCATCGTCACGACAAACTACGACGAAGAGACGCTGAAATCGCGTTTCGGCGAACGGCTCATGAGCCGCCTTATCGAGATGTGCGAGGCGTTTGGACCGTTCCCCATCGAGGACTATCGCCGCCGTCACGTCGCCGCGCAGGCGAGATCGTAAGAATTAAGAAATTAACGCAAAGGCGCAGAGGCGCAAAGACGCAATGAGGATTACTTCGATTCAAGTGCGTAATTGGATTACGAAGGCTATTGATCGGAATATTTAAATAAGAAGTGTCGTACATGATGCTGATGCAAACAATGAACGGCCATAAACGAATGTGCTTACCGCACGCAAGTGCCCTCCTTGCGCCTTTGCGTCTCTGCGTCTTTGCGTTAACTTCTTTTTCTTCAAATCACAAATGAACCCTGCTCCCGCAAATCCCCTACTCAAACCCTCTTCCATTTTGCTCGTTGCGCTTTCGCTTTCCATCGGATGGGGCGTTCGCGGAAATTGGGGACACGAATACGGGGCGATGATTCCCGGCGCGTTGGCCTCGCTCGCGGCGTGTCTGCTTTCGGGTCGCGAGGATTGGCGACGCCGCGCTACTTACTTTGCATTTTTCGGCGCGGTCGGATGGTCGTTCGGCGGCTCGATCTCTTACATGCACGTCATCAGTTATACCCATTCGGGGCATTTGCCCTCGCAGGCTTATGGCTTCGCGTGTCTCTATGTCATCGGGTTTCTCTGGGCGTCGCTCGGCGGCGCGGGCGCGGCAATGGCGGCAACGCTCGATCGAAAGACTCTGACCGAATTTTTCGTTCCGCTCATTTTGCTTTTTGTTATTTGGGCGGGAATCGAATTCATTCCCGCCGTTGCGCTTGCCGGAGGGGCCGAGGAACGTCACCTTGAAAAACTTTATTGGTACGACACCGATTGGTTGGCGGCGCTCGCGGCGATTCTCATTGCAACGCCGCTCTATTTTGCGACGCCCCGTTACCGCCGCGCCTGCTCGCTTATTCTTTATATGGCCGTCGGCTGGTGGCTGTGCGTTTTTATTCTCGTTCATCTGCTTGGCATCCGCATGACCCCACCGCGCGGCGACAATTGGGCGGGCTGCCTCGGCATGGTTCTGGGGCTTTTCGTCTATTGCTTCCGGATGAAATGGCACGCCATTGCCTACGCGGCGATGGTCTGCGGCGTCATCGGCGGACTCGGTTTTTCCCTCGGACAACTGATCAAAGTGATTTGCATTTCGAGCGAAGCCAAGACGAACTGGCATAGCGTCCTCGAACAAACCTACGGTTTTTTCAATGGTATCGGCGCGGCGGTTTCATTGGCGCTGATTCTTCCCTCGACGCCGCGACTCGACGAATCCACTGGATCGGACACCGCCGCGCGTCGCTGGCATTTCTTCGCCGCCGTTTTTGTCCTCGTCGTCATCACTTACATTAACGCGGTGAAAAACCTGAATCACGGATGGCTGAAGAATCATATTGTTCCCGAAGCGGCTCTTGGACTTTCGGCGAGAAATTGGTTTGATATCGGTTATGCCGCGCTCGCCGTGATGGTGATCATCGTTCTTCGCGCACACCAACGCGGCGCGGAAAAGATGATCCCCCGCGATCCGCTCGCACGCGGGCAAGGATTTTATCTCGTTTTTCTTTGGTGGATCGTCATCGCGAATCTCATGCACGCCGCCCCCTTCGCACCGCAGCGACTCGTGACCGAAGGGGTCATCCACCTCAACGCTTGCCTCGCGACGGTCTTGATCGTGCTCCTGCCGACTCGAAGAATTCCCGACCCGGCGGTGATCATTATGCCAGCCGATTTCCGTTCACGTTTCTTCCGCGCGCTGGCCGTGGGATTATTGGCCATCGCCGTGACGACGCCCATCGAGACCGCCGTCACTCGCGCGATCTTTGGCGAGAAACACATTGATAACGCGGGGCTGAACATTCGCTTCGGCCCGAACGCGACGACCGACGGAAGCCAGGGACCAAAATGAACACGCCGCCGCGCATTTGGATCATCTCAACCGGAACCGAGATTTTGCAGGGGCATTATCCCGATACTAACGCGCAATGGCTGAGCCGCGAATTGCTCGCGATGGGATTGCAGGCGACGCGCCATACGGCGATCTCCGATGATCCCGAAGCCCTGCGCGATGGTCTTGCCTTGGCTGCGCAGCAAGCCGATTTGATCCTCATGACCGGTGGACTCGGTCCGACTGCAGATGATTTGAACCGCGAGATTGTGGCGGAGACATTCGGAAGAAAACTAATCGAAGACGCGCGCGCGCTCGAAGAAATCCGCGAACGATTCGAAAAGCGCGGACGCAAAATGCCGCCCAGCAACGTCGTTCAAGCGCTGATTCCCGAAGGAGCCGAGGTTCTCTACAATGCGTGGGGAACGGCTCCCGGATTTTATCTACGCCCCATGGAAACCTCACCGTCGCAGGCAACGCTTGTAGCTCTTCCCGGTCCCCCCCGCGAGATGAACCCCATGTTCAAGACGCTCGCCCGTCCGCTCATCATCCGCGATTTCTCGGCCTCTCGCCGCGAACTCCGGACGCTGACGCTTCATACTGTTGGCTTGCCCGAATCCCACATCAACGAACGAATTCGCGACCTCTTCGGAGCCGATCCGCGCGTCAACGTCGCGTTGCTCGCCGGAAAGTGGCGCGTGGACGTGCGCCTCACGCTTCAAGCCGCGACGCCCGAAGAAGACGATCAATTGGCCGCAGAGTGGCGAGATGAAATTCTGGAGCGGGTCGGACCCGACAATGTTTTTGGCTTCGACGAAACCGGATTTGAAGAATCGGTGGGGCAGCTTTTGCGCGAGCGCAAGCAAACCCTCGCGACGGCGGAATCGTGCACGGGCGGTCTCATCGCCAAGCGGATGACCGACACGGCCGGAAGTTCCGATTACTTCCTCGAAGGCTTTGTTACTTATTCGAATCAAGCCAAGATCGGGCGGCTCGGAGTCCCGAAAGATTTGATCGAAACGCACGGAGCGGTCAGCGCGGAAGTCGCCGAAGCCATGGCGATTGGAGCGAAGAAGGTCTCCGGCGCAGATTGGGCGCTGAGCGTTACCGGTATCGCAGGCCCCGGCGGCGGCAGCGCGGAAAAGCCCGTCGGCCTTGTCTATTTCGGTTGGGTCACTCCCGAGGGAGAAGTCCGTAGCAAGCGCATCATGGGTTTCACCGATCGCGCCGCGAATCGCGAGCTGGCTTCGGTCACGGGATTAGACATCCTCCGCCGCGCAATCTTGCGTCAGGAAGCCTGATCGGCCTGAACTTGATGTCGCTAAAAAAAGCGCGATCGGTTCTTCAAGAATTGGGCGTTAAATTGGAGGAAACATCAGTTGAGTAGGCTTTGATCGCCGGGATGATCCCCGCGAGCGCTCCAATAAAAGCCATACCCATAGGAACACCGATAAGCGCAGGATGGAAGGACCCGACCGAGAGAACGACGCCTGTTTGTCCGCGAACGATTGAGGCCGTAACGACCAAAATCGCCGCGTAAACGAAAAAGCCGAGCAATGCGCCGATAAAGGAGATCGTCGCCGCCTCCGTGATAATGAGCGAGAAGACGAACGACCGCCTTGCGCCGAGCGCGCGCAGAATCGCGAATTCACGCCGACGCTCGTTAATCGTATTGTAAATGCTGGCAAGAATGGACGCGGCGACCACGACCACCACAAGATAAGCGACAAGCGCGAGCACTCGGTTCATCCATCCAAGCTTCTGAAACAATTCCGCCATCGTTTGACCGATGGGCCATGCAAGCGTCGCCACTTTACCCTGCTTGTTGATCGTTTGATCGAGCGCCATTCCGGCCTGGGGATTTTTGAATTTCAGCATCACCGCGCTGACTTCCTTATGCTCGTCCGGGATGCTCTCGTTCGATCTTGCGGTGTATTCCTCACCGCTCCCGCGCAGCTTGTGTCCGCTCATCCGAAAAATTCCTTCGATCGGAATCCAAACGACGCGATCTGATGGACTGTTGGTCGGTTTCAGGATGCCCACGACGATATATTCGTCCTTGTGCATATCCGCTTCATGAAATTCTAGTCCGTGATAGGGGTTGATTGTGTCCCCGACTTTGATTCCAGTTTTCTGCGCGGCGAAGCTACCGATCACCGCCTCGCGTCGTGTCGGTTCGAAAAAGCGCCCCCCCGGTTCGGCTTCGAATTTCTTGTCCTTCTGATATTCGAATCGGGTGAACATTTCGTTGCTCGTGCCGACGATGCGAAAGCCTCGGAAGTTGTCGCCGACGGCATACGGAATCGCAAGCTCGACGAGAGGGTTCTGCTTCAGCTCGGTGTACATTTTCCACGGAATATTGCCGGGAGAAGTTTCGAGATGGAAAACGGTATTCAGAACGAGTTGAAGTTTGCTGCCGCGCGCGCCGAGCACCGCATCGAACCCGACGGGGCCACCGGTAAACGCGTTGCTCGCCTGACGCTGAATGCTGAAAACCGAGAGCGCAAGTCCGCCCGCGAGCGCAGCCGAGAAAAGCGTGACGGCGGTCGAGAGAGCGTGTTGCCTCATGCTCCGCCGAACCATCAGGAAAAGTCCGCCGACGCCTCCGCTCATGATGGCGCTCCTTCTTTCTTGGCTTCGGCGCGCTGACAAGCAAGATTCAGTTCTTCAAGTTTCATCACTTTTTCGAAGCGGCCAAGAATTTCGCGGTCGTGGCTGACGAGGAGCAAGGCCGCCTTTTTTTCCGCGCAGATTCCACGGATGAGTTCGAGAGCCTCGCCTGCGCGGACGTGGTCGAGATTCCCGGTCGGCTCATCGGCGAGGACGAGTTCGGGGCTATTTGCCAAAGCGCGCGCGACCGCGACCCGTTGTTGCTGTCCGACGGAAAGTTGCCGCGGGCGGTAATGGAGGCGATCCTTGAGTCCGACGCGCTCCAGAAGATTTGTCGCGGCGGCTCGATCCACCCCTTTGCCGAACCGCATCGCCAGCTCGACGTTTTCGAGCGCGGTGTAACCCTGCAAAAGATTGAAGGTCTGAAAGACGTAACCGATTCGTCTCGCGCGGATGGCGTCGCGTTCGGCTTCGGGTGCGAAGCTCATTTCTTCACCCGCGATCCGAATAACCCCCGAGTCGGGAGTTAGAATTCCCGCAATGAGATTCAGGAAAGTGGTTTTGCCCGACCCGCTTCCCCCTTCGAGGGCAACCTGCTCGCCGCTTTCCAATTCGAACGACGGAATGCGGATGATTTCGGCGAGTCCCCCCTCGGGTGTCTCGAAGCTCTTGCTCAAATGCTGGATAGTTAATACGCCCATAGGGTTTCCGCTCGCCGCGATACTGTGATACCGACCGCAGCGGGAAGCAAGAGGTTTGCCGCGCGCATAGGAATACCTCAGATGCGTTAAAAAGGAATTTTAAGGCTGGGAGTTCCGTGCTGGAACCGCTGGTACTACATTTGGCGAACCACGAGATCTTCGTTTACCGTTTATTGCATCCTGACTGAATACCAAGAAAATTAGGGAAACAGTTATAAATCCCATCAGTCCGTACCATAATATTTTGATCAGTTTGCTCTTGGTATAGAACCAAACCATATAATTCATCGTGTAGAAAAAACAAAGTCCGAATGTAATTCCGAGAACTTGACCAACCACGCCTAGAGACGTTTCCAACTGCCTCTCTTCAAAGAAAATCTCTAGAATACCAGCCACCACTCCCAAGATGACACAATAGAGCCCCGATAACCTAAATAGCCATTCAGCCCATCCGTTGCTCGGACGATCCAACTCGATTTCTTTCGCGAGTTTAGGATTAATAAGCTGCTTCATTACAGTCAATCGCCCTTCGCTCTAGTAAATTCGCGAATGTGCAATCAAGGACCATACACGGCTTTCCGGTCAAGCTCAGTCGTCAAACAAGGCAGTATCCATCATGCGCGCGCCATGAACGATGCGCATGACATAAACGACCTTCCCGTCCACCTTGAAGATCGTTCGGTATTTCCCATAGTGAAGCTGACGGTATTTTGTTCCCATCAGCTTGTTTTCCGAAATATAAGCGCATCGCTCTGGAGATCGCTCCAGCGTGAGCATCTGACGTTCGAGTCCCCTCACGAATCGAGCGGCCGCAGACGCGTTGTGGGCCGCGATATAGTCCCAAATGTCCTCGATATCTCTCTGGGCGCTTTGAGTCAGCCTAACGCGAAATTTTCCGGGCACGCTTAAAATCCTTCAAAAAAGAGCGCATCGGACGGGTGCGGCCGGTCGCGATTTCTTCCTCGGCGGGCTGGAGCAACCGCGCTAGATTGGCCGCGCTTAAATGCCGTTCGAAGCACCGTGCGTCCATTATCACTGCGTCGGTTTTTCCGTTCACGGTCAGCCGGATGGGACGGCCCGTTTTATGGGATTCCTTGATAATTTCGGGCGCGTTCCGTTTCAGTTCCGAAACGGTTCTGACATTGTCTGTAACTTGTAATGACATGGGGATCACACCTTACATTTCTAGTCGCGCGCTTATCCTACCATCAAACACAAGTTGCAGCGCAAAGGCTATTTATGATCTGGCCGCATATCATACAATTTTGCCTTTGCCGCGGGGTCGTCCATGATCTTTTTGAAACCCCATGCAGGATCGGGTTCGGGCGCGTCTTCCTTCAACGCCAAGAATCGCGCGCCGAACTCGTCTCGTATTCTCGCGTAGTTTTCTTCGCGTATTAGCTCTTCGATATTGCGCGCGCGCAACCTGACGCTGCCGGGATACCGCGCGACGTAACCGAGCGTCAGAGGTTGCTCGTGAAATGTCTGGCGATAAAGCGCTTCGGCAAAGTAAGCGGAGAGATCAAGCAGCGAACCTTGCGTCCCTTGCTCATTGAGGGTCTTGATGCGTTGCGCATACTCAGGCTCGATGGGATCCACCGATTGCGAGGCGCGCGGAAGCAATTCGATGAAAAGGAGTGGAATTGCGAATAGGGAAAACTTACGTGCAAGTGCCGATCCAGCCCGCAAATGCCGCCATCCGACCGAGAGCAACACGGCCGAAGCCAGAGTCGTCATCGCCATCATTCGGAGCGGCATTCCGGAAAGTTTGAGCGGCGGAAAAAGTTTCGTCGCGAACGCGTAAGGCATTCGCAGATATGGAATTTCATAACCTCCGACGATTAATCGGGGACCCAAACTCATGGCCGCGAAAAGAAGGGCTATAACGAACCACACGCCAACCCGAGATTCAGCGACGGCGGCATCGCGGCGACGACGCCAGAGGTAGATGAGAATCGCGAGCGTCGCCCAACCGAGATAGACGCTGTTTTCGTTAATGTTGCCGCGAATGCGCGACCAATAAAATTCGGTGAGGCTTCCGAAACGCCATCGTCCGCCGGGGATTAACGGCGCAAACAAATCCATCGAAAACTCCCAAGCCTCGTGCGCGCCCCAAAGCGGATCACGCCAATTCAGATATAAAAGATTTCCGACGATGACGCCGGAAGTCGCGCACGAAACCAGAATGAAGATGGCGGCAATGTGGAGAGTCTGTCCGGGGCGAAAACCGAAACTCCAATCGCGTTTTGCCCGCGCCGCCGCGAGATACAGAACCACAGCCGATACAACGCAATAGAAGAAATAGTAGTAATCGCAGAGGACGACGAGTAACAGAGCGCACGCGGCCCCGAGCGCGTATTTCGCCGATGGACGCTCGATCATTTCCAACCACGCGAGCAGAAAGAGCGGCATCCATTCCAACGAGACGAGTTG
>CAZPIK010000161.1:0-9067 GCA_964586185.1 uncultured Candidatus Sumerlaeota bacterium | reverse complement strand
TCAGATGGAAGCCAATCTCCAAAAGAGGCGGCCCGGAAGAATCTCGAACGCGCTCTGAAATCAATTGAAACTTACGATGCGAATCTCTACCAGCATTTGAAGGGTGCGATTTCCAAGAACGGCCCATTTAACTATCGTCCATCCCCGGCCATAGGCTGGAATTTTTTCAAATAAATGTTGTCGGACACGTTTTGTCCGCCCACGGACACGTTTTGTCCGGCTATGGGATATAGAGGCCCATTGCCGTGGGCGCGATAGGCGGGACGTGATTCAAGATTTGTAAAGGTTCCGGCATGTCCCGCCGGATTCGCCCCCCTTCGGCAACGGGTTAATCCCGGTAGGGGGGCATTTTTATGAACTTTGCGGCCATTCTTGACCGACTTCACAACGTTAAGGGTGCGGGAAAATCGCGCCTCGCTCGGTGTCCCGCCCACGAGGACAACCGCCAGTCGCTTTCAATTAGTGAGGGGGACGATGGACGCATCCTCCTACGTTGTCACGCCGGATGCGAAACGACGGTAATTGTTCGCGCAATGGGGCTTCAAATGCACGACTTGTTTCCCCCCAATCAACAGAGGAACGGAGCCGGAAAACCGAAGGCGATAATTCAAGCCACTTACGACTACTTAAACGAACGGGGAGAGATTCAATTCCAATCCGTTCGATACACCCCCAAGGATTTCCGACAACGACGACCGGACGGGCACGGCGGTTGGATTTGGAATTTGCAGGGAGTCGAGCGCGTCCCGTATAGGCTCCCGGAACTAATTCAATCCGTGGAGCAAGGTAAATGGATTTGCGTTGTCGAGGGAGAAAAGGACGTTGACCGCCTCCACGCGCTCGGAATCACGGCGACGACAAACGCCGGGGGCGCGGGAAAATGGCGCGGTCATGGTTACGAAAAGTTTTTCACCGGGGCGCGGGTCTGCGTCATCCCGGACAATGATACGCCGGGGCGTAAGCATGGAGAGGAAGTCGCGCAATCACTCGATGGAATCGCCACGGAAATCCGCATACTCGACTTGCCGAATCTTCCCCCCAAGGGTGACGTTTCGGACTGGCTCGACGCCGGGGGAACGCGGGAAAATCTCTTGGGACTGATTGACGCTGCTCCGAAATGGACACCCTCGCGCTCGACCGAAGCAAGCCCCTCACTGGAAAAAGCCCAAGTTCTCGACCTAGCCAATCCGCTCGACGTGGCCCGGAAGTTCCTCGCTGCGAATTACGGTGGCGAGGGCCGGGCGCGGCTCGTTCATTACAACGGTGGTTTTCTCGAATACAAAGGGGCGCGATGGGCGGACACGGAAGATCAATGGATTCGATCCGCCCTCTACCACTTCATCGAAAATGGAATTGACCCGCACGGGAAGCCGCTACACCCGAACCGAAACAGGATTGACACCGTGAACGACGCGCTACGCGCCGAAGCTCATTTATCTAGCAGCTTCATAGCCCCTTGTTGGTTGGATCGCGTCATGGCCGACGCCGATCCGCTTGACCTCTTGCCTTGCGCGAACGGCTTGCTGCATCTTCCGACGCGGAAGTTGATCCCCACAACGGCGGATTTCTTCAATCGAACTGCGCTCGATCTGGCGTATGACCCGGACGCATCCGAGCCGGAATGCTGGCTCAAGTTTCTAGCTGAACTTTGGCGGGACGATCCTGATTGCGTCAACGCCCTCCAAGAATTCATCGGTTTACTACTTACACCGGATACGCGTTTCCAAAAAATATTGATGATCGTCGGCCCGAAGCGGAGCGGGAAAGGAACCATTGCGCGGGTGCTTGTAAACCTCTTGGGCGTTGCGAACGTCGCTGCCCCGACGTTGAGCGGCCTTTCCACAAACTTCGGTCTCTCTCCCCTAATTGACAAACTCGCGGCGATCATAAGCGATGCCCGGCTATCAAACCGCCCGGATCAGGGAATCATTACGGAGAGACTTCTTTCAATTTCGGGAGAGGATTTTCAAACGGTTGACCGTAAACACAAAGACCCCATCACGCGCAAGATAACCGCAAGGATCATCGTCCTGACGAACGAACTTCCAAAAATTGCCGATTCATCAACGGCCCTTGCAAACAGGTTCATTATCTTGCCCCTGACGCGCACTTGGTTGGGAAAGGAAGATTCAAATCTTCTCGAAAGCATTCTCCCGGAGAGAGCGGCGATTTTGAATTGGGGGATTAAAGGTCGAGCGCGGCTATATGCGCGGGGGAGATTCATTCAGCCGAAGAGTGGCGCGGCGGTATTAAGCGATCTCGCCGATCTTGGAAGTCCCGTCGCGGTATTCGTTCGGGAGCGTTGCGATCTTTCCCCTTGTAGTCGCGTCGAATGCGGTCGGCTGTTCGAGGCGTGGATTGAGTTCGCAAAGTCTCAGGGAAGGGATCATCCGGGGACAATTCAGGGATTCGGGCGCGATCTTCGGGCGGCGTATCCCGAAGTAACGGTGAAGCAATCTGGCGAGTCTCAAGGAAGGGCGAGATTTTACGGCGGTATAGCTCTTCGCGGAGATTCCGACAACCCAAGTCACGCGAAGTCACGCGATTCTTAGTACTGCACACGGGGGAAAGAAGAACAATCAGATGAGGAGGGAAGAAACGGAAAGTAAGCAATGCAATGGGAACCCACGCGTGACCTCGCGTGACCGCGTTCCCGATCAACGGCCACAATCTATAAGCGTGAAACGAATTCAAACGACAAAAGTGTGAAACATTTTTTGAGCGAGGAAAAGCGATGAACCGATCCGAATGGAATCAACCCGTAGGCGGCAATGAATGGATTCGTCGGGCCGGGGGGCGGCGGCATTACAATTCCCATCGCCAGTGTGTTCGCCTCTTTCGACGAATACATATCATGCGCTGGCTCGGTGCAAACAATCGTTCACCTTGGGAGCACGGAATTCAGGCGGATGTGGGGCGGGAATTTAACGTCTCGCGCTCGACCGCCCACCGGGACATTCAGGACTTTATCGAGCAGGCACGAAAGACTCGGACGTGCCCACTCTGCGGACAAGGAGACCTCGTTTACACCGGCCCTTCGGCTGGCGAGATCAAGCGGGAATTTGCGGATTTGAAAAAGCGGGAGCGGTGGGGTAAATGAGGGATCGGTTCAACCAACCCCCTATTTTCAGGATCGAGCGCGACGTGCTCTATTCAAGAGCGGCATTGGCCGAAGCCTTGCAGGGGTTGGTTGACGTGGATCGTTTCCTCATGCGCTTACGTCCTCGAAAGGTATTCAAGAATTGCTACCTTGGAGCCGACCTTATCCGGGCATTGGAAGTGGCGAAGCCGATTGGCGATGATGAAGAAACCGAACCGCTCACGGTGCGGAACGGAATCCGACCGGGACAATCCCGGCGTCGCGTTCCCAAGGGCTTATCGCCGCTCGATCCAAGTTCCTATTCAGAAAGGGCTTGACGCCAGTATAACAGTGTTATACGATTGATCCAATCGAGGAGATTTCTCATGCCCATGAATGCCATGCTCTTGATCCGGCTCGACGCTGAATTGCGCCGTGCAATTGACACGGCGGCGGCGGATGACGACCGCACATCGAGCGCATACGCCCGAAAGCTAATCGTGGATCACTTGCGCGAGAAGGGCTATTTGAAAGACTCCCCGGCGCGGAAATCAAAACCGAAAGGAACTAAGTGAACCCATGCCGAAGAAAAACGCGAGAGTCGGGCTTGTAAGCCTCAAGCAATCGCCGGATGAAAGCTGGCAAGTCCGATGGTGGGATAGCGAGGAAAAGCGATACGTCCGGCGCAAGCTCCCCGCGACTTCATATCAGGAAGCCGTTTCAATGGCGAAACTCTTCAACGTGGAACTGGCGGGCGACAAGGGTTTTCTCCCCATGATGCGCGGAACCAAAGGAATTCACAAGATCAACGCGGCGGTGGATGAAGCGATTCGCAATTCCGGCGCGAGTCCCGCGACGCAAAAGGAATACGCGCGGCGCATCAATCGGTTTCTCGCTTGGCTTGCCGAATTCCGCCCCGGTGTTACGACGTGGGATCAAGTGGACGCTCGAACGCTGGGAGATTATCTCCACTGGTGCGAGGGTCAAGGATTGGCTTGGGATACGATCCGGCAACGCTGGCATTCCGTCCGCGCGACTTCGCTCTACATGCACAAGGTCTATCCGGCGCGATATAGCCACGTCGCGGGAGCCGTGAAGCTCCGCAAGACGAAAGGCGCAAAATCCGCTCCCCATGTTTTACTCGATGCCGGGGAACTTGAAGCCCTGCTCGAACACGCCAAGCAAATCCGTCCCGACCTCGCTCCCGTCATGATGCTCATGGGTTGGGCGGGACTTCGGGAAATGGAAGCGGTCTCGATCCGGCGTCAAGACGTGGATTGGAAACGCGGGACGGTTTCGATTACCACGACCTCGACTCACGCGCCAAAGAATAAGAACTCCCATCGGGTGATTCCTATCCCCGCGAACGTGCTCCAAGCCTTGCGTGAAGCCGACTCCGGGGCAAAGATCATTCACCCGGAAGGATTCCTTTTTCTCACGGCATCGGGCAAGCCGTGGTCACTGTATGGCATTTCCCCGGCCTTAAAGCGCGTGGTCACGTCGGCAGGGACGGCAACCAAGATCGTAGCCCTCGCGAGTTTCTTTCCCCGGCTTTTACGCAAGACGTTCATCAACCTTGCACGTCAAGCCCGATGCGACGCGCGGATTCTCAAGACGTATATCGGGCACAGCGCGGGGGACGTATTGGGGGAGAATTACGAACAAATCGGAGTTGACCTCATGCGGTCGGAAATCGTGGATCGGCTGGGAGTTTGGAAAAGCGAAGAATCGGCGAAACACGATGCAAAGAATGGCATCGGACTTACACTAAACTTACATCGAGCCGAAGAGGTATGTTGATTTTATTTGGGTTACAAGCATGACGCAAGGGATTTTAAGTCCCTTGCGTATGCCAATTCCGCCATCCCGGCAACGCGAACACTATATGGCTGATTCTTCGGGAAGTAAAGTTTTGCGCCCGCGCGAAGGTGTTTTGCAAATCTACTTCCTCGATCCACATCCCTCAAAATCCTTGGCGGACACCTCATAAAGTTTTACACTGCCGGGCGATACATGGATTCAACACCCGACATTTTCGGACGCGCGTTTCAAATCCGCACCAAAGAGCGGCTTCTTCGCGATCCCGTTCACGGACTTATTCCAATTGATGAGAATACGCCCGAGGGGCGCCTTATCGTTGACCTCGTCAATTCCGCAGAGATGCAACGCCTTCGCCGCATTCGCCAACTCGGCATGGCGCATTACGCTTTCCCCGGCGCGGAACACAGCCGTTTCACGCATAGCATCGGCGCGTTTCATCTAACGCGGCTTGTCGTCGGACAGCTTTCGCGGATGTACGCGATTGATTCCGAACTTGCTTTCATGGCCTCAGTCGGCGCATTGCTGCACGATCTGGGTCACGGCCCTTTCTCACATGTCGCGGAGCGCATCCTCGGCACGGATCATGAAGCGTGGACGCTGCGCATCCTTCACGATTCGCGGTGCGAGGTGAACGAAATTCTCTCACGGCATTCGCGGCGACTCCCCTCCATGATCGAATCCATCCTCATAGGAATGGCCAAGCCCGGTTATCTTTCCTCTCTCCTCAGCAGCGAACTCGACGCGGATCGGCTCGATTACCTTTTGCGCGATAGTCTCATGACGGGCGTGAAGTACGGTGTGTACGATCTGGATCGGCTGCTTCACATGTTCAGGATCAGTCCCGACGGCGAAAGACTCATCATCGCGCATGGCGGACTTGTGCCGGTCGAGAAGTATGTTCAAGCGCGTTACCACATGCACCGTCAGGTGTATTTGCATAAGACTGTGGTCGCCGCGGAAGGAATGCTGGCTTCGCTGCTTCGACGCGCGGCGATCCTGCTTCGCGAAGGAAAGGACGCCGGCTTGTCCGAAGGGGACGTCGTCGCAAAGGCGCTCCACAATCCCGCCGCGCTCGATACACCCGACTATCTACAACTCGATGATGTGGAGATTCTGGCGCGGATCAAGCAGTGGGCGAGGGGAGGCGATCCGATTTTGTCTGATCTTTCCGACCGTCTATTGCGCCGGCGACTGTTCAAGACCCTTGAAATTGATCCGATGGACGCGGATTTCGAATCGCGTTGGAAAGCAGCCAATGATGCCGTACAATCCGCGGGATTCGATCCCGAATATTATCTCCTCAGGATTGAATCGCACGACACGCCCTATCGTCCCTACGACCCCAAGGCGGAAAAGATTTCACAGCATATTTGGATTGAGGACGGCGATGGAAAAATCGTGGACGTGGCGCAACTCAGCCCGACCATTCAAGCGTTCACGCATTCGGGATTTACGGCAACGCGAGCGGCTTTTCCGAATACTCCGGATCATTCTCTCCGAGCGAAACTAAAGGAAATTTTCAAAGCCTAAATTTCAAATCAGGCCGCAGCTCCATCCGCAAAACAGGCCATCGCCTCGCGGATGTTCAGCTTGCCGTCGTAGATCGCGCGGCCAACGATGGAACCGATCAGATTCTGTTTTCCCAGCGCGTGGATATCTTTGAGATCGTCCAAGTGACGAACTCCGCCCGAAGCAATGATATTGGCGGGGACCGCATTTGCAAAAGCGGCGAGCGCTTCCAGGTTCGGACCTTCCATCATACCGTCGGTGGCGATGTCGGTGGCGATGAGGGTCTTGACACCGAGTCCGGAAAGTTCGCGCGCGAAATCCAGCGCATTGATCTGCGAGGTTTCAACCCATCCCTCAACCGCAACAAATCCTCTTTTCGAATCAATTCCGACGATAATCTTGTCACCATGTTGCTCCACCATCTCCTTAACGAACTGTCGCCCCTTCAGCGCGCTCGTTCCCAGAATGGCATAGTTGATTCCGCAGTCGAACAATGCCTGGACATCCTCCGCGCGACGCATTCCGCCGCCCACTTCAATCTCCATACGTACGGCCAAGCGAATATCAGCGAGAGCCTGCCAATTGCGGGGGCGACCGGCAAAAGCGCCATCCAGATCCACGATGTGAAGACGCTTTGCTCCAGCTTCCTCAAATTTCATCGCCACCGTCACCGGATCGTCGGAGAAAACCGTTTTAAGCCCCGCATCTCCTCGACGCAGGCGTACAACCTGGCCGTCCATGAGGTCTATTGCAGGAATGGGAAGAAAAGAGTTGGGCATTGATTGGCAATCTTTGATTTGCGTTTGAATCTTTATCAATCGGCCACGATAACCAAATATCGCTCCGGTTCATCGCCTCGACTGAAGGTCTTGATCCCTTCGTGGCGCGTCAAATAATTGTGAAGGTACTTGCGCTCCGAAGGCGACATCGGATCGAGTTCGATTTCATTGCCGGTCTCGCGGGCGCGTTTGACAGCGCGTTCCACTAACCGCTCAAGGTCGTTGAACTGACGGTCGCGATAACCCTGAACGTCAATCAGGATCATCGGCGCTTCGCGACCGATCTTGAGCACCATCCGATTGATAAGATATTGAAGCGCGTCGAGATTCTGCCCTTCGCGTCCGATCAGGATCGAGGAATCCTGACCGGCGTCAATTTCGATCCGCACGATGCGGTCTTTCACGCGAACGTCCACATCCGCATCGAAGCCCATGAGTTTGACGATCTCCGTCACCCTCGCTCCCGCTTTTTCGGCAACGTACTCCGGACGAATCCACGCGCGCACCACAATTTCCGGCTTCGCGTCGGGTAGCAAATCCTCCGCCGCTTCGGTTTTTACCTCGTATTCAATCGCGTCACGCTCAACTTGCAAACGATCCAAAACCTCTTCCAACGCTTCGGCTTCGCTTTGCGCAGTCACTATGATTTCGCCTGACATTTCGGTTTCCTATCCTCCCTCTCTTTTATCCGCCTCTCCATCCCCTGATTGAATCCCACGTCTCAAGCTGGCTTGGGCGCGGGCGGGGGGAGATATTTTTTGTTCACAAATTCCTGCTGAAGCACTTGCAGGATGTTCGTCACGATCCAATAGACGAACAACCCCGCAGGGAATTCGTATGTGAAAAAGAGCATCATGAACGGCATCATATACATCATCTGCTTGTTCATGGGATTATCGGCCATTGCCGGATTCGATTTCATGGATTGCCGCGTCACGTAAAATTGACTCATCGTTGAAATGAAAGGAAGCAGATTGAAATGCGTCACCCCCAAGAAGGCAGTCCCAAAGCTAAAAAGCCGGTCGGACTGCGAAAGGTCGTCAATCCATAGAAAGCGCGCGCCTCTCAAATCTATGCTCTCGCCCAAAATCTTATAGAGAGCAAAAAAGATGGGCAATTGAATAATCACAGGGAGACAACCCTTGAACGCGCCGAGCGGATTGATTCCATGTTCTTGATACAGCTTCATGACCTCTTGGTTCTTCTTGGCCATGTCGTCTTTATATTTCTCATTGATCTTATCCATGAACGGCTTGAGCTTCGCCTGCTGCGCCGACATTTTAGCCTGTTGCTTCATGCCGATATGAGTGAGCGGGAACACCGCAAGGCGAACGGCAATCACGAGAAAAACAATCGCCAATCCCCAGCTTCCAAGTAGCGAGTGAAAGCTCTTCAGCAGCGCCATTAGCGTGAAACAAAGGGCGCGCATCCAGTTCCACGAATTGTAAAATTGCACCTGCTCAAGCCCCGTCTCCGTTGCCTTGAGGATTGAGCGATCCTTTGGTCCCGCGTAAAAGCCGCACCCAAAATCTAGCGATTCACCCGGCGCAAGTGAGAACGGAGGAAAATAGATTTCCAGTTGAGGGTAATGAGCATAGTCGGAATGCTTTCCCATAGTTGGCGGCGCGGCGCTGATATCCGCGCGCGCTCGAACCGCGCTGAACGTCGCAGCCGGATTCGTGCTTCCATTGGGAATCAATCCGATCACAAAATATCGTCCGAGCAATCCGGCCCAAGAGACGTTCGATTTGGGATCGGTGAATTTTCCATCTTCATGGATTTTCAGCGCTTCAAATTGCAGCGGGCTTTTTGCGAACGGAGTCACATAAGAAAAGCTCCCTCCGCTTCGTGCCGCCAATCCCAAACCGGGTCCCAGCGA
>CAZPIK010000160.1:1598-9068 GCA_964586185.1 uncultured Candidatus Sumerlaeota bacterium | reverse complement strand
ACGATTACGACGCCGAAGGGAACATGGTGCGTCGGCATTATTTCGATGCCGACTGAAGCCTGCTTAAAGACACCCGGTTCTTAGTTGATGACGAGAATCCGACGGGAATGTCGCAGATCGTCGCGGAAATTGATGGCGTTTCGGGTCGCGTCGAAAAGGAAAACACTTGGAGCGATCAGCTTCTCTCGCAGACTTATTACAAACCCGATGGTCGCCGCGTTGTGCGGCGTCCGATGTGCGACGGACTCGGATCGGTGCGCGCGGTCATCGAGACGGATGACGCTGGGAACGAGACGACCACGCACCACGATTAGTCGGCGTTTGGCGCGCCGCTCGATCCGCCGCCCGCGATTGGTTATGCGTTTGCGGGTCAATGGCGCGATCCGGTTACGGGACTTCAATATCACCGCGCGAGGTGGTACGACCCGCAGATCGGTCAATGGATCAGCGGCGACCCGAAGTTCGATTTTCCGGGCGGGTTCGGTCACGCCTATGCCTACGCAGCCCAAGACCCGGTTAATAAGACCGATCCCACGGGGAGCGCAGGTTTTGACCTGAACTCAACATTGGGGGCAGCTGCGGTTTCCTTACAGATTGCGGCAATGCGCGTGGCACCGCACGCACCAGCTATCGGCGATATCCTATTGGGATTTGTAACGGACGATCCTACCCTATCATTCGTACCATTGGGATCCACAGTTGGCGTCACCAAACGAGCGGCAATCGAAACGGTCATGCATAAAAACATCTTGTCGCGGGGATACGACTGCGTTGCCATGCAATTCCGAGCTACAGGCGCGGGAATTGATGCTCTTTACCGTAAGGTGGGCACATCAGTAATGGAAAATGCAAAAAACTTGTTCCGTGTCGAATACAAGGTAACAGGAAGTGGAAAAACCGCGCAAGGCCTATTGGGTAGTCCTAGTTACGGCGTGCAGACAAGCAGGGATTGGGACATCGAAGGTTACGAGAAGCTTTGGCAAGTGGTGGACGATGTGGGGCATCTTGCTTGGGATGAAGCCAATAAACTTCAGAAGCGCATCAACTGGACGTCACTTACCCGCGATGAACTCGATTTCGCGATAGAGAACGCCGACGATGTTCAAAAGCGACTGCTCGGCGCATCCGTAATAGATGACGCAACGGATCGAGGCGGTCCGATGATTGTTGAGATAAAAGAATTTTCCCAAGAATATATTCTTGGAATCTCGAAACAGGCGCCCAAGGCGTCCTTGCTGCAACAGACGACTCTTGAAGTTATACCGGTAAAGAAGTAAGTGAATCTATGCTAGCAAACACGGATGCCTCACATGCTCTCGCTCAATATGAGCGCTCGCTAGCACGTATCCTAAGCCCGTATGCACAAAAAAAGGAACAAGGGAAAGTAGATTGGTCGGTGATCGGTATATGTTTTTCTTATTATGTTAGGTGCGCCGCTGTCTTTGCGCTTCGCGCGGGTGAATCAGTGGACCAGTTTAGGAAGCGCATCACGGATTCCATTTCAATCACAAGGGATTTGTTTGCCTACAATATTGCCATTCGGGAACAAGAGTTTAATTACCGCGTACAATATGATTGTGGCGCCCAAGCGGATCTTATGTCCATAGATCTCCTGTTGCTGTTTATTGCCGTCGCTCCGCTCAATGAAATTAAAGACCTGTTTCGAGAAACAGACTATGGACGTTATCGCGGACACCCGAAAGTCAATAACGTTGCGGGAATAGCGATGCGATCAATTCGCGCTTTTCTTAGTGAAAATAGTTCATGGCTAGGGCAAGAGTTGATAGCATTATCAAATGCCACAATCAGACGAGACTTGCCATTATTCCTTCAAATGCCCAGGAAGCATTGGCAGGCACTTTTAGAGGCTCTGTTTATTAAAAGCAGCATCGAATTTGAGATTGCCCTTACAAATGCGAACAAATGGTATGCCAGAGCAATTGCGCGAAGTATCAAGCAATATGGTGCCCAGAAGAGAAAACTTCTCCGCATTGAAACATCTATCAATCCGGTTTTTCTGGCGGTCGTGAAGTTAGCCAAGGTGTGCCGATTATACGATTTTCAGTGGGATAACCATTATTGTCCTGCGAAACTCATCACATTCGAATGATTGATCACGAATTCTGAATTCGCCGAAATCTGATGATAGAAAGGCATAAAATATGTCCAATCGCGCATTTCTTGTGGGGGGTCATACACCAATAACCCCAGGCATTACCGAACAGGGCGGCAATTACAATCCAAATACGGAGATACTTGCGGGCGCAAGCAACTCAATACCCATCCTATGGTGTTCCCTTTTTGAGGAGAGCGACCTTGCCCATCATCCTGTGGATGAATACCAAATCCCAACTTTGGTGACCCCGATTGCCGATGCGCGCCAAAGACTAATTACCCGATCACCCCGTATTCATGAAACATTTCCGCACTCCACAGAAGCAATTGAGAACTGGACTCGGCTCTTGAACTCCGCCGATTTTGAGTTCATTAAAGTGGACGCCCTTGAAGTGTGGATGCTGTATGGGGACAGTTTTGAGGGGCGGCTCAAATCATCCATGCGATGGTATCATACTGGCGACGACAATGACCTAACGGCGCTTACCGCCCTAGCGGAATGCTCATACGATTTCGCGCAACGAAAACTCGTGGTTCCAGAAGGCTACATCGTTGACTTGTGTTTTCATGGATACCGCTGGGTCAGGGAAGTTCCGTGGCTGGAGCCGTAGATTAGCAATGTGGTTGCGAATAAAAAATGTGCTATCGAAGTCGAAGCGCAATCCCTTCCTATGGACTTCGCCAATGTCCTTTAAGTATGCTCACGCACGATGACGCTGGAACAACTACGCCAATTGGTCGCGCTTGATCCCGAAGACGCATTGAGTCGGTTTTCTTTGGGGCAGAAGCTCTTTGCCGAGGGGCAAACGCGCGAGGTGATCGAAGAGGCCGCGACGCACCTCGAATACGCGAATCGGCGCGATCCGTCGCATTTGGCAACCTATCATATTTTGGCCGAAGTCTTGATCAAGCTCGACCGAATTGAGGACGCGCAGAAAGTCCTCGAAGCGGGGATCGCAAAAACCATTGGCGTACCGGAAGGCATGGGCGGTGACTTGCGTCCCATCCTTGAAGACCTGCTGATGAGTCTGTAACATCGTAGGGATGAACATTTTTCCGTCCAATCGCCCGCCAGTATCTTGATGCTACGCCAAGATTTGATTCGGCTAAAGCCGGATCGAAAAGCCGCGCTAAAGCGCGCTATTGGGACTAAATAACTGAAATCCCCCAGCTAAAGCTGGGGGCAAAAAGAGGAGCCGACTGAAGTCGGCTAAAAATATGCCCAGCAAATCGGCAACCGAACCTAAAGTTACTGCGCCCAACTCCATCCGCAATTCCACCGTGGACAAGACTATCCGCGAACTTGGCCTTGAGCGAATTCAGCGGCACATTTTCTTGTGTGCCGAACCGACGACGCCCAAATGTTGCGACAAAGAGCGTTCGATGATCGCGTGGGAATTTCTGAAGCGTCGTTTAGAGGAATTAAAGTTGACGGGACAAGGGGGAATTTTTCGCACGAAGGCCAATTGTTTGCGCGTCTGCGCCGAGGGTCCCATTGCTCTCGTATATCCTGAGGGAACGTGGTACGCGCGTTGCGATCCGCCCGTGCTCGAGAAAATTATTCAGGAACATTTGATCGGCGGGCGGATTGTTTCCGATTTTCTTATCACCCAACGTGAGCTTCCTGCGCCCGAGAATTGCGACACCAAACCATGCCCATAGTCCCCATCACGGCCGCGAACCTCGAAGGGGCTTCACTCGCCTTGGCTTCGGCGTTTCACGACGATCCGCTCCTTCGATATTTAATTCGCGATGAGGCGACAAGGCGACGGACACTTCCTCACGTCATGCGGGCGAACTTAAGGCTCACTTTGCCGGAAGGTTATACCCACGCGCTCACGGACGAATCAGGCGACGTAATCGGAGCCATCGGTGTCGAACCTCCCGGGGGTTATCCTTATTCGATGGCGCGGGAACTAAGGTTTACATGGGAGCAATTCTGGTATCCGCGACCCTGGGATCCTCCTCTTCTCCAATTCCTTAAGGGAATACGTTATCAGAAGGTCTGGAATCGGCTCCATATCAAAGAACCACATTGGTACCTTTACATTATTGGCGTTCGTGCCGATAAACAGGGACAAGGCTATGGAGCAATGCTTCTAAAGCAAGTATTGGAGTGGGCAAAAGGTGACACTTTGCCTGTTTATCTTGAAACCCAGACCGAGAAAAACCTACCCTTCTACGGCTCGTTCGGGTTTGAAATATTGGAGCGTGTGGATTTGCCCGGAGGCGGACCACCCACGTGGGGCTTAATCAAGAAATGAGACTTCGATTTAAATTTCCTTATTTGATTCGCGTGGTGGGATTGCTGATTCTATGCGCGCAGTTTTTCATCGCTACGGGTTGTGCCGCGATTGTCAAAGGCTTGTCTGAGCAGGTGAAAGTCTCAACATCTCCATCAGGACGAGAGGTTTTTTACAAAGGTCAAAATGTCCGTGACGGACAATATGTCAGCATTGACAAGCAGATGAATGCTCCTGTGATTGACGTTGGAAATGGCGCAACAGCATCGCTCCGCTACAATCCCGATCTTTGGCTCATCGGCGATGCCGTTCTCTGTATTCCCTTTTTCTTTCCGGGACTTATCGCGTTTGCGGTGGATTTCGGCACGGGGGCTTGGCGCGATTATGAAGATTTACAGGTCATTGCAGTTCCTGATGCACCCGGGCCAGCTCCTGCGCCTGCACAACCCAAGGAGGCAACACAGACGCCGGAACCGGTAAAACCAACGCCTCCGAAGCCAACACCTCCAAAAAAGAAGTCGACTCCGCAGCCTGTCGAGCCCGAACCGTCGCCCATTCAGCCGTAACTTTTGATCATCAATAAATATCTAACCGCAAAGACCGCCAGGACCGCGAAGAAATAAATTCACAAATAAGAATCCTTCGTTCTCAACGGACTCAAAATATTTTTCTCTCTTTTTCTTCCCGTTGCGTTCTTCGCGATCTTTGCAGTTAAATACTCATTCTGTAACTTCTTACGAGCAGTCCTTGAGAGATTTAGGTTTTGCAATATGGCCATTATCGCGATTCTGGGAGCTTTGGACACCAAGGGGAATGAAAACGCTTTCCTAAAATCGGAAATCGAAAAGCGTGGACACCGTGCTTTCGTCGTTGATTTGGGCGTTCTGAACCCTCCCGCATTTTCACCGGATGTAACGAATGCGGAAGTCGCGCGGGCGGCGAATAGAGATATTGGTGATTTAATTCGTGCAGCCGATCGCGGTGAGGCGATGGCCGTGATGAGCGCTGGGATTGCCGCGCTATTGCCGCAACTTCACGCCGAGGGAAAATTTCAAGCCGTCATCGGAATGGGAGGAAGCGGAGGCTCGGCGATGATCGCTGCGGGAATGAGAGCTTTGCCGCATGGTGTTCCCAAGGTCTTGGTTTCGACTGTCGCGGGGGGCGACGTGAAAAGTTACGTGGGAGTCAAAGACATTGTCATGATTCCCTCGATCGTGGATGTCGCAGGGCTCAACCGAATTCTGATCGGCGTGATCGCGCAAGCGGCGGCGGCAGTTTGTGCGATGGCGGATTGCGCTCCTCCCGAAACCGCCTCGCGCCCGCTGATCTGCGCCTCGATGTTCGGCAATACCACGGAATGTGTCGGCAAAGCGCGAGCGAAATTGGAGGCAGCAGGATACGAAGTTCTGGTTTTTCATGCCGTCGGAACGGGCGGCCAAACGATGGAAAGCCTGATCGAAGCGGGTTACATCGCGGGCGTGCTCGACGCAACGACGACTGAATGGGCGGATGAACTTGTAGGAGGAGTTTTCGCCGCGGGGACTACGCGAATGGAGGCTGCAGCGCGAACAGGAACGCCCGCCGTCCTCGCGCCGGGTTGCCTCGATATGGTCAATTTTGGCGCCCCTGAAATGATTCCTGAAAAATTCAATGGACGGAATTTTTACCGTCACAATCCGAACGTCACTCTCATGCGCACGACGCCGGAGGAATGCCGAGAACTGGGGCGTATTTTTGCGGAGAAAGCAAACTTGTCGCGCGGTCCAGTGGCTGTGTTCCTTCCGCTTGGCGGGATTTCGGTGATTTCCAAACCGGGCGGGCCTTTTTATGATCCAAAAGCCGATGAGACACTGTTTGATGCGATTCGATCAAACTTGAGGAAAGATATTCCCGTTTACGAATTCGATAGCGACATCAACGCACCTGAATTTTCGAACGCGATGGCCAAGGTCTTGCTTGAATTGATCCGCACTAAAGTCTAAGCACAAAGACTCAATGACACAGTGTCACACAAAGAAATCCAATTTCAAAAGGAGCGTGAATGTGTTTGGATAAGCCTGCTTTTGAAAAAGGGTGAAGCCGAGGACTTTCGATCATGAAAAATTCAACCTCACGCGAGAAATCTAGCCGCAAGAATCGCCGCGCGTTTCTTAAGAAATCAGCGGCGGCGCTTGCAGCTGTTGGCGCACCTACAATTATTCCTGCATCCGCGCTAGGAGCCGATGGCACGGTCGCTCCCAGCAATCGGATCACGATGGGTTGCATCGGCGTCGGCGGTCGTGGTCAGGGGAACATGGGCGAATTTCTGAATCGCAAAGTCGTCCAAATTCTCGCAGTCTGCGACGTGGATACCGAACATCGCGAGCAATCGAAAAAGGCAGTCGAAAGAAAATACGCGCAGGAAAAAGATTCAGGAACTTATAAGGGATGCGACGCGTATAACGAATTCGAAAGAATCATCGAACGCAACGACATTGACGCGCTTTCTATTGCTTTGCCCGATCATTGGCACGCGATCCCGGTTATTCGAGGCGCGCAGGCGGGCAAAGACATTTATGCCGAGAAACCGCTTTCGCTGACCATTTCCCAAGGTCGCCAAATGAGTGATGCCGTTAAGCGGCACGGCATTCTTTTTCAAACCGGCAGCCAACAAAGATCGGATGACAAATTTCGACACGCGTGCGAACTTGTCCGCAATGAACGAATTGGAAAACTTCAACAAATTCGTGTCGGACTCCCCGGCGGGTCGCCCATCGAAGCGTTGCCCGAATCGCCCATTCCCAAAGGCTTCGATTACGAACGCTGGCTAGGCCCAGCTCCCTATGCGCCTTATAACGACAAGCGGTGCCACTGGAATTTCCGATGGAATCTCGATTACTCCGGCGGCCAACTAACCGACTGGGCGGCGCATCATTGCGACATCGCGCAATGGGGAATGGGAACCGAGCACACCGGTCCCATTGAAGTCGAAGGCAAAGGCGAGTATCCGCCCGAAGGACAATGGAATGCCGCGATCCATTACCACTTCGAATGTCTTTACGAAAACGGGGTCAAGATGATTGTCGGCGATGATCAACGCGGCGGCGTGACGTTCGAGGGAAGCGAAGGATGG
>CAZPIK010000160.1:0-1588 GCA_964586185.1 uncultured Candidatus Sumerlaeota bacterium | reverse complement strand
GCGGAGCCATCGAAGCCAAACCCGAATCGCTTCTTAAGACGACGTTCGGCCCCAACGAGGTTCGCCTCTACAAAAGCGACGACCATTACGACGATTTCCTGCAAGCGGTTCGGACGCGAAAAGAACCGATCGCGCCGATTGAGAACGCGCATCGCTCAATTTCCATCGCGCATCTCGGAAACATTTGCATGCAGCTCGGTCGCAAATTGAAATGGAATCCCGAGGCAGAGCAATTCATCGGCGATTCCGAAGCCGACCGAATGCTCACGCGCGCGATGCGAGCGCCTTGGCGAATTTAAGAAGAAATTGAAATAGATTCACCACAGAGACACAGGGTCACAGAGAATACATAACTGCGAAATTCATTGCTGAAATTCTCTGTGCCTCTGTGTCTCTGTGGTTGATGATTTGTATTTGTGATTGTTAGGAGACGAGTCCATGCCTCACGCCGCCGTTGTTTACGACAAAAAATCACCGATGAAGATCGAAGAGATTCGGCTTCGATCCATTCACGACAATGAGATTTTGGTTCGATGGGCTGCATGCGGAGTCTGCCATAGCGATCTCTCGATCTTGAACGAACTCTTCCCTTGCCCGGTTCCGGTCATCCTTGGTCATGAAGCGGCGGGCGTCGTGCTGGAAGTCGGCGCGAAAATCAGCGGCGTCGCCGTCGGCGATCACGTCGTCGGAGTTTGGAAACCGGGATGCGGAACATGCCGATATTGCAAAGGCGGGCAATCGCATCTGTGTCGAATGGGTGATGATCCGACAACGCCAACGGTCGGTCGCGTCGTGAACGACGGCCCTCCGATTCACCAGTTTCTCGGCGTTGGCGGTTTTGCCGATCACGCGATTCTTTCGTCCAATGCGTTTGTAAAGATTGATCGCGGGATTCCACTCGAAAAGGCCGCGCTCATGGGCTGCTCGGTCATTACGGGTTTTGGCGCGGCGACTCACGGAGCCAAATTAAAATCAGACGATGAGGTCGTTGTTTTTGGCTGCGGCGGCGTCGGACTTAACATTATCCAAGGCGCAAAATATTCAGGCGCCCGGGTCATCATCGCCGTGGACATTGATCCGGCAAAGCTCGAAATGGCGAAGCAATTCGGCGCGACCCACACGCTCGACGGCAAGACGCCAAAAATTCGGAAAGAGATTCAATCTCTGACAACCGATGGCGCGGGTGTGGATTACGCCTTCGACGCCGTCGGAAACAAAGAAATTGACGCCGAAGCGTATTTATCCACGCGACGCGGCGGCGAAGTCGTCCTCGTCGGGATCGCACACATGGCCGATCAAGTGGCGATTCCGCAAATGCTGACCGTCCTTCAGGAAAAATCGGTCCGCGGGAGCCTCGCCGGTTCACGCGACGTCATAACCTCGATCCCCGAACTCATCGGTCTATACCTTCAAAAGAAGCTCAAAATTGACGAACTCGTGACCAAAACTTATTCGCTTCGCGAGGCCAATGAAGCAATGGACGACCTGCGCAAGGGCAAGAACGCGCGCGGCGTGCTGGTTTATTGACATTAACCCCATTCAAATGATAGGTGTAATCGTTTTGCGCCCGTGTGGCTTCATTTGGGTG
>CAZPIK010000159.1:0-9082 GCA_964586185.1 uncultured Candidatus Sumerlaeota bacterium | reverse complement strand
AAGCCACGCTAAAGCGCGCTTAAGATGACCTTTCGGCGTCATCCCTCGACTAAAGTCGGGGGCAAATCCTGAGCCAGCTAAAGCAGGTTAAATGGATTGCCCGAATAGCGTTGTGCCGTTTCGAATAAGTTGAGCGACCGTGTGTAATTCGTTGGATTACGATGCTGGAGCCATTCCGATGTGAATGGCGACAACTCCGGAAAGCAGAAGCCGGTAGCGGACGTTTTTCCAACCGGCATCACGCATCTGTGACGCGAGTTCGTCTGCATTCCAAAACGCGCGAATGGAAGTGGGCAGATAGAGATAGGCGTCTGATCCACTCAAGAGTTTTCCGAGTCGTGGCATGATTTTGAGCGAGTAGAGATCGTAGCCGAAACGAATGATGGGATTGCGCGGCTGCGAGAATTCGAGGACGGCCATGGATCCGCCCGGACGGACGACGCGGCGCATTTCTCGTAGAGCTGCGGGCCGATCGGCCATATTGCGGAGGCCAAACCCAACGCAGCAGGCGTCGAAATGGCCTGTGGGAAAAGGAAGCCGCGTGCCGTCGCCCTCGATCCACGCAAAGTTGCTTGTCGCACCTGAGCCGTATTTCTTCGCTGCTTGGTTGAGCATGGTGCGGGTGAAATCCAGTCCTGTGATTGTGGCGTTCGGAGCGCGTTTCTGTAGCGAGGCGGCAAGATCGCCCGTTCCCGTCGCGATGTCGAGGATGCGATTGCATGGGGTCAATTCGTTCAATAGTTCGCGAGCGAGCAGTTTTCGCCAATAAACGTCGAGTGCGCCGGAAAAGAAACGATTGAGGCGGTCGTAGCTTGGAGTGATTCCTTCGAACATCCGGCGGATGCCTTCGGGGGTCTGATCGGAGCCTGTGGGAACGGATCGGGTAGATTTCGTCATGTTGCTGGTGAATCGCGACGGTATCTGGCGTCGGATGGCCTCAAGTCCGCCAAGATACTTGAAGCCCGTCACGATGTTCATTTACAAAAAATGACAAAAATCAGTATTGACAGAAACAAAATAGGTTGTATTCTTCAGGACAAAGGAGAATACGAATGAAACTCGAAAGCGCTAGAGAACTCAAACAAGAAATCATGGATAGCCTTTTGCTGCCCATTTTGGAGCGCGCAGAGGGACGTGTCGCGTCTTCATCTTTGATATCCACGCGCGCCATGCCTTTAAAGCAAGCCTTGGGACCATTTCGGGGCCTATGCATGGGGATCGCCTTAAAGGGAAAGGGAAACTTCAAGTTGGCGCTCAGGATTCAGTCGCGATCGGTGGAGGAAAGTGATCTGGTAAATGCCGTTCGTAAAAAGGCAAATGGAGAGATCGATGTGCGTTATGTAGGCCGAATTGTGAAACTT
The DNA here is from genome assembly GCA_964586185.1 of uncultured Candidatus Sumerlaeota bacterium. Lineage (GTDB taxonomy): Bacteria > Sumerlaeota > Sumerlaeia > MVZB01 > JAJFLK01 > CAZPIK01. Next base: position 7,721 of record CAZPIK010000159.1, on the reverse strand, counting down.
GGCAATACGGTTAAAGGCGTTCTGTCGCGGAGGCGAACCGCGAAAAGGAGAACCTCCGCAACGCCGTGGTATCGGGATCGAAAGCGTCCGCTCCTCATTGGCGGATCGGTGGGGCATTACAACATCACGGCCGGAACGCTCGGCGGTTTCGTTGTTAATCGAAGTGGGACAAAAAATCCGATGATTCTCTCGAACAATCATGTCCTCGCAGACGAAAATGCGGGCGTGGCGGGAGATTCGATTTTGCAACCAGGACCCTATGATAGAGCGAGAAAAGTTGAAGACAAAGTAGGGGAGTTGACTCGGTTTGTGCCCTTGCGTCGGGGAAGAATCAATCGAGTGGATTCAGCCGTCGCGACTCTGAATACAGGTATTCGGCATGATGCTTCTCAGATCAAAGGCGTTGGCGCTCTTCGGGGAGTTGCACCGGACGGTCAATTGGACGTCGGCGATTTGGTAATGAAAGCCGGACGAACAACGGGAGTGACGACCGGACGCGTCACGGCTATTGAACTGGACAATGTTGTCGTCGGGTATGATTTGGGCAACGTTCGATTTGACAATCAGATCGAGATTGAAGGGACCGGAAGCAGTTCGTTCAGCGATGGCGGTGATAGTGGTTCGCTCATCGTCAACGGCGAGGCTTTTGCCGAGGCGCAGCTTTTCGCCGGAGGCGATCAAGGGGGTTCCAATGGCAAGGGACTCACCTATGCGACTCCGATTCGTGCGGTTCTTGACGCGCTGAAAGTGGACTTGATACACTGAAATCGTGAAAGAGAAACGAACGGTTACCAAAGATCAGGTTCGCGCGGCCAAGGCCGTGGCGATCAAGTCGTTTGCGACGGATTCGAACGTCGTCGGGATCGGAATCTCCAAACGCGATGATCGTTATTGCCTGAAGGTCAATCTCAAATCGAGCGCGAAACAAAGCATCCCGAAACAGATTGCGGGTGTGCCCGTTGTCACTGAAGTCACGGGCGCACCGCAAAAGATATCTCTTTAACCCTTATTCGCGTGAAAATTTCATTGATCAATGATGATTGCGCAGTCGGGGCGCGGAATTTATCATGCCATTGCGCCTCGCGCAATACGTCCGATCGCGAACGGAAACCGGTTCCATGAAATTCATAGATTGTTTTACCCGAGGCTTGGTTATTCCCTGTCTTGTTGGTTTTGCGGCTCAAGGCGTTTCTGCGGAAAACAAATATCAATGGCAGCGGATCGTTCTCAATGAGAAGTCGAATTTCGAGGCGTCTGGTGTTGCGGATATCAACAAGGACGGCAAGCTCGACATCATTAGCGGCGACGCCTGGTATGCCGCGCCCGATTGGAAGTCCAATCCCATTCTTCCGATTCCGGATGATGGGCATTACAGGGTGGATTTTGCCAATACGCCGCTCGATGTGAATGGAGACGGATGGACTGACATTGTTTCCTGCAACTGGCATCATCAGTCGGTCGTTTGGCGTCAGAATCCCGGCAAAAGTGGCGCGTGGATCGAGCATGAAGTGGATAAGCCGGGCAACAGCGAGACGGCGATTGATGTGGATGTGGACGGCGACGGCAAAATTGATTTTCTGCCGGACGTTGCGCAAAAAACAATTTGGTATCGGATCGAGAACGGCAAGCTGGTTGGGTATGAAGTTTCGCCGAACATCGCCGGACACGGGATCGGTTTTGGCGATGTGAATGGCGACGGACGGCGTGACATTCTGAGACCGAGCGGCTGGTTCGAGGCGCCGAAGGATCGGCTCAAGGAACCCTGGACGTTTCATGCCGAATGGAATATGGGCGCAACGGGCGAAGAAATCATCGCGCACGATTTCACCGGCGACGGTTTAGCGGATATATGGTGGAGCATGGGGCATGACTACGGTGTGTTTTGGCTGGAACAAACAAAGGAGACCGAACCCGCGAAGAAATGGATTCGTCATGAAGTGGATAAGGATTGGTCTATGGGACACGCGGCGCGGCTCGTGGATCTGGACGGCGACGGCAAGATGGAAATCGTGACGGGGAAGCGAAAATACGCCCACGACACCGATCCCGGCGCGGAAGATCCGCAGGTTGTTTTCATTTACAGTTTCGACGGCGCGTCGAAAACGTTCCAGCGAGAGACGGTTCACAAAGGCGATGGCGACGGGGTCGGTCTTGCGCCGAACGTCGTGGACGTTAACGCCGACGGTCGTCTTGATCTGGTGCTACCGGGCAAGACCGGACTTTATCTGTATCTTCAGAAGTAAGACACGATGCTCGTTACGCTTATCATTACGGGTGATGGTCGCGGGAATCGGGAAGTCGCGTTTCGCAAGCCGGGTGAGTACGTGATTGGTCGTGTGGAAACGGTCGCCTGTCAGGTGGAAGATGGGCGGGTTTCCAAGCAGCATTGCGCGCTGATCATCAAGGCGATGGACGTTCGGATTAAGGATTTGGGAAGCGCTAACGGGACGAAGGTTGACGGTGTCGTGCTCGGCGGCGAATCGGAAGCGAAGGGCGCGTCACTCGAAGAGAAGACCGCCGAAATGGCCGTTCCGCGTTCGAATAAGAAAGAGGCCGCCGTTCACGACGGGTCGCGAATTGAAATCGGCACGACGACAATCCGCGTGGCGATCCAGTTAGACCCGATGGAGCGCGAGAAGATTGGGAGATGGGTTGGACAGGCCGAACAGAAGATGCAGGAAGTCGTCGAAATTTTGGGGCACGTTTTGGATTTAGATCCTGAAAACAACCGCGCCCGCGCGCTCCGCGATGAAGCGGAACGATTCTTGGGACACACTGACAAGGCGCCATCATGAGTATATCGTTACCTCGCGACGTGCGGCGAATGCTTGAGGAATCCGGCGCGTTACTTTCGGGGCATTTCATTTTGACCTCCGGGCGACACAGCGGGAATTACATGCAGTGCGCTAAAATTTGCGCTCGTCCTGATTTTTGCGAGACCCTTGCGCAGACTCTAGCGGGCAAGATTCGCGAAGCGCTAGGGGGGACGCCATGCGATTTGGTTTTGGCTCCCGCGCTTGGCGGTGTTGTTTTTGGTTACGAAATGGCAAGGCAGTTGGGAACGCCGGGGCTATTCACGGAGCGAGACAAAGAAGGCATCATGCGGCTTCGGAGGGGATTTGAGCTTCGCGCGGGCCAGCGAGTCCTCATTGCCGAAGATGTTGTTACAACGGGCGGTTCGGTCATGGAAGTAGATAAGATTGTTCGAGAGAGCGGCGCGACGACGGTTGGTTTCGCCTGCCTATTTGATCGTAGCGCTGGCGCGTTCAATCCGGGACCTCCCGTCTTTTCGATTGCGAAAGTCGAGTTCCCGACTTATTTGCCCGAATCGTGTCCGCTCTGCGCGGAAGGAAAAACCGAGGCTGTTAAACCGGGGAGCCGGAAGTAAGAACTTCACATTCGATTGGGAATAGACACGAAGGCGCAAAGGCACAAAGAATTGCAGAGCAAAGTGTTCTTGATAAACTTGCATTTCAACCCATAACTCCTACAAGATTCGTGAATGAAGTTTAGATTCCCTCACACCAACGGCTTTCAGCTATTTATTCCGCTCGTGATGCTTACGACATCGTGTGTGATTCGGCCGAGCCTTGTAAAAACGGAGTACGACGGAGTTTACGTTGAGAAGCCGTGGCTCAAGACGCACACCCGCTCTTTCCCGAATGCGAGCAATGTTCCGATGGTCGTGAATGGCGGACGCGGTGAAGCGTATCTGCCTCAGGACGGTCAGGTGGGATATTACAATTACGATCAGGTGGGACAGGTCACGGCAAGCGGCGAGCCGTTCGATCCCCATGCATTAACCGCCGCGCATGCCACTCTGCCCTTTAATACTTTGGTTCGGGTGACGCGAGTGGACAATCAGCGAAGCATTCAAGTTCGGATCAATGATCGTGGTCCCGTCGTTGCCGGTCGGGTGATTCAACTTACGACCAAGGGCGCGAAAAAATTAAAGTTGATTGAGGACGGCGTGGCGCCGTGCCGAGTGGAGATTCTTGAGTATCCTGCCGTTGAAGTGGGCGGTCCTTCGGGACCGGGATAATCCCTTACACGCCCGTCTCTGCATTATGAATCGTGTCGAGATATTGTTGAAGACGATTGAGGTCGCGGTCTTCGTTTTCGGCGAATTCGATCCCGAGAAGACATTTTCCGCCGTCAATTTTTCCGTGAACTTCCAGGTGCAGGATTTTTCCGAAGAGCCTTGTTTGACCTTCGAAACCGGGGAAGCTGCAAAAAATGCGGCAGTATCGCGGCCCGCGAATGATTTGGCTATAGTGCTTGGCGTTCAGATTGAGGACGTTCATTCCCGCGCCCTTGATGTTGATATCATGAAGCGCGCCTTTTAGGACGATGGGAGTGAAGGTCATTTCGGGAAAAATGATCTGAACCTCGGCCGCAACCTGCACGGCGACCCTTAAGTCGCGGCGTCGGTCTTGCTTGGGATCGGGCATGGGGGCGGTATTTTCGGTTTTGGCATCCATAATGAGGCTCGCAGATTAAGCAAGCGAATTATTCACTTTAAAAAGTTTTTTTTCAACTTTTTAAGTGATCCCCCGATACTATCTATGACATCGCCGCCGCCCTCCGCGCCGCCCTTGACGACGCCGCCCAGCGATTTCGTGATGGTATCGGTGAGGTTTTCGGCTCCGGGTGGAAGTTTAGGTTTCACTCCGTATCGGATTGCATCTGCTTTTCCACGCGCGGTGATGGCGATCGGGAAGGCGATAAAATCGGAAGCTCCATCCGTTACCGCCCCCAAGTATTGAGTCAGCTTATTTGACGAAGGAATCTTTCCTTTCATTTCGGGACCGATGGCAGGCTGAATTTCCATATCCATTTCGCCATCCAGACCGACCTTTCCGGTTGCAATGAGCCGCGTTGCTTTACCTTTAACAACGACGTCTTTCAATTGCGCGTCGCCATGATCGAGAACGATATCGCCGTGGAAACTATCATAGACCATTTTGTTGAAGAAGTCGGTTCCGGTTGCCTTGCCGATTTCGTCAAGCAGGCGGGAGTTCTTGATTTGTCCGTCCGAAATATCGAAGAGAAGTTTGCCGGTGAGGTTGGGTTTGGTTTCACCGGGACGAATCGGCCCCGTGCCGGAGGTTGTGAACTTAACGCGGCCTTCGAGCTTGTCTTTCATGCTTGGACTCAGCGATTGCACGACCGGTCCCGCGTTTACGCCGTCGCCCGTCAGCTGCCACAAGATATTCTGATCGCCGCCCGCGCGTGCGAGATCCACGTTGCCATTCATCGCTCCATCGTTAATTTTCATGCTTTCGAGAACAACACCGAGTTTGGACTTATCCATGGTCAATCGAGTTTTCATTGAGGCGATCTTGATGTCGCGCCACTCGATCCGGTCGGCTTCGAAAGCGATTTTCAAGTCGGCGGGCCAATCGTCGGCGGGTTTGGCGCTGGCGGGAGGTTCGGAATTGGAAGGTGTGGGCGGAGTGGACGTTGCGGACTCCTTGGACGAATCGGACGTATCGGCTGCATCGTCACTCTTCGACTTTTCCCCTGATTCCGCGAGGGCGGCATAGACATCGGCGGAGAGCGATACAACGGAGATACTTGCGTCGAGCGCCGGACGATCTCCATTCTTAAATGTTCCGCTCGCCGTGATCTTATCCTCGGCTCGGTCTTGCCTCTTTGCGACGAAATCGGCTGTAAAAGATTGCACGTCGTCTTTAAGTTTCTTCACGCGATTGGTGGCGGTAACGGTGATTTCCTCGGGAGCAAGGTCGCCGCTTTTGAGCCGGAGGGGTCCCCATGTTTCACTACCATCAAATCCAATTTCATTTCCGGTCGAGTCCATGGTGATCGTCCAATCGGCGTTGAGCGGAGCATCGCCGATATCCTGACCTTGCGCATAGTCGAGAAACTGCATCCATGGACCGGTCTTTAGGCCTTTGACCGCGACGGAAAGATTGCCACCTTGTCCACCGGGTTGCTCGGTTAAGCGAAGCGGCCACTGGCCATTGGCCGTTATTTGTCCCGCTTGTTTTCCGCCGGTATCGAGAAAATCAAGAGCGGCGCTACGGAAATGGACAACGTCGCCGGAAGGATCGCCTTCGGCGATGTAACGCGCGGCAAAAGATCGCTCAATGGTTTTGCCTTTATCTGTCGTGAGCAAAATATTTTGCAGAAGGGAGGAGCCTTCCGCGCGGATGGGCGCAGATTCATCGGCGCGCGCGACTTTAATATCCACTTTGAGCAAGCCGCGTTCTGTTTTGATGGCTTCTGAACCGCCGACTCCGAAACGTTCGAGCAATTCGGAAATGTTGGCCGCGCCCGCTTCCGCCGCGAGATCAACTTTTCCGGTTTCGAGATTGTAAGCTCCGCTAACAGTCGTTTGAGCGAGTTCGCCCGAGTCTGTTTTTACGACGAGTTTTGTGGGCTGAATCACCAATTCTTTCAAGCCTCGGAGAGAAGCCGAGATGGTGTTGGAAACTTGGATCGCGCCGAGCGGTTTGGACGCGCCCTCCGGTTTGATACGCAAGTTGGCGACGTTTATATCGCCCGATAGATTGAGTCGCTCGCCCGCTTCGTAAACCCCGGCACGAAGTTTGCCGTGGAGTTTTCCCGCATCTACGGTGTCCAGGGCGTGGCTATCCACGATCGCGAACCACGGGCGGAGATAATCAACTTCCATGTCAACAATTTCGAGATCGAAATGGGCTTCCTGTGGCATCTCTCCTGCGCCTGCTGACTTTTTCCCATTGGATTCGCCCAAGGTTAAGGTCAGAGGGCGATCAAGATTTGCCGAGCCGATTGTTTTTCCTTCGCGATCAATTTTGGCGTCGGCCTTGGCGAGTTTGAATTCGCCCGATTTGGAATTCCAGCTACCGGATTGGCCGCCGCTAATATCGAGCATGGGCGTTGGGGATTGATCCTTCGCCGCGCGGAGGCTGAGTCGTTTGCCTTGCAACGAAGAATCAAAAGTGATTTCGTCGCCTTTTGTTTGAATATTCAAAGAGCCATCAAAGTTTGCGCTTTCGAATTGGGCTGTCCCGAGCGCGGCGAGAATGGGATTCAGCAGTTCCTTGTTAATCCCAACGGCTTCTATTTGAGATTTGATTTGTTGACTGGCGAGATCGGAATCTATGTCAACCTTGAGCGTTCCCGCGTGATCTTTTGGCGTTGAGGCCGTCGCTAGGATCAAGCTTTTTACCGCGCCCGAGGCGTCGAGCGAACCTTGGAGGGTCTTGCATTCGATCGTGAGATCGGCAGACACGCCTCTATCGGTTTTGGGTTTGCCCGATTGCACCGCGAGCAGACTCGTTCCTTTGTATCCAACGTTCGCGCCATCGGAGGAGGTATCGAGATCGAGTGCGAGGGCAAAAGTTCCCGATCTCGTGCGAGTGGAATCCTCGGGGGCCACGATGAAATCGGCGTTGATCTTGAGAGGACCTTTGCCGCCGCGGGCTAAGGAATCGGCTTGAATATTGACCTTTGAAATTTCAGTTTCTGTGATTCCGTCAACGACGTGGGTTGCGCCGAAATCGTTGATGCGCAGTCGTTCGACCGCAATGGGCAAAAGTGTTTTGGGTTTTGCGCCGGGAGTATCCGTCGAGGGGGCATCCTCGCCATGGCGCTCTACGTCTTCCTCATTCTCGGATTTCGTGGATTGCCCTTTGACGCTCTTGGAGCGAGAGATGGCCCTCGCTTCGTCAATTTCCGCATTCACGATTCTCGGTATCCCGCTCAGGAGCGAC
>CAZPIK010000158.1:7613-9117 GCA_964586185.1 uncultured Candidatus Sumerlaeota bacterium | reverse complement strand
GTCACGGGTTGGGCATACGTTTCCGAATTGACGGAGTGCTTCAGGAGCAGACAATGCCGCCGCGCAAATGGCAGGCGGCAATTATCGCGCGGCTTAAAGTTTTGGCCGGCATGGACATTGCCGAAAAACGGATTCCGCTCGACGGACGTATTAAGCTGAACATTCCCGGCAAGAAACTCGACCTCCGCGTTTCGAGTCTTCCAACGGTGTTCGGCGAATCCATCGTCATGCGTATTTTGGATCAAAGCTCGGTCATGATGGGGCTTGAAGACGTTGGGTTTCTTTCGGATACGATTAAAACCTTCAATCAATTGATCAAGTCGCCCAACGGCGTGATTTTGATGACGGGGCCGACCGGATCGGGCAAAACAACCACGCTCTATGCGGCGCTCGGAGTGCTGAATACGCCCGAACACAAGTTGATGACACTTGAGGATCCGATCGAATACCAGATCGCCGGGATCAACCAAGTCCAGATACATGCCGACATTGGTTTAACGTTTCCGGTTGGATTGCGATCTCTCTTGCGTCAATCGCCGGACGTGATTCTGGTCGGTGAAATCCGCGATTTGGAGACGGCTGAAAACGCCATCCGCGCGGCGCTCACGGGGCATCTAGTTTTCTCGACGCTTCACACCAACGACGCCGCGAGCGCGACTTCGCGATTGATTGACATGGGTGTGAAACCGTACCTTGTGGCCAGTTCGGTTCAGGCGATCATTGCCCAACGGCTCGTGAGGCGCATTTGTTCCAATTGCAAGGAAGCCTATACTTCAAAGCCGGAGGAATTCGCGATTATCGGATACAATCCCGAAGAGTATGAGGGCGTTCAGCTCTTTAAGGGTAAAGGCTGCGAGCGGTGCAATAACACCGGGTTCCGTGGAAGAACCGCCATCCACGAGATCATGGTGATGGACTCTGAAATTCGCCGTCGCGTGATTCGTTCCGAAGCGGCAACGCGCATCAAACGTTACGCCGTATCGAAGGGTATGCGAACTCTGCGCAAGGACGGATTCGAGAAGAGTCTTTTGGGATGGACGACGTTTACAGAAATCTATGAGGCCGTTGGAAACGAAGACTAACGGCGCGCAATTGACGTTTAAGGAGACGCTACTTTGGATATCAATGAAATGCTCAAGGCGATGGTGGATCGGGACGCGGCGGACTTGCATCTACGCGTGAATAAACCGCCAGCCATTCGTAACCATGGAACCTTCGAATATTTGGATCCGAGTCCGCTTGAACCCGAAGACACCGAGCGGCTCATGAAGGAAATCACTCCGCCGCGATTCCAGCAGCAATTGCAGGAAGACGGTTCATGCGACTTTGCGTATGCGTTCAGCGAGCAGGCGCGGTTTCGTACCAACGTGTTCCGGGGCATGGGGAGCATCGGCATCGTCATGCGGCTCATTCCGACGCGTATTTTTTCGTTCGAGCAGCTGGGGCTTCCTCGAATGTCCTTGGGGCCCGTCTTGGAAGCGCATCGCGGTCTCGTCATTGTTAC
>CAZPIK010000158.1:0-7603 GCA_964586185.1 uncultured Candidatus Sumerlaeota bacterium | reverse complement strand
TCCGACCGGATCGGGAAAAACGACTTCACTCGCCACGATCATTGACTGGATCAACATGAACCGATCGGTTCACATCATCACGATTGAGGATCCGGTCGAATACACCCACAAGCACAAGAAGGCGATTGTCTCGCAGAGGGAAGTCCATATTGACACCCCTTCGTTCGGTTATGCCTTGCGCGGCGCTCTGCGTCAGGATCCGGACGTCATTCTCGTCGGCGAAATGCGCGACTTGGAAACGATGGAAGCGGCGATTCAAGCGGCGGAAACAGGCCACTTGGTTTTCTGCACACGATGGGAGCCGCCGCCACGGTGGATCGTATCGTGGATGCTTTCCCAATGGCGCAGCAGGAGCAGATCCGAACAGTGCTTAGCGTCGCGCTTAGCTGCATCATTTCGCAATCGCTGATTCCGCGGCTGGATGGCAAGGGGCGCGTTGCGGCGTTCGAAATCATGCATAATACGCCCGCCGTGGCCAACTTGATCCGCGAGCACAAAACGAACCGGATCACGTCGGTCATCCAGACGAGCGGCAAGCAAGGGATGTTCACTCTCGACGACCATCTTTGGGCGCTATACCGCAAGGGACTCATTCATGCGGACGAAGCGCTCCACCGTGCCCAGAATCACAACGACATGGAAAAACGCCTGCTTGAAAACATTGCTACGGAAGACGAGGGAGAAGAGGGCGAGGGTGGCGAAAAAGGGGGCGACGGATCGAGCGAGTATTAGAAAGAGCGCTCTTTTGAAGGATTGTCGGAGACGGAAAAATGGGCAAGAAATTCAAATTCACAGGTGGCGGTGGTGGGGGCGACTCGACCAGCAAGACCTCCGTGTCATCTCCTTCGATTCCTTCTTCTCCTTCGGCGCCTAGCGCGCCTGCTTCGGGCAAGTTTCAATTTAAGTCAGGCGGATCGTCATCCGGTATCTCGCGTCCTCCTTCAGGTCCGATTACGACTACGGGTGAAGAAGCGGCGTCGGTACGCGAAACGGGCGAATCCGCATTCCCGCAGGAATATTTTATCGCCGACGACCAAAAGCTATCCGAAGCGATCAACCGACGACTCGCGATCAGTCAGGATAGCGCGGCCAAAGTCGGCGAGAGCGGGATTGATCTCAACAGTTTCACGGCCGTGGACGGCGATTACCTTCAGTCGCTTTCCGAGCAGACGGGGTTTCGGCTGCTAAATCTTGCCGATCAGAAACGTCCGACGAATGACGTCGTCCGGTTGCTGACAGCGGAGCAAGCCAAGCGTCTAATGGCCGTGCCCGTTGGGCTGAACGAAGAAGGGGTGGTGATTATTGCAATCGCCGATCCCCCGAATACGACGGTGACCGACGACCTTCACGCCATTGTGGGGCGTGAGATTGAGCCTGTGATCGCCGCCGCTCACGACATTAAAGAGCGCATCGAGCAGTATTACGGCCTTGGCGATGAAACGCTTGATGACATCGTGGCCAAGGACGAGGAACCCGAAGAAGTGATGGCCACGGCCAATACGGGCGTGACCGAAGTTGACCTTACGGACGTGAACGCGCTCATCAATGCTCCGCCGGTTATCAAATTAGTCAACGCGCTCCTAGCCAAAGCCGTGCATGAGCGCGCGAGCGACATCCATATCGAGCCGTTCGCCAACGTCATTCGAATTCGTTATCGGGTGGACGGCGTATTGCGTGAAATCCCTTCGCCACCGCGCAATATGTTGTCGGGATTGGTCTCGCGTATCAAAGTTCTGGCGAACATGAACATTTCGGAATCCCGTCTGCCGCAAGATGGGCGGGTGAAGCTCGTCGTCGAGGGACGCGAAGTGGATCTTCGCTGCAGCACAATGCCGACTTCCCACGGCGAAGCCATCGTGATGCGCGTCCTCGATAAAAACATGATGATGATCGGGATCAGCCAAATCGGCATGTCGGAAGAAATGCTTTCGCGATTTATGAAGCATCTCGAGAAGCCGAACGGAATCGTGTTGGTTACGGGACCGACGGGCTGCGGGAAAACGACGACGCTTTACGCTGCGCTTGCGGAGATCAAGGATCCCGGCGACAAGCTGATTACCGTCGAAGATCCCGTCGAATACGAACTGCCCGGAATTGTGCAGGTGAACATTAACGAAAACGTCGGGCTGACCTTTGCCAAAGCGCTTCGATCCATTTTGCGTCAGGATCCCGATACGGTGCTGGTCGGTGAAATTCGCGACGTCGAAACCGCGCAAATCGCCGTGCAAGCTTCGCTCACCGGTCACTTGGTGTTCTCGACGCTGCACACGAATTCCGCCGCGGCCACGGTGACGCGCCTCGTGGATATGGGAGTCGAGCCGTTTCTTATTACGTCATCGGTTCAGGCGGTCATTGGTCAGCGGCTCGTGCGAACGGTCTGCCCAACGTGCCGGGTTCCTTATCGTCCCACGCCCGATGAGCTTGAGGAGTTTGAAGTCACGGCTGAGGATATTCGCGACAAGACGTTTTATCACGGCGAAGGTTGCCACGATTGCGGGCATTCGGGATACAAAGGCCGGATGGGAATTTTTGAGTTGCTCGAAATCACCGACGAAATTCGCGATATGATCCTTGATCACGCGGGGACGGACGAAATTCAGGAAGTGGCTCACCGCAACGGCATGATCACGATGCGCAAAGACGGATGGCTGAAGGTTTGCCTCGGACTTACGACTTTCGAAGAAGTGGCGCGAGAAACACCGCGCGATTCCGTGCATAAGGCTTACGAAGAGAGCAGCGGTGAGAGCGAGGGCGAGTCAGTCGCAGGCGCGACGGCTGAATCGCCCAAGCCGTTGGCTCAATCATCCGGAAGCAGCACGCTTGAACCGCCCAAGCCCCAGCTTACCGTCGCGGGGACTTCGGTCGAGAATGAAGCCGCCGCGCGCGTGCTAGATCGCATTACGAAGCTAAAGATTTGAGGCATGATGGGTCGGTTGCCATTGACACTTCGTGATGTTTTTAGGGTTTCACCTGAACTGCGCTCAGTGCAAGCGCGTGAAATGAATCCATGTGGGCGCATGATTTGCGCGCTTCTCTGCCTTGCTTTTGTTTCATGCCATGCTGGGATGACCGATCGTGAAATCTATGACGAGCGACAGGAAAAAATGCTGGGACTTTGGTGTCAGGATGTCAGCGGCAAGGAACTACCGGTGACGCTTCGGTTCATGCCGAATGGAACTTTTGAAGCCGATTTCAACGCCGACACTCGCCCCGAACTTTGGGGGAATTTCCATCTCGAAAACAGCGAACTTCGACTCAACTATACCGTCGCGGAGGGCTGCCTTGGAACACTTGGAACCTATACGTATTCGTTCCTCGCCGGACGGCTCTGGCTCCGCCGCGAGCGGGACGATTGCGAAAGCCGCGCAGCGATTCTGAACGGCGTTTGGCGGCGGTAAATCGGACAAACACCATGCGAACATTTGGATGGATTCTTCTTTTGTTGCCGCTTGCGAGTTGCGCGTGGCTCGGCGGCGCTCGCCCGGATGCCGAAGGTTTTATCCCCCTATTCAATGGGCGTGATTTAAGCGGATGGGAAACTCCCGATCCAAGCTATTGGACGATTGAAGACGGCGCGATCACGGGGACGATCAGCGAAAAACATCCGTGCACGGTGAATCAGTATTTGGTCTGGGAAAAATTTGAGATTGAAGACTTCGAACTTAAGCTCACGCATCGCCTCGTCGGCTCGCCGGGCATCAATGGCGGTTTTCAATTCCGCAGTTTGCTTCTGCCGGATCACGATGTCGCGGGGTATCAGGTGGATAATAACCACGATACGCCGTGGCTGGTACGGCTTTACGATGAATTCGGTCGGCACGATCTCGCGTTGCGCGGCGAATCTTCAAAATACAAACTCGGCGGAGCCAAGACGATTGAGCCGATTCCGGGCGTGCAAGGGACGCCGCCTCATTTTCGCTTGGACGAATGGCACGAATATCATCTGATTGCGAAGGACACGCATCTTGAACTGCGGATCAACGGCGTAAAAGTCGCGGAAGTCTTCGACGACGATCCGGTTCAAAATGATTTACGCGGCATCCTCGCGCTGCAACTTCACTCCGGGCCACCGATGAAGGCGCAGTTCAAGGATATTCGACTTAAGCGCTTGAATTAACCCGCCATATCCGCGTCCACCATCATGCGGACGAGGGATTTGAAATTCACTTCGGGTTTCCAGCCAAGGATGCGTCGCGCTTTGGAGGCGTCGCCCAGAAGCAAGTCCACTTCGGCAGGACGGAAAAAGCGTTCGTCCTGAGTGACGTGTTTTTTCCAATCGAGGTCGAGGTAGCCGAAGGTTTCGTCCAAGAATTCACGGACGGAGTGGGTCTCGCCCGTAGCAATGACGAAATCGTCCGGCGTGTCGTGCTGCATCATCATCCACATGGCTTTCACGTAATCGCCCGCGAAACCCCAATCGCGTTTGGCGTCGAGGTTGCCAAGTTCGAGTTTATCGCGCTGCCCTTTTTTAATTTGCGCGGCGGCTTGCGTAATCTTGCGCGTGACGAAGTTTTCTCCGCGTCGCGGCGACTCGTGATTGAAAAGAATCCCGGAGCAGGCGAACATGCCGTAACTCTCGCGATAATTAACGGTGATGTGGTGCGCGGCGACTTTGGCTACGGCATAAGGGCTGCGCGGATGGAACGGCGTCGTCTCGGTCTGCGGCGTTTCAACGACTTTGCCGAACATCTCGCTGCTTGAAGCCTGATAGAATTTCGCGTGGATGCCGCTTTCGCGGAGGGCTTCCAAGAGCCGGATCGTTCCAAGGAAATCAACGTCGGCGGTGTATTCGGGAATATCGAAACTGACGCGGACGTGGCTCTGCGCGCCGAGATTGTAAACTTCATCGGGGCGGATAACGCGGATCATCTTCGCGAGCGAACTGGCGTCGCCCAGATCGCCGTAAACGAGATGAAATCGGCGTTTGGCGTCGGCGGAAAGGGGAAGCGCGTCGAGCCGTCCGCGGTTGAGCGAGCTGGATCGCCGCACGACGCCATGCACCTCGTAACCTTTTTCGAGCAGCAATTCGGCAAGATAGGAGCCGTCCTGCCCTGTAACACCCGTGATTAACGCCTTTTTCAAGCGGTGCATTCCTTCCGTTGGGAGCCGTTTTCCCAAATTGCGAACGGCTCGTTCAATCCAGTCGCGGGCATAATGCAACAGGTTGCAATCGGCTTGCAAGAACAGGGCGAATCAAAAAAGGTGTTGGCGCAATTCCCTGCGGGGTTTTATGCTTTCAGTGGGACGAATGATTCCAATTACCGGAAAATGATAGCGAATGGGGTCTAAGCGCTTTCAGCACTGTCGGACGATTAGCCACCCTGCGCTGAGTGCAATCCTTTTTTGTATTGTTATCCCGTTTAATCTCCTCGCCCAAACTCCTGGATCTTTCAGGTTTACGATAGTTAATCCCGAAGGAGCAAACAGCGATCAGTTTGGTGCCGCTGTCGCGGGGTACGGTTCGCCCCGTGCGGCGATCGGCGCTCCATTCGACTTGGTCGGAGCAGGTGCGGATGAGGCGGGTTCGTTTTATCGGCATAATGCATCGAATGGGGCCTATCTGGGAGAAGTCACCAATCCCACTGCGGCGGATTTTGATCATTTTGGGAGTGCGATGGCCGCTTCTGGGAATTATGTGTTGGTTGGAGCGCCTAACGACAATTTAGTACTGTCGGCAGCTGGCATGGCCTATCTTTTCGATGCATCGGACGGTAGCTTACGGCTTACCATTCAACCGCCACCGGCCGCATCGGGTACGGCTATCAATGACCACTTTGGCACCTGTGTCGCGTTTATTGGGGGTAATCTGTTAATTGGCGCTCCGAACAGAAATGGCTCAGGAGCGGATCGCGGAGGCGCCTTCATTTACGATGGAACGCTGACTGGTACTACCAACACACCGCTGCTCACGATGAATGAT
Source organism: uncultured Candidatus Sumerlaeota bacterium (assembly GCA_964586185.1). Lineage (GTDB taxonomy): Bacteria > Sumerlaeota > Sumerlaeia > MVZB01 > JAJFLK01 > CAZPIK01. Next base: position 1,683 of record CAZPIK010000158.1, on the reverse strand, counting down.
CCCGGCACGCCGACCGATAACGATCTCTTTGGCTGTTCCGTTGCATGGGCGGGAACTAAGGCTGTCGTGGGCGCGCGAGGCAAGGACATTGACGCGACAAACGCGGGAGCCGTTTACGTCTTCGACGGAACACAAACGGGTTCGACCTCTACGCCCCTTTTGACGATCACCGATCCCAACGCCGCAGTGGATCACTTTTTGGGAACCGCCGTCGCGGGATTGGCGAACGGGAATATCGTTGCGGGGTCCCCTTCGGATGATACCGGGGCCAGCAACGCGGGCGTTGTTTATGTTTTCGACGGCACGCTCACCGGAACCACCAGCACGCCGCTCCTAACGATCAACAATCCCGCTCCTGCCGCTAACGATAATTTCGGAAGCGTTTTAAATAATTTTGGAAATAACGTGTTAGTCGGCGTTCCGCTCGATGACGCGGGCGCGACGGACGGAGGAATCGCCTATTTGTTCGACGGGACACTGACGGGCACAACCAGTTCACCGACTTTCACCTTCAGCAATCCTAGCTCGGCGACGGGCGACAAGTTTGGCGCGTCTATCGCGGCGCTTCCCGATGGCAACCTTATTGTCGGCGAGCCGTTCGACGATAACTCAACTTTCACAGATACGGGCGCGGCGCATGTTTTTTGGGGATTCACCAACGCCACGCCGACGCCTTCGCCTACGCCGACGGCCTCGCCGACCCCGACACCAGCCGGACAGCAATGTTTTATTTTCGGATCTCCCGAAACGCTCAATCTAACGCTAACCAACCAACAGCGGCTCAACGTCTATTTGATGTCGGCCAACCGCCGATTAGTCGAAATCAAACAAACGCTCGACCTCGCGGCGAACAACGACACGATTTGGTGGTATGTCCTTGAATCCACAACGCAAAGCGGTCCCTATAACTTAATCCACACGAGCAGCGCGCAATATCCGGATACGGGCAAGACCTCGTTTTCGTCGGGGACAATCAGCGTCAACTTAATTTCGGGGCGGTATTATGCCATCGGCGCGGGCTGGAACGCCAACGTGTCGTGGTGGTACACCGACGTTCAAAACAAACCGATCAATTGGACCTATGGGCAGGTCGTGGCCAAGTTCAATCCGAGCGGGGCGAATCCGATTGCGGGACCGCTGAATACTCCCGTCGTGGATGGCGTGGTCTTTCTGAGCGAGCTTTGCCTGAATGATCCGATCAGCGGGACGGTGACCCCAAGTCCAACGGCAACGCCGCCACCTGCTACGGCAACGCCTTCGCGAACGCCGACAGCATCACCGCCTCCTGCTACGGCCACGGCATCGCCACCACCTCCTACGGCTTCGCGAACCCCGACCGCAACGCCTCCTCCTCCTACGGCTACGCGGACTCCGACGGCATCGCCGCCGCCTGCAACCGCGTCGCCCTCGGCATCGCCACCTCCTGCGACCGCGACTGCAAGCCCGACAGCTTCGGCCTCGGCATCGCCATCGAGAACGGCAACAGCATCACCCACAGCTTCACGCACTCCGACGGCAAGTCCCACGCCTTCCGTTTCTCCGGCGGGTCCAACGGCTACTGCGTCGGTCAGTCCCACGGCATCGGCATCGGCCTCGCCTTCGAGAACCGCGACGGCATCTCCGACGGCGACTGCAAGCGCAAGCGCGTCGCCATCGCAAAGTCCATCAACGACGGCGTCACCT
>CAZPIK010000157.1:0-9148 GCA_964586185.1 uncultured Candidatus Sumerlaeota bacterium | reverse complement strand
ACTTCAACAACCACGAACGGGCGGCGCGTTCAGAATTCGGGCCGCCCGTTTTGCGTTTAGAAAAATTCATCCGCAGATTACGCCGATTTCGCAGATTGGGATCAGGCAGGCAGGAATGGAATCAATGTGGATTCTGCCGAGGCCGTGGGCTAGGCTCTTAACCCGATTGGCGCATCCGCGCGGAATAATTTTGTTGAGGATAACGGAGGATCGGCGAGCGCCGCATCGCTCCGTTCAAGGGAGTGAATCATGTTCGGTTTCAATCTGGTAGTCCGGAAACGCGCGTTTGGTTTAGCTCTGTTGCTTTTGCTTGCGGTGGGGCCATACCGGACGTTCGCCGCTGAATTCCTCTCCGATCCGCGCAAACCAGGTCCTTTTCCCGTCGGTGTCACAACTATGGAACTGGTTGATCCCAATCGCGATGATGCCTATACCAAATCCAAGCGCACGCTCCTTACAGAAATCTGGTATCCCGCAACCGACGACACAAAAAACTTGCCCAAGAATTCGTTCACCGATTTCTTCATGCGAGGTCAGAACGATGAAATGAACAAGATGCTGGAAAAGTTTTTTAAGGTCGGACTTTCGGAGTTGAATAAGAAATTCAAAAATAAGGCCGTACGCGACGCCCGTATGCGCGATGGCAAATTTCCATTGATCGTTTTCTCGCACGGCAACGGCGGCATTCGCGCCCAGAATTCATTTTGGTGCGATCACATGGCTTCGCACGGTTACGTGGTGATGTCCGCCGATCACACGGGCAATTGCGCCGCGTCGGTCGTGAATGGAAAAGTCTATCCCTATAACGTCGGGCGAATGATGGTATCGGCGGCGGATCGTCCGAAAGACGTGTCGTTCATGCTTGACCAGATGACGAAAATGAACGGCGGCACCGACAGCCGATTCGCGGGACGAATTGATCTCGAAAAAATTGGCGTGGCGGGGCATTCCTTCGGCGGGTTCACGTCGGCGGCGATTATCGAGAGCGACCCGCGAGTGAAAGCGATTATCCCCATGACGCCCGTCTGGCAAACGCGAACCAATTTCACGACTCCCGTTCTGATCTTCCTCGGCACGGAAGATAAAACCATTGGCCTGCTGGGTAATGCGGCCATCCGCAAGCGATACGAAGAATCGCAAGGCCCCCACTATCTCGTTGAGCTTCCCGATGGCGGTCATTTCACGTTCACCGACATGGATCAAGTGGATGAAAATTTCGGAGACGGTATCGGCAAAGGAGTGCGAATCACCCGACCCGGCGAGGAAATCACTTTTATGCCGATTGATGTCGCGCACGAGATCACCAACGCCTACAGCCTTGCTTTCTTTGGCGTCTATCTGAAAGGCCAAACGGGGTATCGCACGTTCTTGGATTCGAACCAATACGGGGAAAAGATCATCTACAAATCGGAAGTACCCGATGCGCCGCCCGTTCCTCAGCCAGCCCAGGCATCGGCCGAATCTGGTTCATCCACCGAATAATGTGTGGGTTCATTGGTAGGATGCGATTTGGAATTTGAAATTGTGATTTGAAATCTCATCAATTGCCAAATGACTAAAGCCATGACCGCATCACGTTGGTTTCTGCTCATTCTCTGCGTGACGATGGGTTGCATAAGCAGGGAACCGACAAACGAAAGTCGAACACTGACGGAGAATTCGAGGCGACAACCGAACGTGGTGTTCATCCGTTGCGATGATTTGGCGCGATGGGCGGTTCACGCGCTTGGAAACGAAGACACGATTACTCCAAACATGGATCGGTTGTTTGCGGAGGGCGCAAATTTTTCAAACGCGTTTGTGACGACGCCGGTTTGTTCGCCCTCGCGTGCGGCGACGTTGACGGGATTGCATAGCGTTCAGCACGGAATTCCGGATTGGATTACACAAGGGGATCATAAGAGCGGAATTCGCCCCGAATATGTGACATGGCCTGAGGCGCTGAAATCAGCGGGATACGAAACGGCGTTTTTCGGCAAGTGGCACGTCGGCAGCGCGCCGGAGTTTCATCCCACGAAACAAGGATTCGATCAGTTTACCGGCATGCTGGAACGCGCGGAGAATTTGAGTCCCGTTTTGGAATCGGAAGGGCGCGAAGAGAAACACGAAGGAGTTTGGCGTGATGAATATTTGGCGGCGAAAGCGGCGGAATTTATCGAAAGGCCGCACGACGCCCCCTTCCTCACGATGGTTGACTTCCGCTCGCCTCACGCGCCTTATCTTCCGGTTCCGGAAGAAGACAAGGCGAAATACGCGGGACGGAAACTCAAGGTGACGGCGGAAAATGATGCCGATCCGAAATGGGTTGGCTCGATCTTGCGGGAGTATTACAGCGCTGTTACTTATGTGGATCGTTGCGTCGGGAAAGTTCTGGACGCGTTGGATCGTTCCGGCCGCGCCGATCAAACGCTCGTCATATTCACCAGCGACCACGGATACATGATCGGTCATCACGGACTGCAACATAAAGGCAACGCGGCGCGGATTGGTCGGCAAGCTATCGCGGACAGAATGAAAGACCCCGAGGTTCGTCGTCCCAATATGTTCGACGATTCGATCCGCGTTCCTCTCGCGATAAGATGGCCGCGGCAGATCAAGCCGGGCACGGTCGTTGATGAGATGGTGATCCATCAGGATTTCTACAAATCCATACTCGCCATGGCGGGCATTGATGCGCCGACACTTCCACCCTCGCAGAAAATTCAGGGCGACGATTTCTCGCCTTTATTGCGCGGCGAAAAAGTGAAATGGCGAGATACGATTTTCGGCGATTACGACATGATGCAGGGTAAGCGGGCGAGAATGCGGATGATTCGCACGGCCGAATGGAAACTGGTCACGCATGAAATGGAAACCGGCGGGAAAAATGAGTTTTACGATCTTATTCGCGATCCCCGCGAATCAAGAAACTTATATCCGACCGACGGAAGCAACGCGCCCGAAGGAGCGCCGCTCGCCGAACTCCAGCAACGACTGACGGAATGGCAAATGCAATTTGATTAGCCGCAAGAAGGCTCAAGAAGCGCAAAAAGTAAGCTCTTTTGCGCCTTCTGTGCTTTTTCGCGGCTAAATCTTGGGAGGCTTACTTCCACATTGATTCAAAGGCGGCGATCAAGGCTTCAGGATCAGTTTCGACCCGCAAATAGTTGCGATGTCGCGCGTGAAAAAACTGCTCATTGACGGCGTCATCCAAAAAAGCGAGAAATCGGTCATAGTATCCGCTCACGTTCAAGAGTCCGCACGGTTTATCGTGAAGTCCGAGTTGTGCCCAGGCCAGAATTTCGCAAAGTTCTTCCAAGGTGCCGATGCCTCCGGGCAGTGCAATGAATCCATCGGCCAGCTCCGCCATGATCGTCTTGCGTTCGTGCATGGTGCGAATGACCCGAAGTTCCGTGAGCGATTGATGGATCGAATCGTGCGGAATCATGAACTCAGGAACAACGCCGATAACCGTACCTCCCGCCGTGAGCGCCCCTTCCGCCAGCGCGCCCATGACGCCCGATTTTCCAGCACCATAGACAATCCCGATGTCGCGCTCGGCGAGCGACGCTCCGAGCTGACGCGCGATGCGAATGTAAGACTCTTTTTGACCGGGATTCGATCCGGCATAAACGCAAATTCTTTTCATCGAGCGACGGACTCCCCGCCGCATACTTCCATGAAAAGGATTGAATTCACATTTTTTTCTGGCGGTAATGATCTGCGAATCCGAGGGTGGATGCCGTGGAATTAAAAGGCAAGACAGCACTGATCGCGGGAGGAGCCCGAATGGGCGAGGCGCTCGCGCTTGCGTTGGCGGTGAAAGGGGCGGACGTCGCGCTGCTGTATCGCTCGTCGGGAGACGCCGCGAATAAATCGGCGCAAGCGATTCGATCACTGGGTCGCAATTCGCTGGCGATTCGCGGCGACGTTGGTTCCGAAAAATCATGCCGCGATGTGATGGCGAAAGTCGCGCGTGAATTTGGCGGACTTGATATCTACATCCATATGGCTTCGCGATACGAAAGCAGAGAGTGGCGGGAAATGGACGCCAAAGAATGGGACGCGGCGTTTCATGCCGATGCGCGTGGAGCGTTCTTGATGTCGCTTGCCGCCGCGAAGCTGATGAAAAAGCGAGCGTATACGGGCGGTAGAATTATTTTATTTTCCGATTGGGTCGCTGCAAGTGGCCGACCACGATACAAAGGATTCGCCGCTTATTACGCCGCGAAAGGGGCTGCGCGTTCGCTTGCGGAATCGCTCGCGCTCGAACTCGCGCCGGAAATTTTGGTCAATGCCATTGCGCCGGGGCCAATTCTTCCTCCAGTGAAGGCAACGCGGAAAGAAATCGAATCCGTGCGTAAGACAACGCCGCTTTTGCGGTGGGGCGGAGTTCATGAGATCGTCAAAGCGGCGATGTTTCTAATTGAGAGCGATTACGTCACGGGGGAGTGTTTGCGGGTTGATGGCGGACGGCATCTGCTCTGAAGAGTTTAACCGCAAAGAACGCAAAGGAAGAAATACAAGAAAAGAAATTCAATAAGGCTAAGCCCGCGTGGCTGCATCTTTCTTCACTTTGCTCTCTTCGAGGTCTTTGCGGTTAAGTATTTTCTTATGGGTATTCAATGTCGGATGCGTGATTTAAGGAACTAACGTGGCCACGCGACAACGCCGAGTTTCAGCGGAACACAAAATTCCCGGCGCGGAAATTCCATCGCTGCTTGAATCCGAAGGAATGCGGTTGGCGGGACTTGCGCTCTTGTCCTTCATCGTTTATCTCCCGGCTCTCTTCGCCGAGTTTAATTGGGATGACGACGCGCTGATTCGCAATCCCTTAATTCGCGAAGCGCGAGGGTTGATGGATATTTGGTTTCATCCTTCGCGGATGAGGGATTTCGAAGAGCACTATTGGCCGGTGACTTATACTTCGTTCTGGTTGGAATACAGAATCTGGGGAATGCACGCTGCAGGATTCCTGTTCACGAATGTCGTCCTGCATTCTATCAATTCATTATTGCTCTATTTTATTGTCACGCGGTTCTCGTCGCGTGGAGCGTGGCTTGCGGCCGCGCTTTTTGCGGTTCACCCGGCGCACGTCGAAGCGGTCGGGTGGGCAATCGCGCGCAAAGATCTGTTATCGGCATTTTTTTATTTCTCGGCGTTTCTCGCGTATCTCAAGTTTACGGAAACGCGCGGATTAAAATTCGGCGTCGCGGCGATGGCTCTTTACGCTCTCGCGATGCTAAGCAAATCCATCGCGCTGACGCTTCCCGTTGCGCTCGCGATTGTTATCTCGACCCAAGACCGAAGGCGCGAATACAAACGATTATCACTCCTTGTTCCCATGTTGATTCTCGGAATCGTCATTGCGTACTTGGATTGGCGATGGGGAAAGCAGGTCGTGCGCAATCCGGGAACGGAATTGGACGGCATGGAACGTCTCGCGCTTGCGGGGCGTAATCTTGGTTTCTATTTCTCAAAAGTAGTCTGGCCGTTCAATTTCATGGCGATCTATCCAAGAGTCATGCCGTCCGCAATTGAACTCGGACGGTGGGTAGCCTACGCGGTTGCGTTTATTCCCTTAGCATTGTTCGCCAGTGGAGGATCACGCAGTGTGCGTTGGATGTTGGCGTCGTGGGCAATTTTCGCGATCACGCTTGCGCCCGTTCTCGGTTTCGTGGATTTCGGATTCATGCTCGCGGCATTTGGCGCGGATCGCTACCAATATCTCGCCAGCGCAGCTCTCATTGCCCCGTTTGCCATCGCGTGCGTCGCGATGGGTCGTCGGCTCGATTCAAAGTCAATTCGACTCAAAAAAATGGCTGCGGTTTTTCTTCTTATTGTTCTTGGCGCACTGACTTTTTCCGAAACGATGAAACGACGCAACCAGACTTCGCTCTTCACGGCGAATCTGGCGCGAAATCCAGGATCGTGGCTGGTTCACGAAGCGCTCGGCGCGGCGCTCGCACGGTCGAACAATCTAAAGGAAGCGATCGCTCATTACAAAAAAGCTCACGAACTGGAACCGCGAAGCGTGCGCATTATGAGCGTGTTGGCTCGGATGCTTGTCAACGCGAATCAGCCGGATGAAGCTGCCGAAATTTATCGGCAATGGCTGGCGATTCAGCCCGATCAACCTGAAGCAAGGGCGGAGCTGCAGAAATTGATTAATCCTTCGCCGTGAAAGTCTTTTCGAAAAGATAATTGTATCCTTCGGTTTGATCCCAATCTGGGTTCTCAAAATAGCCCAACCCATTGAGCAGATTTATTACACGATCGCGATTGTCCGGAAAAATTTCAATCAAGAGAATGCCATGATTGCGCGTAAGGAATTCCTTCATTCCCAAAAGGACTTCGGCTTCGTGGCCTTCAACATCGATCTTGACGGCGATGTTTTCGTCCTCGAGTTTTAGGGCATCATCAAGGGGAATGGTCTCCACCGAAAAACTTTTGCTGTGGCGCGTAGGATTCTGCTGGAGAGAGTTCGCGCCGCGGTTCAGTTTTTTCCAATCCACCTCGAGTCCGCGTTCAGCGGCAAAAAGCTGCGCGGTACCCTTTACCGATGAAAGCGCCCAACACATGGGTTGCACTTTGTTCTGGATGCCGTTTAAGCCGATGTTTTCAAGAAGAAATTCAAAGTTTGTTGGATCAGGTTCGAAGGCGTAAACTTTCCGTATCGTCTTCAATGAGCCGATGCGAACCGAATAGATTCCGATATTCGCCCCGATATCTAAGAAAAACTGACATCCGCGATTCTCTATCCGTTGGGAAAACTGACGGATCGTATTTCCCTCGAAAGAACCATCCAAAGCCAAATGCGCCCCGATGAAGTCATCCAAATCAACGCGAAAGCGAAACCCTTGATCGTCACGAACGGTTTCAACTCCGCGCAAACTTTTCCAAGCCCGGCGATAGAGCCGACCACGCCCCTTTCGAAAGGGCCAAAGTCGAACCACGCATCGCCAAAAGTGATTCCCGAACACGTTGGTCTTAAATTCTGGGTTTACCTGGCAGGCGGCGCACGGATCCGCCTGTCGCCGAACAGACCAGCACGTCGCCGTTTTCGGCCTTGCGGATGTAACCTTCGATCATGCCCGTGCGCGCATTAAGCATCGTGAATTCTTCCGTGCCCGTCCTGGTCAAATAAACTTCGGGCGAAGCATTCGAGGAAACTTTCACGTCCGTATTTGGGCCGGCGCTCAGTTCCACTGCATTGCCGCCCCAGAATTCGATGGGGTTCAATACGATGATATCGGCGATCACGCAGAAAAGATAACCGGGCGAGGTCACCCAAAACATGACCGATTGGACGAACTCATTTTCGCTCGAGTCCACGTTGAATTTGTACAAGCCTTTGGTCATTGGAAATGCGCCAAAGCAGCCCATGCAAAGGGCCAAGGCGCAGGCCAGACTGCCGAATCCGGCGCGTCGCGAGAGGGTACGGGAGATGGGTTTCATCGGGAAATCCTCGCTTCTACAGTGGAATAAGTTTGGGATGGCGTTGGGAAGCGCGTTGTAAATTCAATGCGCGCCAATGACCCCGCGCCAAGAGTGTCCGATTTTCACGCGCGAATCAACCGCTTTTTCGGTCACCTTCCCTTTGCGATCTTCGCGCCCTTTGCGGTTAAATATCACGTCTTTAGATTTCAAAACGGGGAGAAGGCAAAGCATGGATTCCAAATATTCCATCGGACTCGATTTCGGAACGAATTCGGCGCGAGCTCTTATCGTGCGCGTCTCGGACGGCCTCGAAGTCGGCGAGGCGGTTTATCCTTATCCCCGCGGCGAATCGGGCATTATCCTCGATCGGCGCGATCCGAACCTTGCGCGGCAGCATCCCGGCGATTACCTAAAAGCGCTCGAAAGCCTCGTCCCCACGGCCATTGCGCAAGCGCGCGAACGCGAGATCGGTTTTTCTGCCGAACATATTATCGGAATCGGACTCGATGCCACGGCTTCGACACCGATGCCCATTGACGCCCACGCTCGACCGCTCACCGAACAATCGAAATTCGTGAACAACCCGAACGCGATGGCGTGGCTCTGGAAGGACCATACCGCGATTGCGGAGGCCGAAGCGATCACCTCTCGCGCCGCCGAGTGGCATCCCGAATACCTCGCCAAATGCGGCGGGACGTATTCGTCGGAATGGTTCTTCTCCAAAATTTGGCATTGCCTGAAAGTTGATCCCGAGGTCTTTGCCGCCGCACACACTTGGGTGGAGATCGCCGATTGGATCACCGCGATTCTTTGTGGCGTTGAAGAAGCGTCCCAAGTTCGCGTCGGAATTTGCGGCGCGGGACACAAAGGAATGTTTCACACCGATTGGGGCGGCTACCCCGCGCAAAAGTTTCTCGCATCGCTGGCGCCGGAGATGGGCGCGCTCCGGGAACGACTCGCCGATAAAGCCTACGCGTCGGATTGTCCCGCGGGTCAACTTTCCAAAACGTGGGCCGACGCATGGGGACTGCCGACCGGAATTCCCGTTGCGATGGGCGTCATTGACGCGCATCAGGGAGCCGTCGGCGCGGGAATCAAACCGGGAACGCTCGTCAAAATCATGGGCACCTCGACTTGCGACATGATGGTCTGGCCGATGGATCGCGCTCTGCCCGATATTCCCGGAGTCTGCGGCATCGTCCCCGGCTCCATCGTTCCCGGTTGTTATGGTATCGAGGCGGGTCAATCCGCCGTCGGCGATATCTTCAATTGGTTCGTGAATCAAATCCGACCCGGCGGCGCGAATGACGGAAACCATGATTCCCTTACGGATGGAGCCGCGAAATTGCGCGCGGGCGAATCGGGATTACTTGCGCTCGATTGGAACAACGGCAATCGCTGCGTGCTTGTGGATCCGCGGCTCACGGGTCTCATCATCGGTCAAACGCTTCATACGCGCCCTCACGAAATCTATCGCGCACTCATCGAGGCGACGGCGTTTGGCGCGCTGAAAATTATTCGGCGGCTCGAAGAATACGGCGTCGAAATTCGCGAGATCATCAATTGCGGCGGCATTGCGGAGAAAAATCCGCTCATCATGCAGATTTACGCCGACGTGACGGGACGCCCGATGAAGACCTCGCGATCTGCCCAGACCTGCGCGCTCGGTTCGGCGCTTTCTGGCGCGGTCGTCGCGGGGGGGTCGGCGGGCGGATACGCAACCTTTGCC